>NZ_CAXBKN010000001.1:0-104318 GCF_963976135.1 uncultured Maricaulis sp.
TGGGCCAGAAGCCCCCCAATCAGACCCGCAAGGACATCACCACTGCCCGCCGTGGCCAGCGCCGGGCTGGCATGACGATTGATCACCACGCCCTGCCCCGGCGCGGCAATCACCGTATCGGCGCCCTTGAGCAGCACGACACAGCCGGTCAGCCGCGCCGCCTCGATCGCCGCATCGATTCGATTGTCGGATGCTGCGAGCAAGCCGGGAAAGAGGCGTTCGAACTCACCGGCGTGAGGCGTGATGACATCAATGCGGCGCAGCCGCTCAAACAAGTCTACCGGCCTGTTCTCGAATGAGGTCAGCGCATCGGCGTCGAGCACCAGCGGCGCCGGCTGGGCCAGGGCCTCGCAGACCGCCCGGCGAGTCGTCTCGCCGACCCCGGCGGCCGGACCGATCACGGCGGCGCTGGCCCTCAGCGTGGTGAGAAATTCGCCACTATCCGCCTCGCTATCCCAGCGCTTGAGCATCACGGCCGTCAGGGCACCGGCATTGACCAGCATCGCCGAACCCGGACTGGCCAGCGTCACCAGACCGGCGCCGGCGCGCAGTCCTGCCATGGCCGCCAGCCGCGCCGCGCCGGTCGAGGACGCGCCACCGGAGAACACGACAAGACGGCCGCGCTGATGCTTGTGTGTGCCCGCAGTCGGCGCGGGCAATGCGCCGTGCCAGAGCGCCGCCTCATTGATGCGGCCCAACGGCGTGACGGCATCGCGCCAGCCCTCGGGGATTCCGATATCGGCGACCACCAACTCGCCGCACAGCGAGGCCGCCGGCTCGAGGCAATGGGCCGGCTTGCGGGCGTGAAAAGTCACAGTGAGGTCAGCGCGCAAGGTGATCCCGTCCGGATCGGGGCGATCACCGCCAATGCCGCTGGGCAGGTCAATGGCAATCACCGGCATTGAACGCTCTGCAAGGGTCATGGCGAGTTGCGCCGCAACGCCATCCAGCGGCCGGCTCAGCCCGGCACCAAATATCGCATCGACGACGAGGCCGGCATCGCCCAGCGATCCTGCTGTCATGGCCTCGACCGGCCCGTCCCAGAGCGCCAGCGCCGCGGCGGCATCGCCTCTGAGACCCGCCGGATCGCCCAGCAGCGCAAGCCGCACTGGCCAGCCGGCCTGCCGCAAGATCCGGGCACAAACCAAGCCATCACCGCCATTATTGCCTGGTCCGCAAAGAATCAGCGCCGGACGCCGGGCCCAGCGCGTCAGGATCGCCCGGGCGACGGCAAGACCGGCGGCCTCCATCAATGCCGAACCCGGCACACCGGCGCTGGCGGCAAAGCGGTCACACGCGCCGCAATCAGCGGTCTTGAGCACGTCGAGAGGCATCATCGCTCCATTGTGCAGCACAACTGCCCGTTCGTGAGGCATTTGTGAGCGGGAATACTAGCCCGGATCATTTGCCTCTTGTAACGCACAAGCGCATCACTAGCGTCATCCCAAGGAATTCGGAGTCGGTCATGAAGAAAATCGAAGCCATCATCAAACCGTTCAAGCTTGATGACGTGAAGGAAGCACTGCAGGAGATCGGCGTGCAAGGCCTGACTGTCATTGAAGCCAAGGGCTTTGGCCGTCAGAAAGGCCATACCGAGCTGTATCGCGGTGCCGAATACGTCGTCGACTTCCTGCCCAAGATCAAGATCGAGCTGGTACTGCCCGCGGACCGGGTCGAAGCCGCCATCGAGGCGATCCAGAACGCCGCCCAGACCGGCCGTATCGGCGATGGCAAGATCTTCGTCAGCCCGATCGAACACGTCATCCGCATCCGGACCGGGGAAACCGGCCTCGACGCGCTTTAAACCCTCCCCTGTCGCCGCCCAGCAAATTCGGAGCCTGGCCCATGTCCAACGAAATTATCAAGAAACTGCATGATGAAGACATCAAATATGTCGACCTGCGCTTCACCGACCCGCGCGGCAAGCTGCAGCATGTCACCTTCGACCGGTCCGAAGTGAATGAGGACTTCTTCGAGGACGGCATCATGTTTGACGGCTCCTCGATCGCCGGCTGGAAGGCGATCAATGAGTCCGACATGGTGCTCAAGCCCGACCCGAGCGCCATGTTCATGGATCCGTTCTACCAGCAGCCGACCATGATCCTGTTGTGCGACGTTCTCGAGCCGGGCACCGGCGAAGCCTATAATCGCGACCCACGCACCACCGCGAAGAAGGCCGAATCCTTCCTCGCCTCGACCGGGATCGGCGACACTGCCTATATCGGACCGGAAGCGGAATTCTTTATCTTCGACGATGTGCGCTACACGACGGGCCAGGCTGAAACGAGCTATTCGATCGATAGCGAGGAG
The DNA here is from genome assembly GCF_963976135.1 of uncultured Maricaulis sp. GTDB lineage: Bacteria > Pseudomonadota > Alphaproteobacteria > Caulobacterales > Maricaulaceae > Maricaulis. The sequence goes on from NZ_CAXBKN010000001.1 coordinate 2,311, forward strand.
ATGACGCAAAACTCCGGCCGTCATTATGAAGGCGGCAATATGGGCCACCGGCCCGGGCCGAAGGGCGGCTATTTCCCGGTCAACCCGGTCGATACCTGCCAGGACATGCGCACCGAGATGCTCTCCGTGCTCGAGGAGCTCGGCCTGAAACCGGAAAAACACCATCATGAAGTGGCGCCGGCCCAGCACGAACTCGGCATGAAGTTCGACACGCTGACCACCATGGCCGACCGCATGCAGATGTATAAATACACGGTCAAGATGGTCGCCCATGCCTATGGCAAGACCGCGACCTTCATGCCCAAGCCGATGTGGAATGACAATGGCACCGGCATGCATGTCCACCAGTCCATCTGGAAGAATGGCAATCCGGTCTTCGCCGGCGACCGTTATGCCGATCTGTCGGAAACCTGCCTGCATTATATCGGCGGCATCATCAAACATGCCCGCGCGATCAATGCCTTCGCCAATGCCAGCACGAATAGCTATAAGCGTCTCGTTCCCGGCTATGAAGCCCCGGTCCTGCTGGCCTATTCAGCCCGCAACCGGTCGGCCTCGATCCGCATCCCCTGGGTGAGTTCGCCGAAAGCCAAGCGGCTTGAAACCCGCTTCCCCGATCCAGCCGGTAATCCCTACCTCACCTTCGCCTCACTGCTGATGGCCGGCCTCGACGGGATTGAGAACCGGATCGATCCGGGCGATCCGATGGACAAGGATCTCTACGACCTGCCGCCGCAGGAATTGAAAGGCATTCCAACGGTTTGCCGTTCGCTGCGCGAAGCCCTCGAATCGCTCGACGCCGACCGCGACTTCCTCAAGAAGGGCGGCGTTATGGATGATGACCAGATCGACGCCTATATCGAGCTGAAGATGGAAGAAGTCCTGCGCCTGGAGATGCACCCGCATCCGGTTGAATTCGACATGTATTACGCCTGCTAGGGCTCAATTCGCCCGTCAGAGCTGTCAATGCCGCACGGCCGGGAGCAATCCCGGCCGTGCCTGTATGCGTTTGGCTCGTCAGAACGGTCGACGAGTCGTCTTGCATTCGCTACAAATCAGGTCGATTTTGCCGAACTGTTTTCGGCCAGGATGTTCAGGAGTCGGTATGCGTCGCCGTTTTATGTTTGCCAGCGCCCTTGTATCGCTGACTGTCGCAGCGCCTGCCGCCTTCGCGGACCGCGAAGTCACCACGGCCATTACCGACCCGATCGCCACCTCGACTTCGGGTGATGGCGGCGGTGCCGACAATATTGTGATTACCAGTTCCGGCCGCGTGACGCGGACGACGACCGACACGCCGGCGGTCACGCTGGACAGCGATAACAGCATCACCCAGGGCGGTGTGATCTCCGTCACCACCGACGCGGATGGTGGCGTTGGCGTCAACATCGTCGGCGGAAATACCGGCGACTTCACCAGCACCAGCCAGATCGTCGTTACCAGCGAAACCTTCCCGACCGACACCGATGAGGACGGCGATCTTGATGGTCCCGGCGCGATCGGTGGCAACCGGGTTGCGGTTCTGGTCGATGGCGCTGCGGTCTTCACGGGTGACATCCTGTTCTCCACCAGCAGCCAGATAATCGTCCGCGGCAATGATTCCGCCGGCATTCGTGTTCTCACCGGCATTGATGGTTCGGTCGATTATCGCGGCCGCCTCACCATCGTCGGCGACCGTTCGGCAGCGATCGACATCCAGGACAATCTTTCCGGGGATCTGAATGTTGCCGGTGTCATCTCTGCCACCGGTGACGGCACAGTTGGCGTTTCCGTGCTCGGCGATGTCGACGGCGCGATAACCCTGCGCGGCAGCATCAATACGACCGGTTACCGTTTCCTGGCACGCCCGAGCGAATCCTATCTCGAGCAGCTCGAAGACGATGACATGCGTCAGGGTGGCGGCGCGGTCGTGCTCAGCGGCAGTGTCGGGGGCGGCCTTTATATTGGCGGTCCGACCATCGATACGCCCACCGAGATCAACTCCCAGCTTTCGACGCGCGGCTCGGCACCCACGTTGAATATTTTCGCCGGCGCCAGCGATATCGTGCTCGGCGAAGTCGTCATCGCGGCGGTCGAAGATGATCCCGACACCACGGATGTCGATGAAAGCCAGGACGCCCAGCATCTTGGCTACAGCTTCGTCATTCGCGGCAATGTCACGTCAAGCGGCGATCTCGACGGTGTCGATTCGAACACGATCCGCATCGCAGGCGGTGCGGGTACGACCGCAACCCTCACCGGCGGCATGTTCAATGACGGCATTGTCAGCTCCTTCGCCTATGGCATTCCCGGCGCGGAAGCCGTGGCGACGACGATCAGCCTCGGTTCTGGTGCGATCATTCCCCTGATCACCAATATCGACGAGCTGCGCGCGACTGCCGTCGGCACCGGCGCCACGGCACGCGTCCTCATGATCGAGTCCGGGGCCTATCTCCCCTCGCTGGTCAATGAAGACACCCTGTTCGCCAATGGCGTCGAAGGCGCCAGCGCTGTTGCTGTTCGCGATCTGTCCGGCAGCCTGACCTCGGTGGTGAACTCCGGCGTCATTTCCGCGCTTTATAGTGCGCCCACCACCGCCGACGAAGTCGCGCACGAAACCGTCGCGCTGGATCTTTCGCACGCCACGACCGCCACCCTGGTACGCCAATATCGCCGCGACGGCGTCGACGAAGATGTCAATCTTGCGATCTATGGCGATGTCCTGTTCGGCAGCGGCGACGACCTGTTGCAGGTTGAAGCCGGTACCGTGAGCGGCAGCCTCAGCTTCGGCGCAGGCGCCGATCAGCTGGTCATCACCGGCGGCAGCCTTGTCTCCGGTGCGCTCCATGATTCCGATGGCGATCTGTCGATCAGTGTCGACAACGCCACCCTGGAACTGGGCGCCGCAACCAATACGGTGATCAGCGATGCCCGCTTGGGCGAAGGCGCTGTGTTGAGCTTCGAGGTCAACCACGATCTCGATGTCGCCGCCTTCATCAATGCCTCCGGCACGGTCACGTTTGAAGCCGGTTCGCGGATCACCTCCGCCCTGACCAATCTGATTGGCGAAGGCGCGACCTATGTCGTGCTGACGGCTGACAGCCTGGTGATCGAGGAAGCCCTGGATGTGCTCCAGGATACCACAGCGCCCTATCTCTACGAGGCAGCGCTGAATTTCGATCCGAATGATGCCAATTCGCTGACGCTGACCCTGCAGCGTCGTACCGCTGAACAGCTCGGCATGAATGCCAATCAGGCCGGTGCCTATGCCGCGACCTATTCGGTCTGGCAAAATGATGCCGAACTGGGAGCCGCGATCGCCTCGCTGACGACCGAGCGTGATTTCTTCCAGGCCTATGACCAATTGCTGCCGGAATATGCTGCCAGCGCCATCCAGTTTGCCCTCGCCACCAATGACAGTGCCGTTGGTGCCCTCGCCAACCGGCTTGATGCGGTGCGCCGCAGCCCCGACAATACCGGCGGGCTTTGGGTGCAGGAATTTGGCTATTATGCCGACCGCGCCGGCACGTCCTTCGGTCCGGGCTATCGCGGCCACGGCCTCGGCCTGGCGGTCGGTTTCGACCAGCCTTTCGGTCCCTTCTATGCCGCCGGGATCAATTTCGTCGGCTCGGCCAGCGAGATTTCCGAGGTCGACGGCTTTGATGATCCGATGTCGGCTGTATCGGGCCAGATCGGCGCCTATGCCGGCTCGCAATTCGGCGAAACCACACTGGATATCTATGGCGCCGTCGGGTTTGACAGTTTCGAGCACAACCGCCGCATCGTGATCGCCGATTACACCGCCTCGCCCTCGGCGAGCTGGAGCGGTTATCATGTCGCCGCATCGGCCCGTCTCGGCCGTGACTTTACCACCGGCAATTATTATCTCCGCCCGTCGGCATCGATCGATTATCTCGGCCTCTATGAAGGTTCCTACACCGAAACCGGCGGCGGCTCCGGCGTCGACCTGGTCGTCTCGGACCGTGAATCGAGCAGTTTTTCGGCCACCGCGATGATGACCCTCGGCGCCCGCTATGCCGGCAATGACAGCTGGTGGTCGCCCCATATCGAAGCGGGTTTCCGCAATGAGTTCAGCGGCGGGGAAACCCAGACCGACGCTCATTTCGTCGATTATGACGACACTTTCACCCTGCGCTCGCAGCAGATTCCCGGGACCGGCTTCATCTTCGGCTTCGGGATTGCGGCGGGATCGGGCTATTCGGTCTTCTCCTTCGATTATGATGCCGACCTGCGCGAGGACTTCATTCGCCACACGGCCCGGCTCGTGATGCGGATGGTGTTCTAGCACCGCCGGCAAGCGGCAAGACTCGATTAACCCTGGCAAGCCAGACTGCACGGCATGAAACCAGCCGTCCTCCTCGTCTGCCTGGCCCTTGCCGGCCTGACTGCCTGCACGACGCCAACCCCGTCGCAGACGGCGGATGTGTGCCTGATCCTGGAAGACAATCGTGCCTGGTGGCGCGCGATCCAGCGCACCGAGCGCCGCTGGGGCGTGCCGCCCGGCGTGCAATTGGCCATCCTCAAGCGTGAATCCAGTTTCAACGCCCATGCCCGGCCGGCACGCAACCGCCTGTTCGGCGTTATTCCGGGCCGCCGCCCCTCCAGCGCGTATGGCTATGCCCAGGCGCTCGACGGCACCTGGGACTGGTATCGCGAGGACACCGGACGCGGCGGCGCCAATCGCAATAATTTCGGTGACGCCGTCGATTTCGTCGGCTGGTACGCCTCCAAGAGCCGGCAGTTATCCGGCATCGCTTCAGACAATGCGCGCGATCTCTACCTGTCTTATCATGAGGGCCATGGCGGTTTTAACCGCGGCTCGTATCGGTCCAAGGGCTGGCTGGTGAATGTCGCCGCCGATGTCGCCCGCGACGCGGAGCGCTATCAAACGCAGATCAATGGCTGTGAGCGGCGGCTTTCCCACCGTTTTTGGCTGTTTTGAATCTCCCCTAGAGGCGCCGACTCGGGCATGTTGACCCGATGTCATCACCAAGTTCGCAATCCGACCTGTTTTCCGCCTCGCCTGCGCCCATCCCTGATGCGACGCCGCCGGCAGGCTATTCCGCCGCCCAGATCGAGGTCCTCGAAGGCCTGGAAGCCGTGCGCCGCCGGCCGGGCATGTATATTGGCGGCACGGATGAGCGCGCCTATCACCATCTCTTCGCCGAAATCCTCGACAATTCGATGGATGAGGCCGTGGCCGGCTGGGCCGACCGGATCGAGGTCTCGCTCGATGAGGACGGCTATATCACCGTCACCGATAATGGCCGCGGCATCCCGGTCGACCCGCACCCGAAATTCCCCGACAAGTCGGCGCTGGAAGTCGTGCTGACCATATTGCATGCTGGCGGCAAGTTCTCCGACAAGGCGTACAAGACCTCCGGCGGTCTGCACGGCGTCGGCATTTCCGTCGTCAACGCCCTCTCCTCGGTGCTCGAGGTTGAAGTCGCCCGCGAAAAAGTCCTTTGGTCGCAGAATTACTCGCGCGGCCTGCCGCTCGGCCCGATCGTCCGCGTCGGCGCGACCGCCAATCGCCGCGGCACCCGCATCCGCTTCCTGCCCGATACCGAGATTTTCGGCGACAAGATGAAGGTCAGCCCGGCGCGCGTCTATGCGATGGCACGGTCGAAAGCCTTCCTGCGCCGCGGCGTCAAGATTTTGTGGCGCTGCCCTGAATCCATGGTCGAGGGCACGGACATCCCGTCCGAGACCGTGTTGTGCTTCCCCGGCGGGCTGGCCGACCGGCTCGCGGAAATGACGGGCAAATCCGCCCTGGTCACGAGCGAAGCCTTCACAGGCAAGGTCGAGCGCCCCGATGATGGCGGCGGTGTCGAATGGGCGATGGCCTGGTCGAGCAATGGTTTTGGCAGCGAGGCCGACGGGTTTTGCCAGACTTTTTGTAACACCGTGCCAACACCCCAGGGCGGCACGCATGAACAGGGTTTCCGCGCCGCCATCACCAAGGGTCTGCGCGCCTATGCCGATCACAGCCACGCCAAGAAAGCGGCCCTGATCACCCCCGATGATGTGCTCGGCGGAGCCGGGTCGCTGGTCTCGGTCTTTATCGGCGAGCCGGAATTCCAGGGCCAGACCAAGGAAAGACTCGCCTCGCCGGAAGCGGCCAAACTGGTCGAGATGGCCGTACGCGACCAGTTCGATCACTGGCTGGCCGGCTCTCCGAAGGAAGCGACCAAACTGGTCGAATGGGCGATCGAACGCGCCGAGGACCGGCTGCGCCGCCGCAAGGAAAAGACCGTCAAGCGCCAGTCGGCCTCGCGCCGCCTGCGCCTGCCGGGAAAGCTGGCCGATTGCTCGCGCGCCGATGCCGATGGCACCGAGCTCTTCCTGGTCGAGGGTGATTCCGCCGGCGGTTCGGCCAAACAGGCGCGCAATCGCAAGACACAAGCCATCCTGCCCCTGCGCGGCAAGATCATCAATGTCGTCTCCTCGGCCAGCGACAAGGTCGCGGCGAATCAGGAGATCAGCGATCTGCAACTGGCGCTGGGCTGCCAGACCGGCTCGAAATTCAAGCTTGAGGAATTGCGCTATCAGCGCATCGTCATCATGACCGATGCCGATGTCGACGGTGCCCATATCGCTGCCCTGCTGATCACATTCTTCTTCACCTCCATGCCCGAGCTGATCCATGCCGGCCGCCTCTATCTGGCCCAGCCACCGCTCTTCCGCCTGACCCAGGGCAGCCACACCCTCTATGCCCGCGATGAAATCCATCGTGACCAGCTCCTGCGCGACGAGTTCAAGGGCTCGGCCAAGGTCGATATCGGCCGCTTCAAGGGCCTCGGCGAAATGACCCCGGCGCAGCTGAAAACCACCACCATGGATCCCGGCGTGCGCACCCTGGCGCGCGTCACCATCCCCGAGGGCGGTTTGCCGACGGTCGAGGCACTGGTGGAAACCCTGATGGGCAAGAAGCCGGAATTGCGCTTCGCCTATATCCAGGAACATGCGCCGGAAATCAGCACGCTGGACATCTAGCGCCGCTGATGCGGCGCGAATCCTTGTTTTTTCGCATTTTCGAACCGCAAAACCGGTTCCCACTTTTGCTGAAAATGCTCCAGCGCACACCAAAATCTCCACGCGGCGAACCGCTGGAGGGATGGGCAGTGACCAGGCGGGATGCACGGGAAGATCCGTCGAACCCTTGTCTCATTAAGCGCTTTAGTGAAAATCCGATCCTTCGGATCTTCCCGCACGCGATGTTTTTCCAGACGCCGCGACTTGTCTTGTCCAACGAATTCTAAGCCTGCCGACTCTGTGGGCCGCTTGGCCTCACCCCACCATCGCGAGGGGTAGACTGGCCCTGTCGGGACGTCACCCCCGGTCGCGCCAATCCGCCCGTTCAGACCCCTATCTGTCACGTCCCGGCCGTGGCCGGTATCAGGGTCTGGGCACCGTCAGTGGGCGAGCCTCCAGGATCGCCGTCTCTCTCGTCCGCTCTTTCATGGTCCGGGACCGTTATTTCCCGTCCACTCGAGGCATCGCACGGCCACCACATCACCAGACGGTCTAGAAACGCCCCGCTCGGCTGCCGATGCGGTGATTATGGGCCAGGTGCGAGGGGGCGGGGATAAGTTGGCTCAAAAATCGTCATCCTGACGCAAGTCAGGACCTCGCTCGGCCCGGCTCCGCACTTGCTGGCCCGGGGTCGCGGCCTTCGCCGGGGTGATGTGGGATAATTGGCTGAGGGCGGGGATAAGGTGCCATGCCGGCCGCCGCCGCGCCCGTCATCCTCGATATGCAATTTACACCCAAAAAACAAACCCTTGTCATCCCGGGCGGATGCCCCGCGCAGGCGGGGCGCAGACTCGGGACCCAGACGCGCCACAGTGGAGTTTCTGTCGCCCAACCAGTGAGACAAGCGGCCATCTGTCGGGCGTCTGGGTCCCTGATCTGCGCCCGGACAGCTTCGCTTCCGGGCATCCGTCAGGGATGACAAACTATTGTTTTATTGGAAAAAGAAGGGGGCGGAGCCCCCTACCCCAACACCTCAGTCCGGAACAACCGCACTTTCAACCCGCCATGATCGATATAAGGCCCCGGCGCGCCAAACGGCAGGCGCGTCGCCTTGGCGAGCGAGACTTCGGTGGTGACCAGCCCGACCCGCCAGCCGGCAAAGCGGGTCATCAGTGTCTTGCCGAGGCCGCGATAGAGGCCCTGGAGGGCGGTCTTGTTGCCGATGCGGGTGCCGTAGGGCGGGTTGATCATCACCAGGCCGGGCGGGCCATCGGGCACCTCCAGCTCGGAGACGGGGCATTGCTGGAATTGCGTCAGATGCGACACGCCGGCGCGTTCGGCATTGTCACGGGCGACGCGGATGGCGCCGGCGTCGCGGTCCGAGCCGTAAAAGCGCAGATCGGTCTCGCGCGGTTCGCGCGGGATTCGCATCTTGTCCCAGGCCGCCTGATCAAAGCCGACCAGCTGCTCGAAAGCGAATTCCCGCGCCCGGCCCGGCGCCAGGCCAGCGGCAATCTCGGCGGCCTCTACGACGAAGGTGCCCGAACCGCACATCGGGTCAAGGACCGGCTCCGTGCCCGCATAGCCGCACTGGCGCAGGAAGAGCGCGGCGAGGGTTTCGCGTATCGGGGCCTTGGCGACGGCCTGTTTATAGCCGCGCTTGTGCAGGAGCTCGCCGGATGTATCGATACTGAGCGTGCACAGATTATCCTCCAGGCGCGCCCTCACCTGCACGGCGGCGTCGGCACTGATCGTCGCGCCAAGCTCCTCGCGGATCGCGGTCTCGATGCGCTGGGCGGCGGCGCCGGCATGATAGATTTTCGAACGTTTCGAGCTCGCATCGACGCGTACGGGCACATCGGGACGCAGTACCTCGCCCCAGGGGAAACGCCGCGCCAGCTTGTCGAGCTGGGACAGATGCACGGCATGGAAGGATCCGATGCGGGCGAGCACCCGGCTGGCGCCGCGGATATCCAGATTGGCGCGCCAGACGTCGGGCCAGCCGCCCTTGATCGTGACACCGCCGGATTCAGCAACCGGGCCGGCAAAGCCCTTCTCCACCAGTTCGGCGCAGAGCATGGCTTCCAGGCCGGGCGCGGTGACGAGAAAGATATCGAACGGGGCGTGCTGGGTCATGGCCCAGACTTATCCGAGAACGGGTCGCGGATCGACGGCGCTGAGCTGTGCACTGGTGTCGGGGCGTATCCGCACATGACCAAATCGTTAATTTGACGCAAGGGCTGCAAACGCGTTCTATTCCCTCAACTTTGCCCGCGTGTGATTCAGCGGGCGCTATTGGGGAAGCAATCACAATGACCTTGAAAGCATGGATGCCAGCGACGGCGCTTGCCGCCGTCTTTGCACTGGCGGCGTGTAGCGGCGAGACCGGAACCCCGGGCGGCGAGACACAATCGGCCAGTAGCGAGAGCGGCGATGTCGTTCGCTACAGCCTTGATCCCTACCCTTCGACCTATGTGCCGCGCGCCAGCGGCGTCACCCTGATCCAGAACGCCACCGTGTTTGACGGTATTGGCGGCCGGATCGAGGGCGGCGATGTCCTGGTCGAGAATGGCCGTATCGCCGCGGTGGGAACCGGTCTGGAAGCCCCCGAGGGCGCCACCGTGATCGATGCCGCCGGCCGTTATGTGACACCTGGCATTATCGATATCCACTCCCATCTGGGTGATTACCCCTCGCCCGGCGTCAATGCCCATAATGACGGCAATGAAGCCACCTCGCCGGTCACCGCCGAGGTCTGGGCCGAGCATTCGGTCTGGCCCCAGGATGTCGGTTTCGAAGCCGCCCTCGCCGGCGGTGTGACGACACTCAATATCCTGCCGGGCTCGGCCAATCTGTTTGGTGGCCGCGGCATCACCCTGCGCAATGTCCCGTCGCGGACCGTCCAGGGCATGAAATTCCCCGACGCGCCCTACACGCTGAAAATGGCCTGCGGCGAAAACCCGTCGCGCGTCTATGGCGGCCGTGGCCAGTCACCGGCCACCGATATGGGCAATATGGCCGGCTATCGCGCCGCCTGGCAGAGCGCGGTGGAATACCGCACCAGCTGGAATGATTACTGGGACAGCGCCGAGGCCGGTGAGGACGCTTCGCCGCCAAGCCGCAATCTCGAACTCGACACACTGATGGGCGTGCTCGACGGCGAGATTCTCGTCCAGATGCATTGCTATCGCGCCGACCAGATGGCGCAGATCATCGATCTCTCCCGTGAGTTCGACTATCAGGTCACAACTTTCCACCACGCCGTGGAAGCCTATAAAATCCCCGATCTGCTGGCGGAAAACGGCACCTGCGCCGCCGTCTGGGCCGATTGGGGCGGCTTCAAGATGGAAGCTTATGACTCCATCCGTGAAAACCTGCCGATGGTGCATGCAGGCGGCGCCTGCGCCATGATCCATTCCGATAGCGATATGGGTATTCAGCGCCTCAACCAGGAAGTCGCCAAGGCGCTGGCCGATGGCCGCCGCGCCGGGATTGATATCTCCGACGCCGAAGCCTGGCGCTGGCTGACCTCCAACCCGGCCACCGCGCTGGGCATTGCCGATCAGACCGGCTCGCTGGAAGTCGGCAAACGCGCCGATATCGTGCTGTGGTCCGCCGACCCGTTCAGCACTTACGCACGCGCCGACCGCGTCTGGATCGACGGTGCGCTGAGCTATGATCGCCGCGATGAGGACATGCAGCCCGTCCGCGACTTCATGCTCGGCCAACCCGGTGAGGGAGACCAATAATGCAACGCTTCATCTCTGCTCTTGCACTGAGCATGGCCCTGGCTGCGCCAGGCCTCGCCCAGTCCTACGCCGTCACCAATGGCCGCGTCGTCACCAATACCGATGCCGGCATTATCGAGAACGGCACCGTTCTGGTTCGTGATGGCTCGATCGTTGCCGTTGGCGGCGATGTCACCATCCCGGTCGGCACCACGGTGATCGACGCCGATGGTGGCTGGATCACGCCGGGCATTTTCGCCCCGGTCACCCAGCTTGGCCTGATCGAGGTCGCGCTGGAAGGCTCGACCAATGATACCAGCGCGGATGAGTCGCCCTATTCGGTTGCCCTGGATGTCGCCGACAGTTTCAATCCGGCCGGAATGCATATCGATTCCAACCGGCTTGGCGGCATCACGCGGGCGGCGCTCTATCCGGGAACCGGCTGGAATATCTTCGCCGGCCAGGGTGGCCTGATCGACACCAGCGGCTCCGATACCTCGCTGTTCGAAACCGGTAGTTTCGTCGTCGCCGATCTGAGCCAGTCCGGTGCCTCGACGGCGGGCGGTTCACGCTCGGCGGCCTGGACCTATCTGGACGCCGCCTTTGCCGACGCCCGGGGCTATCCCGGCCGTTTCAGTGGCGATCATCAGGGCGATGCCCTCAATCGCTATGATGCGGCGGCCCTGGTGCCTGTGGTGCGCGGACGTGTGCCGCTGGTGATGGAACTCGATCGGGCAGCGGATATCCGCCGCGCGCTGCGTTTCCGGACCGAACATGCGCCGATGCAGCTGGTGATCGCCGGCGGTGCCGAAGCCTGGATGGTGGCCGACGAGCTGGCCGCGGCCGGCGTGCCGGTCCTGATCGACCCGATCCGCAATCTGCCCAGCTCCTTCGACGCCCTCGGCTCGACCCTGGAAGGTGCAGCACGCCTGCAACAGGCTGGCGTGACATTTGCCTACACGACTCAATCGGCAGACGGGTATTTCAATGCCCGCCTGCTGACCCAGCATGCCGGCAATGCCGTCGCGCATGGCGTGCCATGGGATGCGGCCTTCCGGGCGATCTCGCTGACACCGGCGGAAATCTACGGCGTCGGGGATCGCTTCGGCGCTCTCGCGGCGGGCTATACCGGTGATGTCGTGGTCTGGGATGGCGATCCCCTCGAAGTGATGAGCGCGCCGGTGGCGATGCTGATCAATGGCGAACCAACCGCGATGACGTCACGCGAAACCCAGCTTCGCGACCGTTACATCAATATCACTGACGAGACGCCTTTCGCCTATCGGCGTTGATGAAATACCGCCTGTACGTTGACAGAACGCACAGGAAACGTATTTTGCCCCTGCATTCGTGGCCGCGCCCTTTCGGCGCGGCCACGTCATTTTTGCTCCCAGCTATTGCTGCTTCAGATTTTAAAGGACGCCATGACGTTCGAAGACCTCGGGTTAAGTCCGAAACTGCTCACCGCAATCACCGCGGCCGGCTACACAGAACCGACACCGATCCAGGCCGGCGCCATCAAGCCTGCATTGACCGGACGCGACGTTCTGGGCATTGCCCAGACCGGCACCGGCAAGACAGCGGCCTTTGTGCTGCCCCTGATCGAACTGCTTTCGCGCGGCCGGGCCAAGGCCCGCATGCCCCGCTCCCTCATCATCGCACCAACCCGCGAACTCGCCGCCCAGTGCGCCGAAAACTTTGAGGCCTATGCCAAGGGCCAGCGCCTCTCGATGGCCCTGCTGATCGGTGGCGTCGCCTTCGGTCCCCAACAGGCCATTCTCGATCGCGGTGCCGATGTCCTGATCGCGACCCCGGGCCGGCTTCTCGACCATTTCGGCCGTGGCAAGCTGCTGCTCAATGGCGTCCAGATCCTCGTCGTCGATGAAGCCGATCGTATGCTGGACATGGGCTTCATCCCCGATCTGGAAAAGATTTTCTCGCTGACCCCGCCGCGCCGCCAGACCCTGTTCTTCTCGGCCACCATGCCGAACGAGATCAAGAGCCTGATCGACCGCTTCCTCAATGATCCGATCCGCGTCGAAGTCGGCCGCCCGGCCACCGCCGGCGCCAATATCGAGCAATATCTCGTCCGCGTTGGCGATGCCCAGCCGAAGACCAAGCGGGCAGCCTTGCGCGACGCCATGTCGCGGACCGGCGTCAAGAACGGCATCATTTTCTGCAACCGCAAGCGCGATGTCGATACGGTCGCGCGCGAGCTGACGAAACACGGCATTCCGGCATCGCCGATCCATGGCGATCTCGATCAATCGGTTCGCACCGCGACCCTGGCCGGGTTCAAGGATGACAGCATCCGCTTCCTCGTCGCCAGCGATGTCGCGGCGCGCGGTCTCGACATTCCCGATGTCAGCCACGTCTTCAATTATGACATGCCGCACCATTCGGATGACTATGTGCACCGGATCGGCCGGACCGGACGCGCCGGCAAGGCGGGCACGTCGATCACCATCATGGCGCCCGGCGACGAGAAAAATCTGGCCGCCATACTGAAGCTGATCCGCCAGGACATACCGGATCTCCCGCTCGACGGCACCCCGCCGGTTGCCGCCGTGGCAAAGCCACCCGCCGCCGGGGCCGACGCCGCCGTGGAGGCCCCCGCAACCGCAGCCGACGCCGCATCGCAAGCGAGCGAAGAACCCGCCACGCAGCGGACCCCGCGCGGACGCCGCTCGACCCGCAAACCGCGCGAGTCCAAGGCACAGGCCACTCCGGCAACGCCGGCAGAGGCCGAAACACCGGCAGCTGCGGCCGTCCAACCCGCTACGCCCGCCGCAGCACCGGCTCGCATGGAAGCGGCTGCCAAACCGGCACCCGTGACCCCGGAGCCGCGCCAGAAAGCGCCGGCCGCGAAGACAGAATCGCCGCGCAATCCACGCTCTGGCGAGCGCAAGTCCGGCTCCCGCCGCGGCCAGGGCGATGGCCCCGACCGTGATGTGGTCGGCTTTGGCGAACACGTGCCCGGCTTCATGCAGACCCAGGGCTGAGGCGGCGCCGACAGGATCGGGCGGCAGCCGTCAGGCTGCGCCCGTTCCAATTAACTCATATCGTATGAGCGATTTTTACCTCTTCTTTTCCTTTCGCGGCTAGCTTGTTTGAAAGGCCCCCGATGCCAGCGGGGAGCTCGACAGGGAAGGGTTTCTCGTGAACGGACGTTTATTGGGCAAGGACGGCAAGGAGTTCGCGCAAAAAGCGCTGGACCTCATGGAGCAGTTCAATGTTCCCCCGACCCCTGAAAATTATGCCGTCTGGGTGAGCTTTGCCAGCGACACCAATCCTGAGCTTTGTGAAACCGTTCGCAACCACATCCAGTCCGAACTCGCCTTCACCGCTGAAGTCAGTACGGAATTGTTCGACCAGTATTTTCAGTGGCATGCCATCCAGGACGCGATTCTGGAAAGCGGCGGCATGATGAGCCGGGAACTCGGCAATGTCCGTGAGACCCTGCTGGCCGCCGAGGCCGACACCCTCGCCTATGGCGAGACCCTGGCGGGCGCAACCTCACAGCTCGGCGAAGCTGTCACCGATCCGGGCATCAAAAAGCTCGTCGAGTCGCTGGTCAACGCCACGGCGAAAATGCAGCGCCGCAGCCATGATCTTGAGCACAAATTGCAAGCGACTTCCAAGGAAGTCACCAAATTGCGCGACAATCTCGAGCGTGTCCGTGAAGAGGCGATGACTGACGCCCTCACCGGCATTGCCAATCGCAAACGTTTCGATGAGAGCCTGCGCAAGGCCCGCCGCGAAGCCGACAGTCATGGCACGCCGCTGAGCCTGGTCCTGTGCGACATCGATTTCTTCAAACGCTTCAATGATACCTGGGGCCATCAGACCGGCGACCAGATTATCCGCTTTGTCGCGGGCTGCCTCACCCGGCATGCCCCTGAAACCCATGTCGTGGCCCGCTATGGCGGCGAGGAATTCGGCATTGTCATGCCCGCAGCCACGCCGCAGGAAGCGCACGAAATCGCTGAAAAGATCCGGCGCACGGTCGAATCCAAGAAATTGCTGCGCAAATCGACCAATGAGGATCTCGGCAATATCACCATCTCGATGGGGATTGCGAGCTTCCAGGCCGGCGAATCCATAGAGTCGCTGATAGAGCGCGCCGACACCCATCTCTATCGTTCGAAAACCGAAGGCCGCAACCGCACGACCACGGATGGTGCGGAATTGCAGCTCGGGCGCGATGCCGCCTGAGCCAGGCCAGCCGCAGATCTGACATGAAGACGCCGCCCCCAAAAGGGCGGCGTCTTCATGTCGGCCGTCAATCCTGGATCAGCCCGGCGGTGGTGCGGTGGCTATGAAGCTCGCCCGGGCCGCCCAGCCCTCATGCAGAGCTGCCAGCGCACTGTGCTGCCGGCGCCATTGGCTCTCGGGATAGCGGAAATCGAGATAATCGAGCGCCACGGCAATCGTCAACGCGCCGAGGCTGACCGGGCTGGCCAGCATGGCCATTTCGACCTCCAGCTCATCAAGCGCCCGCAAGATGCCGCGCTCGCGCCGGGTAATCCAGAAATCACAGAACAAGCCCGGTTCACGAACCATCTCCACCCGGCGGGCCACGGCCAGGTCGAGCAGACCATGGCCCAGGGCCTCAAGCCGGCGGTCATCCCAGTCGGAGAGCCAGGGATTGGCGGCCCGCGCATTGAGCCAGGCCGCGATCAGGGCGCTCTCGGTCAGGGCGCGGCCATCATCCATCACCAGACAGGGCACGCGGCCGAGCGGGTTGGCGCGCAGCAGAATTTCATCATCCTCGAAAGGATTGGCGGCGGTCTCGGTGATGGCCGGCTCCAGCCCCAGTTCGCGCACCAGAATCCGGCACTTGCGGGCATAGGGTGAGGTTGGCGAATAGATCAGCTGGAGCATGCTCAATTCTCGCGTACCGGCACGATGGTGACGCTCTCGCCGCAACCGCAGGCATCGGTCTGATTGGGATTGCGGAAGACGAATTTGGAATGCAGCGCCGTCGTCTCATAATCGAGCTCGGTGCCGAGCAGGAAGAGCAGGGCCTTGGATTCGAGCACGATCTCGACACCCTTGTCCTCGACGCGCTCGTCGAGCGCCTCCGGCTCGTCGACATAGTCCATCACATATTCCATGCCGGCGCAGCCGCCATTCTTGACGCCAACCCGCAGGAAGCCGGCGCCGCGCATGGCCATGATGGATTTAACCCGTGTCGCTGCAGCGTCCGACAGGGTAACGGCCTTGGGTCTCTCGCGTCGTGCCATGATGGGTTTTCCGTCCGTCAAAACATGTTCAGGGAAAGCCGGGCCTCGTCCGACATGCGGTCCGGGGTCCAGGGCGGATCGAAGGTCAGCTCGACCTCGGCCTTGTTGACGCCGTCGACCCGCGCCACGGCATCATGGACCCAGCCGGGCATTTCACCCGCCACGGGACAGCCTGGCGCGGTCAGCGACATCACCACTTTCAAGGTGCGGTCATCTTCGAGGTCGACCTTGTAGATCAGGCCAAGCTCATAGATATCGACCGGGATCTCCGGATCATAGACGGTCTTGAGCTGGACTATGATCTCATCGGTAATCCGGGCCAGTTCCTCGGCCGGAATCGGTTCGGGCTTTGGCGCATCGACGTCGGCCGGTGCGGCAACGGCCGCTTCGGGCTGCGTCATGGCGGGCGATCCGGAAAGATCGATCACGTCTCTGGTGGTGCTATCGGTCATGGTCTTACCTAGATGAGAAAGTCACGGGCCTTTTTCAATGCGTCGACGAACGCATCGGCCTCTTCGATTGTATTGTAAATGGCGAAACTGGCGCGCGCCGTGGCATTGACGCCCATATGGCGCATCAGGGGCTGGGCGCAGTGATGCCCTGCCCTGACGGCGATGCCGTACTTGTCGAGGATTTGCGCGATATCATGGGGATGCGCGCCCTCCATGGCGAAGCTGATGATGGCGCCCTTGTCCTGAGCCGTGCCGATAATGCGCACGCCCTCAATCGCAGCCATGCCAGTGACGGCGCGATCCATCAGGGCGCGCTCATGTTCCATGATGGCGGCGCGGTCATGGCGCTCGAGCCAGCGGATCGCAGCGCCAAGCCCGATCGCATCGGCGATGGGCGGCGTGCCGGCTTCGAACTTGTGTGGCGGGTCGGCAAAGGTCAGCCGGTCCTCATAGACATCGGCAATCATCTCGCCACCGCCCATGAAGGGGGGCAGGCGATCAAGCCAGTCGCCCCTGGCATAGAGCACGCCAATACCGGATGGGCCGTAGAGCTTGTGGCCGGTGAAGACGAAGAAATCACAGCCCAGCGCCTGCATGTCGACGGGGATATGGACCGCCGATTGCGAGCCGTCGAACAGGACGGGCACGCCGGCAGAGCGGGCAATCTCCATGATGCGTTCGGCATTATTGATCGTGCCGAGCACATTCGACATATGGCTGATGGCGATCAGTTTCGTGCGGCCATTAACCATGTCTGCCAGCTGTGGATAATCCAGCTCGCCGGCCGCATTCACATCGGCCCATTTCAGGGTTAACCCCTTGGCATCGGCCAGCATTCTCCACGGCACGATATTGGAGTGATGCTCCATCCGGCTGATGATGATTTCATCGCCGGCGACCAGGTTCTGGCCGAAAGAGTGGGCGACCAGATTGATCGCCTCGGTCGAGCCACGGGTAAAAACGATCTCTTCGCTGCGCGCCGCATTGATGAAACGGCGCACATCCTCGCGCGCCAGTTCGAAGGCTTCGGTGGATTCATTGGCGAGAGTATGCAGGCCGCGATGCACATTGGCATAATAGGCCCGGTAGACCCCGGCGACGCTTTCAATGACGAATTCCGGCTTCTGCGCCGAGGCGGCATTATCGAGATAGACGAGCGGCTTGCCATTGATCTCGCGCTGCAGGATCGGGAATTCATTGCGGATCGCCGGGATATTGAGCGGCGCGTTCACTGCTTTGGGCTGAGCCGTCATGAGATCGCCCTCAATCGCTGCTGCAGAGCCGCGCGCAATTCATCGCGCAAGGCCTCATCGCTGACGAAATCCAGCGGCTCGGCGAGGAAGCTCTCGATCAGCAGCGCCCGTGCCTGGGCCAGCGGGATGCCGCGCTGGCGCATGTAGAACAGCGCCGTCTCGTCGAGCGCACCGATGGCATTGCCGTGGGCGCACTGGACATTGTCGGCATAGATTTCCAGCTCGGGCTTGGCGTCGATCTCGGCGCGGTCATCCAGCATCAGGGCGCGGTGGGTCATTTTCGCATCGGTCAGCTGGGCGGCGCGATCAACCTTGAACTTGCCCTGGAAGACGCCGCGGGCATGGGCCGCAACGGCACCCTTGACCAGCTGGCGCGTGATACCGCCCGGGCCGGTATGATGGACAGAGGTCGTGTAGTCATTATGGCGACCGGTATCGAGCAGGTAGACGCCGTGCAGATTGGCCTCGGAATGCTCGCCGGCGTGCGAGACATGGGTCTCGTTGCGGATCAGCTTGCCACCGAAGGACAGCGCGATCTGGGTCAGATTGGCGTGTTCGGCGAGATCGATGCTGGCCGAGGCGATCATGACGCCCGCCTCCGCCTCGTCATGGATACAGATCCGTTCCAGCCGCCCGCCGCTCTCGATCGCGATGTCGAGATGCAGATTGCCGAGAGAGCCGGCCTCGGCGCGATAGCGCTCCACCAGCGTGACCGAGCGACCGGCCTTGACCGTGAGGCCCAGGGCCGCCGCGCTGGCGCCGGCACTGGCCGACACGCCCAGCTCGACGGTCTCGCCGTCAGCGGGCTCCATAGCGTCACTGACAGCACCTGTCAGGGCGATCTTGCCGGCCGATGTGATCTCGCCGGCGGCGCGGCGCAGATCCGACCATTTCCACATTTCGTTGCGGCGCGTCGGCAGGCCCTGAACGCGGGTCGCCTCGCGCAATTGCGCCAGCCAGCCGGTTGCGCCGTCGAGCGCCTCGATCAGGGCGGCTTCAGCCGCGATGGGTTTGATCACGCCCATGGTCAGGCCGCCTCGCCGATATATTTGTCATAGCCTTCGGCTTCCAGCTCGTGCGCGAGCTCGGGACCGCCGGATTTGACGATGCGGCCGGCGGCCAGAATGTGGACGACATCGGGCTTGATATAATCGAGCAGGCGCTGATAGTGGGTGATGACCAGCATGCCCCGGCCCGGCGAGCGCAGCGTATTGACGCCGTCGGCAACCACTTTGAGCGCATCGATATCGAGCCCGCTATCGGTCTCGTCGAGGATGAGGAATTTCGGCTCCAGGATCAGCGCCTGCAGGATTTCCAGCCGCTTCTTCTCGCCGCCGGAAAAGCCGACATTGACCGGACGTTTGAGCATGTCCATCGAGATGGAGAGCTGTTTGGCCTTCTCCCGCGCCAGCTTCATGAAGTCCGGTGCCGAAATCTCGGCCTCGCCGCGCGCCGTCCGCTGGGCGTTGAGCGCTTCCTTGAGGAAGATCAAAGTCGGCACGCCGGGGATTTCAACCGGATACTGGAAGGAGAGATAAAGCCCGCGCGCGGCGCGTTCCTCCGGCGCCATCTCGCCGATCTCCTCGCCATTGAAATTGATCGAACCCTCGGTGACCTCATAACCATCGCGGCCGGTGACGGCATAGGATAGCGTCGATTTGCCCGAGCCGTTCGGCCCCATGATCGCGTGCACTTCGCCGGCGGGGACTTCGAGCGAGATCCCGTTGAGAATGAATTTCTCCGCCCCATCCTGAGCTTCAACTTTGCAGTGCAGGTTGTTGATTTTAAGCATTTTTACTCTCTTGCAATCGTCAATATCGGGTGGCGCATATCGCCGGGCTACAGATCGTGTTCAGGGCTACCAGTCGCGCGCTTCGCAGGCCGCGACGACGGCCGATGCGTTCAACCGCATGGCGGCCATCCCGCTCTGGTCGAGCAGGCGGCAATCGCGGGCAGCATGGTCAATCAGCATTTCATAGACGGTCCCAAGCCCGTCAGCGGTCAGGCGGCTGGCAGTTTCATAACTGGTCGCCACATCGCCGCGTGAGCGGCTGATGACCAGCCGGTCGCGGATCTCGAACGCCTCGACACCGAAGCCCGACAATTCGCCGGCGCGGTGGAACAGGCCTTCATCATCCTGCTGCCAGACCGACCACAGCGTGTTCACATTGCCGGTCATCAGGGGAATGAAGAGCTCGTCGCGATCATCATGATTGATGTCGCGCAGGGCGGGATGCGCCATCGCGCCTTCGATCATGATCGGACCGAAGCTTTGCACTTCCTGGCCTTCCAGCGTGTTGAGATTAACCATTAGGCGTGTGCCGCGAGCCGCCGGTGCGTATTGGAAGAAGATGAGATAATCCTCGCCATGCAGCAGGGCGCAATCGGTTGAACCAATGCCGGCATCGAGCTCATCGCACCAGGGCTGGCCTTCATCATGGACGAAGTCGGGCTGATCGAAATCCTGCGTACAGCCGGCGCCGCCAATCAGGGCACAGCAGCCAAGCGCCAGCATGATGCGGTTTTTCAAGCTCATTTTCCCCTCCTCAGGGGTCAAAGGTTTGGCGGCGGACATGCGTTATTCCCAGTCGCGGTCTTCGCAGGCGGAAACCAGTGCATCGCCGTCGATACCGGCCGCTTCCAGGCCAGTTGCGTCGGTCAGCCGGCAGCTGCGGGTCTCGTAATTGATCTCGATTTCATAGACCGTCTCGAGCCCGTCAGCGCCGAAGCGCGAGGCGGTCTCGTAATGGGTGACAGCGCTGCCACGCGATGGCGCAATGACAAGACCCTCGCGCGTTTCCAGGCTGTCGATGCCATAGCTGGAGAGCTCGCCGGCCGGCGCAAACAGGCCGGTCGCATCCTGGCGCCAGACCGCGAACACCGTGTTCACATTGCCGGCGAAGAGCGGGATTAACAGCTCAGCCGCGCCATTGCCATCAAGATCGCGCAGGGCCGCCACACCATAAACCGGCTCGACATCGATCGGTTCGGAGCGCGCCAGCAAGTCACCGGCAAAGCTGTGCTGCGTCAGCACCATTTGCGAGGCATAGCCATCCTCGTCGGTGAGATAATCGAGATAGACGAAGCGCTGATCATCGACACGCAGGGCGCAATCGGTGCCGGCGCCCTCGCCCTCCGCGAACTCATCACACCAGGCATCGCCGCCGCGCTCGGAGACTTCTGCTTCGGGCTCAGCCGGCGCCATGGCGGCCAGCGCCACAGTTTCGGTCGCCGCATCGCAGGCGCCCAGCGCCAGCGCCGCAGCGCAAACCACAGTCAGTTTGTTGATCAGGCTCATCCCACACTCCCCTCAAGGCTGACCGCGAGGAGTTTTTGCGCCTCGACGGCAAATTCCATCGGCAATTGCTGCAATACGTCGCGCACGAACCCATTGACCAACAGCGCCGTCGCCTGCTCCTCGGAGAGGCCGCGCTGGCGGGCATAGAAAAGCTGGTCTTCGGAGAGGCGCGTTGTCGTCGCCTCGTGTTCGAGAATGGCTTTCGGCGTCTTGCACTCGATATAGGGCACGGTGTGGGCGCCGCAGGTATCGCCGATCAGCAGGCTGTCGCACTGGGTGAAATTGCGCGCGCCTTCCGCCTTGGCATGCACCGAGACCAGGCCGCGATAGGTCTGGTCGGACTTGCCCGCGGAGATGCCCTTGGAAATGATGCGGCTGGTCGAGCCCTTGCCGAGATGGATCATCTTGGTGCCGGTATCGGCCTGCTGATGACCATTGGTGACGGCGATCGAATAGAACTCGCCGCGCGAATTCTCCCCGCGCAGGATGCAGGACGGGTATTTCCAGGTGATCGCCGAGCCGGTCTCGACCTGGGTCCAGGAGATCTTGGCATTCTTGCCGCGGCAATCGCCACGCTTGGTGACGAAATTATACACCCCGCCCTTGCCATCGGCATCGCCGGGCCACCAGTTCTGCACGGTGGAGTATTTGATCTCGGCATCGTCGAGCGCGACCAGTTCGACCACGGCGGCGTGGAGCTGGTTTTCGTCGCGCATCGGCGCGGTGCAGCCTTCCAGATAGGAGACGTAAGAGCCCTTGTCGGCGATGATCAGCGTGCGCTCGAACTGGCCGGTGCCTTCGGCATTCATGCGGAAATAGGTCGAGAGCTCCATCGGGCAGCGCACGCCGGGCGGCACATAGACGAAGGAACCGTCGGAGAAGACCGCCGAATTGAGCGTCGCGAAGAAATTGTCGGACGCGGGAACCACCGTGCCGAGATATTTCTTCACCAGTTCGGGATGATCGCGCAGGGCTTCAGAGATCGGGCAGAAGATGACGCCGGCCTTGGCCAGTTCGGCCTTGAAAGTGGTGACGACGGAGACGCTGTCGAACACGGCATCGACCGCGACCTTGTTCTCAGAACCCTTCACCCCGAGCAGGACTTCCTGCTCGCGCAGCGGAATGCCCAGCTTGGCGAAATCGGCGAGGATTTCCTCGGGCACGTCATCAATCGACTCGTATTTCACCCCGCCCTTGGCGCCGGCATAATAGCGGACATTCTGGTAGTCGATTTCCGGAAAACGGACATTGGCCCATTCCGGATTTTTCATTTCCTGCCAGCGCTCATAGGCGGCCAGGCGCCAGTCGAGCATCCATTGCGGCTCGTCCTTGGAGGCAGAAATATAGCGAATGATGTCGGTATTCAGGCCCTTCGGCGCGATGTCCTGTTCGACATCGGTCGTGAAGCCATACTTGTATTTGCCGGATTCCAGCTCGCGGACATCGTCGATGGTTTGTTTGATCGCTGCCATATTTCCTACCGCCTTCAGGCGTTCACTGCTGTTTTCAGGGCGATACGGGTGTGCGCAGCCGTCCAGGCGCGCGCAAACGTATCGATGTCGGTTTCATTCGAGGTCCAGCCAAAGCTGATCCGGATCAGGCCTTCTGCGGCATCGCTGCCAAGCCCGAGCGCCAGGCCCGCCTTGGATCCGCGCGTCTTGCCGGACGAACAGGCCGAACCGGCGCTGATCGAGATATGGGCCAGATCCATCGCCATCACCTGCGTCTCGCCCTTCCAGGACGGATGCGCAATGGACAGCGTATTGGGCAGGCGCGGCGCGCCAAGCCCGAGAATTTCGATCTCCGGCGCGGCCCCCTTCAGGCGGGCCTCAAGGGCATCGCGCCAGCGGGCCAGCGCTGCGAATTGATCCAGCTCGGCGACCGCCAGCTCCAATGCCCGGCCCAGTCCGGTAATGCCGGCAACATTGAGCGTGCCGCCGCGGCGGCCCTTTTCCTGGCCACCACCATGATGATGGCGCGAGAGCGGCGCATTGCAGGCCGCGACCAGCGCGCCAATGCCTTGCGGTCCACCGAATTTATGCGCCGAGATCGCCATATAGTCCGCACCCAGCGCGGCGAAATCGACGGCAATCTTGCCCACCGCCTGGATCGCATCAACGATCACCAGGCCATCCTGCGCGTGGATCATCGCCGCCGCAGCCGCGACCGGCTGGATCGTGCCGATTTCGTTATTGGCCAGCATCAGGGCCAGCACAGGACGCCCGTCCCGCCCGACATCCCAGCTTGCCAGACGCGTTTCCAGCCAGGCCAGGTCGGCAAGCCCCGCTGGCGTCACCGGCAAGGTCTCGACCGGCAGGCCCGAGGCGCGCGCCGTGGCGGCGATGGCTTCATGTTCCAGCGCCGAAACGATCAGCCGTTTGGCACCGCCCGCATCAATGGCGGAATGCAGGGCGAGATTGGTCGCTTCCGTGCCGCCGGAGGTAAAGATGACATCCTCGGCCCGGGCGCACAGCAAGCGGCCAATGACACGGCGCACATCCTCGACGGCGCGCGCGGCCTTCTGGCCATCGCGGTGCACGGAGGACGGATTGGCGGTCTGCGCCATCGCGTCCGCCATTGCCGCAATCACCTGCGGCCGGATCGTCGTGGAAGCATTATGATCGAGATAGAGGCGCATGATATTATTGAGCCGCCTCCTGGTTGAGGCCGGGATCCATCAACCGCTCCAGCCGCCCGATTGCCCCGCTCGCCGAACCCAGCAGGCGGCGCTCGGTGACGTCTTCCAGCGTGACTGAACTGAGGAAGAGGAAAATATGCCGACCCAGCTCGTCCCACAGATCATGGGTGACGCATCGGCGACCGTCAGCCAGACAGCCCTTGGCATTGGAACAACGCGTTGCGCGCAAGGGTTCATCGACCGCGGTGATGATGTCGGAAATGCGGATCTCGCCAGCGTGACGGCTCAGGCGATAGCCCCCGCCCGGCCCGCGAACGCTGGTCACGACCTCCGCCCGTCGCAGCTTGGCGAATAATTGTTCGAGATAGGACAAGGAGATGGATTGGCGCGAGGCGATCTCTGCCAGGGTCACCGGACCGCCACCGCTCGCCGCTGCAAGGTCGGCCATCGCCATGACGGCATAACGCCCCTTGGTGCTCAGCTTCATGCGTTTGCCTCCTTAAACACTCGCATCTCGCATACCGATCATGCTAAGACCCGCCCCTTCGGAAAGGGCGCGCGCTCATTGGTGGGCATGCGAGTCCAATATCCGAGTAGGTTAGTCAAGTATATGGCCCCGGTTTCGCACCGTTACAAGGCGCGAATTGCCGCATGGTCACGCGAAAATCAGTGGTACCACCCAGGAAGGCGAGACTGAATGCCTGACGTAATCATTCCCGGCCCGGCCGGCCGGCTGGAAGGGCGTTACAGCCCAAGCGAAGACCCGACGGCGCCGGTCGCGCTGATTCTCCACGCCCATCCGCTCGGCGGCGGGCATATGGAAAACCCGCTGGTGGAGATGATGTATGATTCATTCCGCAAGCGGAATTTCGCGACCCTGCGCTTCAATTTCCGCGGCGTCGGCCGCAGCCAGGGCAGCTATGACCAGGGTCTGGGCGAATTGTCCGACGCGGCCACCGTGCTCGACTGGGTGCAGGGCTATAACGCCACTGCGCGCTATTGCTGGGTTGCGGGCCACTCCTTTGGCGCCTGGGTCGGCATGCAGCTTTTGATGCGGCGTCCGGAGATTGCCGGCTTCGTCTCCGTCGCCCCGCCGACCAATATGTATGATTTCACCTTCCTGGCCCCCTGCCCGGCCTCCGGCATCATCGTCCATGGCGGCGCCGACAAGATTGTGCCGGCCGATGATGTCGAACGGGTGATGTCGAAAGTGCGCGTGCAAAAAGGGATCGAGATCAAACGCGATATCATCCCGGATGCCAACCACCTCTTCACCGAACACCTGCCCGAGCTTGAGCGGCGGATGAATACCTATCTCGACGAGCGCATCCCGCTTGTGGAGAAGGAACGCTCCGAACGCCAGATCACCGGCAAGCGCTGACAGGCGCTTTCGTGCAGACTGAAGATTGACGAAACCGCCAGCCTTCGGGCCGGCGGTTTTTTCATCGCCCGGTTCAGGATCGGGGGTGGGCGATCCTGCCGCCACAAGTCGGCCGCGACACGCCGGTTGTTGACGGAAGGCTGGTCGGCAGGCCAGCCGCAACCCGGGCAGCAAGCCAGGCAAAGGCCTCCGCCTCCAGCAAATCGCCGCGCCAGCCGACCCGCTCGACCGCCTCGGGCCGCACCCCCATCGCCTCGCCCATCATCCGCATCAGCACAGGATTATGCCGCCCGCCACCGGTCGCGAGAATCCGTCCCGGCTGGCCCAGCTGATCGATCGCGGCAGCGACGGTGCGGGCTGTGAAAGCCGTCAGGGTCGCCGCCCCATCAGCGTCACCAAGATGTTGGACCGGATCGAGCGAGAAGTCCCAACGATCAAGTGATTTGGGTGGAGTCTTGGCGAAGAACGGATGTTTCATCAGGGCCTTCAATGCTGCCGGGTCAATCTTGCCGCGAGCTGCCAGTTCGCCATTACTGTCATGGCTGGTCCCAAGCCGCTGCTGGCACCAGGCATCGATCAAACCATTGGCCGGCCCGGTATCGAAAGCGACCGGCTCGCTGTCCTTGGCCAGCCAGGTCACATTCGCGACGCCGCCCAGATTGACCACGGCCAGCGGCAATTCGAGCTGGTCCTGCGCCGCCAGCGCGGCATGGTAGAGTGTCGCCAGCGGCGCGCCCTGACCGCCGCCAGCGACGTCGTCGCTGCGAAAATCATAAACGACATCAATGCCGGTCTTGGCGGCCAGGGCCTCGCCATCGCCGATCTGGCGGGTCTTGCCCTTGTGCCGGCCCGCCGGGGCCCGGTGCAGGACGGTCTGTCCATGAAAACCGACCAGGGCGATATCGCGCGCCTCCAGACCGGACGCGCGGATAACGGCTGCGACCAGATCGCCATGGCTCGACGTCAACACGGCCTCGGCGTCCGAAAAATCGGGCTCTTCCCCCTCGAAATTCCAGGCCAGCGCCGCATCGACAGCCGCCTGAAGGATAGCGCGTTCGGACCCGGTATAGGCGTGCATGTCTCCGGCGCCGAATTCGGCAATCCGCTCGCCATCAGTGCGGATCAGGGCCGCGTCAACGCCGTCCAGCGACGTCCCGCTCATCAATCCGATCACGTATTTCATGCGCGGGCCCTCTTTTCTCGCATCCAATGTCGACCTAGAAGCCCATGTATCAGGAGAGACGTCATGAGCGAATACAAATCCGATCTGGTCAAGACGCTGGTCGAGCGCGGCTACCACTTCCAGTCCACCAATCTCGAAGGCCTTGATGAGGCCGCGATGAAAGGGATTGTCACCGGCTATATCGGTTTCGACGCGACCGGCGCGAGCCTGCATGTCGGATCACTCGTGCAGATCATGATGTTGCGCCGGATGCAACAGGCCGGCCACAAGCCGATCATCCTGATGGGCGGCGGCACCACCAAGATCGGCGACCCGTCCGGCAAGGACAAGACGCGCTCCATGCTGACCCACGACCAGATCCAGGCCAACAAGACCTCGATCCTGACCGCCTTCGATGCGCTGGTCAAAATCGGTGATGGCCCGACGGACGCCATCGTGGTCGATAATGACGAATGGCTGTCGCAATACGGCTATATCGAATTCCTGCGCATGTTCGGGCCGCATTTCACCATCAACCGCATGCTGACCTTCGATTCAGTCAAGCTGCGGCTTGACCGCGAGCAGCCGCTGACCTTCCTCGAATTCAACTACATGCTGCTGCAGGCGGTCGATTTCCTCGAACTCCTGCGCCGTCATGGCTGCACGCTGCAACTGGGCGGCGGCGACCAGTGGGGCAATATCATCAATGGCGTCGAGCTGTGCCGCCGCGTCGACCAGGCCGAAGTGTTCGGCTTTACCACACCGCTGATCACCACCGCCTCGGGCACGAAGATGGGCAAGACCGCCGAGGGCGCCGTCTGGCTCAATGCCGACCAGCTCAGCGCCTATGAGTACTGGCAGTTCTGGCGCAATGCCGAAGATGCCGATGTCGGCAAATTCCTGCGCCTGTTCACCGATGTTCCGATGGCCGAGATCGCAGCGCTGGAAGCGCTCGAAGGCGCAGACATCAATATCGCGAAAATCCGTCTCGCCAATGAGGCAACGAGTTTGATGCATGGCGCTGCAGCGGCCCGCGAAGCCGAGCAGACCGCACAACAGACCTTTGCCCAGGGCGGTGCCGGGGCCGGCCTGCCGACGGTTGAATTCGCGGGTCTGGAGGGGGGCGAGGTTTCGCTGGTGAGCCTG
Source organism: uncultured Maricaulis sp. (assembly GCF_963976135.1). GTDB lineage: Bacteria > Pseudomonadota > Alphaproteobacteria > Caulobacterales > Maricaulaceae > Maricaulis. The sequence goes on from NZ_CAXBKN010000001.1 coordinate 29,590, forward strand.
TTCGTCGAGGCCGGCCTGGCCGCCTCGAATGGCGAGGTCCGCCGTCATATCAAGGCCGGTGCGGCCAAGGTGAATGGCGAAACACTGACGGACCCGATGGCGATCGCGCGCGCTGACATGGTGCAGGACGGGGCCATCAAGCTGTCGATCGGCAAGAAACGTCACGCCCTCGCCAAGCCGGCCGCCGGCTAGCCCGGATCCGGTTCGGCCGGGGCTGCGGTCTCCGGTAGGCTGGCAGGGCCCGGAACCGGTTCGAGCTCGCGCAAGACTTCCTCGGGCAATATCTCCGGGATCGGCTCGTTCTGCGCATCCGCCCGGTCGCGCGCGGCCCTGTCGGCGGCGCTGCCTTCGAAGATCCGGCGCAGAAAACCCGGGGCCAGGGCCGAAAGCGGGTTGGCGAAGACAGTGAGGCTGTCGAACGGCCCCTCAACGGAATAGACAATGCCGATAATCCCCTCGCCCGGTCTGGAGACCAGCATATCGCCGATCAGCGGCAGCTCACCGAGCAGGGAATTGAGGACATAGGACGGGGCGAGATTGCCATCGATCGCGGCGCGTTGATTGGCAAAATCCACCGTCCCGCTTGCCGTTACGCCGAGCGCGCTGCCGCGGGCCCGCGCTTCGCCAATCGTCAACAGACCATCCTCGAACATCACACTGGCATCAATGGCGTCGAATTCAATTCCCTCACCATTGAGCAGGGCCGATAATCCCTCGAAGGACCCCGCGGCGAGGATGCGCGCCAGGATAGGCACTTGCACCAGGGTCAGGTCCCGGACCTCAACGCGGGCGGTCAGCGGGCCCGGCGTGCCCAGAGGTGGAGCTTCGCCCAGTACGGAAACCCGCCCGCCACGGGCATAGCCCTCGCCGCCAAGCATGGCCGCAATCCTTTCAACCGACTGGGCCTCGAGGCGCAGCTCGCGCACGCCGCCATCCGGACCGGCGCCAAAACTGGCCTGGAGCGGACCATCGCTGGCCGTTCCGTCCAGCGAAAACGCCCTTATGCCCGCCGCCTCGCTGCGCCAGATCAGGTTGAAGTCGTCCAGCTGGCTACGGTCAGACACGATCAAACGTCCGACATCCAGCGTCGCCGAGAGCGGCATCATCCCGCCCTCACCACCGCCGAGATCGCGCAGATAGGGGGTCCAGTCGCGGATATTGAGATAGCGGCCAGCAATGCGGGCGGTGAAGGCCTCGCCCGCCTCGACCGGCCCGGTCAGACTGCCGGTGAGATCCATCAACTCATCGACCTGGAACTGCTCGAAATTCGCGGTCACCAGGCGTCCCTCGGGCGATAATCGTGCTGTCGCCGCGATCGAGAGCCCGGCCGATTGGGTCTCGAAATCCTCGAGTTGAAAACCGCCCGCTTCCAGCAATCGCAATGTGAAGCCCGCCTGGCCCGGTTCGCCGGCCTGCTTGCCCCAGACACCGCCGGGCGCCTCAAGACTGGCATCAAGCAAATCGGCATCGACACGGATCTCGCTGACGCCCATGCCGGCACCGGTAGCCCGCGCCTGCAAATGGATTTCGCCGCCCAGATAACGCCGGGCGGGAATTCCGAGACGGTCAAACGTACGCGCGCCGACGCTGGCCGTCAGCTCGAATGCGGTCGCGGCCTCATCAGGGCCTGCACGGAAATTCTCGCTCCAGACGAAGTGAACCGGAGTCTCCAGAACGATGCCGTCACTGCTGGCCGTCAGCCCGTCCTGGTCCGCATGCAGCTGCACACTCGCATCGGCAAACGCCCAGCCCGTGCCAGGGACGACGCCCGAGGCGTCCTCGATCGTGCTGTTGATATTGAAGGGGATATCCTCCGGATCGACATCATCGAGCATGGGCCGGCGGAATTCGAATTCGACGACGGCCTGGCCATCAACAATGTCAGAGGGGACGCCGAAATCGGAGGTCAGAAAGAGTGGCGGCTCATCGATCAGCGCCAGGATATCGCTCGCATGCCCCCGCGCCACGCCGGCGAAGCGCGCCCGGGCGCCTTTCGGATTCAGGCGCGGGATATCGACGACGCCGTTGGACAATTCGATATCGCCGATACGGCCACTCGTCATGGCGACTTCAAAGGCATTGCCGCGCAAGATGGCATGGCCACGCCCGTGATCGAGCACGGTCATTTCCGGCACATAGCGCACCACGGCGTCTTCAAAATCGAAACCGAGCGTCAAGCGGTCATCGGCCAGCGCCCCGGCGGCAATGGATTCCGCATCAATATCGAGGTCGAGCCGGGCGTTGAAATAATGGCCGCCCAGAATACTCTCCCGGATCCACACCCGGGCGGTATCGGCCAGCAGGACCGGCCAATAGGCCAGCACGGTTTCTGGCTGGACATCGCCCTCGATCGGGCCGCTCAGACGCAGATTGGGGAGCCAGCGTCCATCGTCGACTTCCGAGAGTGAGGTCTCGCCGGAGAGCCGCGCCTGGATCGGTCCAAGGTCGACATCGAGCCGTTCCAGCTGGATATTTGCCTGATTGACATCGACCGCCCCGGCCAGCTCCAGCCCGGTCCAGACCGGCGGCCGCTCGAACACGCCGCCAAGATCGATATGGCCCGGCCCGGCGGTCAGCTGATAACGCCAGCGCATCGGCAGCGCGCCGAGATAATCGGACAATTCGAACATCCGGCCGCTGAGCTCTGCGGTGAAGACGTCGGAGACGACGCGCGCTTCCGACAGGGTCAGCTCGGCGGCATCGGGATCGAAGTCCATGCGAATCCGACCGCTTGTGAAGGCCGTCGACTCGCCATCGCGAATGACATTTCCTGCACCGATATCGAGATTGATCGACGCGCCGCGAATGCCCGATTCACGGGTCGCATTCAGCAGAAGATCAAGACTGACTGGCGCATCGAGGACGCGCAGGACCGAGAGTGGACCATTGGCCGGCGCAATCGCTGCTGGCGACAGCTCGGAGACGCGCGCCTCCAGCAAAAGGGTATTGAGCGCCGCACCGGCCTGAATCCTCACCTCCAGCGGCGCAAATCCGGACGGCGTCGCCAGCTGGCCCGCGAGCTCGGCGCGAATTCGGCTGTCATCACGGTCGAGTACAACGCTCGCCGCATCGACCAGCCAGGCGATCCCGGTGATACCATCAATGATGCGAACCGAGGCGTTCTCGATATCCACATGACGCAACTCGCCAAGCATGCCACCCGGACGCGCCGGCTCCTGCAGCAATTGGAACAGCGAGGCACTGTCATCACCGCCGCGCGCCGGCAGCCGCGCCGTGGCCGAAACCCGCTCGACACTGCCAAGCCCGACCCCGACCGCACCATCGGCGCGGCGCACGATCGAGATCGACCCGCCCGAAATGCTGACTGTGACCGGCTCAACCTGTCCGAATAACAGGCTCTGAACGGCAAAGCCGGCTTCCAGGCGCGGTGCCCGCGCAATCACTTCACCATGGCTTTCGGCAACGGTGACATCACGCGCCAGGATCACCAGGGCACGGGTCTCCGGATCGAATCGCGCCTCCAGTGCCCCGAGCGCCACCAGCTCGCCCTCGAAGGCCTGGGCGAGCATTTTTTGCGCATCCTCGCGCAGGAAGTCCAGCTCGATCGGACCGTTCGACAAGCGCACCAGAAGCGCGCCGACGGCGAAGATCGCCAGGGTCAGCAGGACCGCGACCGCCTCAAGGGTATAGATGACGGACAGACGGATCGATCTTCGCAGCATCAGGCCAGGCCTCGCGCAGCGTCAAGACTGGACGCAGGCAGCAGGACGCGCACACTGGGCGGCAGCACAAACGACCGTCCAGGCGGCGGCAGGAGGGGATAGATGAGCGATCTCAAGACAGGCGACTTGGCTCCACATTTTCGGTTGGCCACCGATGGCGGCGGCGAGGTCGATCTGGGCGAACTCCTCGGCAAAACGATTGTTCTCTATTTTTACCCGAAGGACGACACCCCGGGCTGCACAACGCAAGCCATCGAATTCTCCCAGGCCAGCGCAGACTTCGCCAAGGCGGGTGCCCTGATCATCGGCGTCTCCAAGGATAGCGTGAAAAAACATGATAAATTCAAGGCCAAGCATGAATTAGCTGTCATCCTCGCCTCGGACGAGAGCGGCGCAGTGATCGAGGCCTATGGATCCTGGGTGCTGAAAAAACTCTATGGCCGCGAATATATGGGCATTGATCGCTCGACTTTTCTGATCGGCGCCGATGGCCGGCTCGTGCAGATCTGGCACAAGGTCAAGGTCAAGGGCCATGTCGAGACCGTGTTGGCGGCGGTCCAGGCGCTGGCGGAATGAACGGCCAGGCGGCCGATTTGCGTGAGATGGCCCTTGCGGTCCTGCAGACCCCTGATCCACGCGCCAAGGCCGCCGCGGCGCGCGCCGTATGCCGCAGCCTGGCGGACGGGGACCGAAGCTGGCCGTCGCCCTGGCCCGCTGCCGGACCGGCGGAAAATCCGGCCCGCCCCGAACGGCCGCAACGGGTTCCCCCCGGGAAGACGCCACGCCGGCGGCTCGGCTCTCTGGAGGGACGCATCGCCCTGCTCCACGCCATCGCCCATATCGAATTCAACGCCATCGACCTGGCTTTCGACATGGCGGTCCGTTTTGGCGCCGATCCGGCGCTGGATGAGGCCAAGCGTCTCGACTTCCTGAGCGACTGGATCCATGTCGGTGATGACGAGGCGCGCCATTTCGGCCTCATCGCCGACCGGCTCGAAGCGCTGGGCAGTGCCTATGGCGAGCTGCCCGCCCATGACGGGCTGTGGGACGCCGCGCGCACGACCCGGCACGATCTGGCGGCCAGGCTGGCGATCGCGCCGCTGGTGCTCGAGGCCCGCGGTCTCGACGTCACGCCCGGCATGATCGACCGGTTGAATTCTGCCGGCGACACAATCAGTGCCGGGATTCTGAAAATCATCTACACCGACGAAATCGGCCATGTCGCCACCGGCATGCGCTGGTTCAAACACGTCTGCAACATTGCCGGAGATGCGCCCGAAGCCCGCTATCACAGCCTTGTACAGCAGTATTATCAGGGTGGCCTCAAGCCACCATTCAACACCGATGCCCGCGACCAGGCCTGCTTTCCTGCAGATTATTACCTGCCATTGGCAGCAACCGGCGCACCACTTGCATAAACAAGAGTTGAAAACTGACGATCTTTTGTGTCACATGCCCGACTTGGGCACCGGGGCAAGCGGAAGTCTGGGCAAAGTAACGCATGTTATCAAGACTCAAACTCGCTGTGTGGGGCACAGCTCAACGTTGGTTTCCGGACCGGCAGATCTACCATCGCAGTGATGGTCAGGTTCGCTATTTCGCGATCTCAACCGCGATCCAGATCAGCGCGCTTCTGAGCGCCGCGGTGCTGGCCTGCTGGCTCTGCTACTCCACCGTTTCCGTTGCCTTTCACGGCCAGGCCCTCGCGGCCAAGGATGCCGCAATCGAACGCGAACGCATCAATCTCAACCGCATGGTCGCCGAAGCCCAGGCCAGCGAAGCCACCGCCTACTCCTTCATGGAATCGCGGATGGAAGAATTCGATCGTGCTGCCTATGAATTCCAGATGCGGCACGAGACCCTCAGCCAGCTGGTCGAGTTTGCCGAACAATTGAGCGGCAATGAGATGGTGCCCTCGCCAGCCCTGGCCGATGACCGCGTTCTGATGGCCGCCACGCCGGCTGACCCGACACCGCGCATGGCGCGCGATCCCCTGGTCAGCATCGCGGCCATGTCGGATGCGCCTGAAGACCAGATTTCCTATCTGATGGGCGAACAGGACTCCGTCCTCGCACAGGCCGAGGACGCCACCGAGGCACGGCTGGAAAATCTGCGTGCCGTCCTGCGGCTGACCGGCCTGGATATCGACCACGTCGTGAGCAATGGCCAGACGGGCGAGGAACAGGGCGGGCCCTATATCCCGATCAATGACGCCCCGCTGTTTTCCGACGGCTGGGATCTGGAAGCCGAATTCTCCTCCCGCATCACACGCGTTGCGGCGCGCATGCTGGAGGTCGAGGAATTGGAACGCTTCATCGAAACGGGCCCACTGGGCGTCCCCGTTGACGCCGCCTACCGCCGGACCAGCCCGTTCGGTGTGAGGCTCGACCCGTTTAATCGCCGTGCGACACAACATCGCGGCATTGATTTTGCAGCCTACCGGCGTGCACCCATCGTTGCGACCGGACCTGGCCGGGTCATTTACGCAGGATGGCGTAACGGCTATGGTCGCTGTGTTGAAATCGACCATGGCTACGGGTTCGTGACGCGTTATGGTCACATGAATGAAATCGCAGTAAGGCGTGGCGATACAGTCGAGCGTGGACAACAGGTCGGGGGCATGGGTTCCACAGGACGCAGTACGGCGACGCACTTGCATTATGAAATCTGGTACGAAGGGTCCGCGATCGATCCTGAGCGCCTATTGAGGGCCGGACAATATGTTCAAGGGTAACAAAGACGTCTCACCATCCGATTCGATGTCACAGTCGACCATGCCGACCAAGAGGACTGCCATGAAATCCAGAGCCCCATCCATCCTCTCGGGTGACCTTGTACTGACCGGATCGATCGTGTCCGAAGGTGAAGTTCAACTCGATGGTACCGTAGACGGCGATATTCGCGCCGGTTCGCTGATCATCGGCGAAGAGGCCGTGGTCACCGGCGAAGTCTATGCCGAGACCGTCGTCATCCGCGGCAAGGTCTCCGGCAGCGTCCGCGCCCGCCAGGTACAGCTGGCTGCGACCGCCCGGATTGAGGGCGATATTGTCCATGCCGCCCTGTCGGTCGAAAGCGGTGCCTTCTTCGACGGCCATTGCCGCCACTCGACAGATCCGCTTGCCGAAAAGAGCGCTCCCTCGGCACCGAGCGCATCCAGCGCTCCGGCAACATCGAGCGCGCCTAAAATGGATAATCGTCCACCGGCAGCGAACAAGCCGGCATCAGTGGAACAACCACCTCTGGCTGCGAATAAATCCAGCCTCTGATCGGCCATTGCCGCGACAAAGAAGAAGCCGGCGCCCCATGGGCCGCCGGCTTTTTCGTGTCCAGAAGCTGGATACCCTATCCCCCCGGGATCACGCCCTTCGGATTGTCCAAAATCAGGACTCGGCCTCTTCGCCCCCGACCCGCGCCGCGAGGGCCGCGGCCATGAAGGCATCCAGATCACCATCCAGCACACCACCCGTATCGGAGGTCTCCACGCCGGTGCGCAAATCCTTCACCATCTGATAGGGCTGCAGGACATAGGAGCGGATCTGGTGCCCCCAGCCAATCTCGCTCTTGCTGTCTGCCAACGCCTGGGCCGCGGCCTCGCGGCGTTGCAGCTCAATCTCGTAGACCCGCGCGCGCAGCATGTCCCAGGCACGCGACCGGTTCTTGTGCTGTGAGCGGTCATTCTGGCACTGAACGACGACCGCCTTCTCCTCGCCGGGCATGTCATAGGTCAGGCGCACGGCGGAATCGGTCTTGTTGATGTGCTGTCCGCCGGCGCCGGAGGCACGATATGTGTCGGTGCGCACCTTGGACTCATCAATATCAACCTCGATCGCATCATCGATCTGCGGATAGACACCGACCGAGGAAAAACTGGTGTGGCGGCGGGCGCTGGAATCGAAGGGTGATATCCGCACCAGACGGTGCACACCGGCCTCCGTCTTCAGCCAGCCATAGGCATTTTCGCCTTTCACAAGGATGGTCGTCGACTTCAGACCGGCCTCTTCACCCGCCTGCTCTTCCATCGTCTCGACGCTATAGCCCTGCGCATTGGCCCAGCGCATATACATGCGCGCCAGCATGGCAGCCCAGTCCTGGCTTTCGGTGCCGCCAGCGCCGGAATGAATCTCGACAAAGGCATCATTGCCGTCGGCTTCGCCGGAGAGCAGCGTCTCCAGCTGGGCGCGGCGCATGCGTTCTGCCAGACGGTCAAGGCCGGCAACAGCCTCTTCCACCATCTCGGAATCGTCTTCCATCTCGGCCAGCTCGATCATTTCGACGCTGTCGGAGAGTTCCTGCTCGGCCTCAATCACCGTGTTGATCGCGCCTTCCAGCCGGGTGCGTTCCCGCATCAATTCCTGCGCCTTGGCGGGATTGTTCCAGAAGTCGGGGTGCTCGGATCTGGCATTCAGTTCGTCTAGTCTTTTCTGGGCTGTATCCCAGTCAAAGACGCCTCCTCAGCAGGCCTACGGCCTGCTGGATTTCATCGGACAGGTTCTGGATGTCTGCGCGCATGGGGCAAGGGCCCTTCCTGGGTCAACCGGGTCTGTAGTGGAGATAAAGGCCGCGAACCGGTCCGACAAGCCGGGCAGTGCAGACCGTCTGGAGCGGCGCGTTAGTAGAGCCCGCCCAGATCGTCTTCCTCATCATCCTCGCCGGGACCGTCTTCGGCCTCCGCGGCCAGCTGGGACATCGGATCTTCGCTCACCGAATTGCGCGCAAAACTCAATCCGCTTTCATCCTCACGGGAATGCCGGGCCGGCTCGGTGCCAGGCCGGAAGGCTTCCAGGATCACGCCCGACTGGCCGAGAATGCCCGGTTCGCCCGTCGTGCGATCAATCGGCACCAGGCGTACGCCCGGCGGCACGCGGAATGGCGCAACCGGGTAGTTCTCGAGCGCCTGAGCGAGAAAGTCGCGCACGATCGGCGCGGCAACGCGGCCACCTGCTTCGCCCGAGCCCAGCTGGTATGGAGTGTCGAACCCGATATAGGCACCGACGACAATGTCGGGACCAAAGCCGACAAACCAGGCATCGCGGAAATCATTCGTGGTGCCGGTCTTGCCGCCCAGTGGCCGGCCGAGCGAGCCCAAGGCTGTCCCGGTGCCGCGCTCGACGGCGCCCTCGAGCATGTGCACGACCTGGTAGGCGGTCACGGGGGAGACGACTTCAATACCGGTTTCCGGGAAGACCGGCTCGGCCAGGCCGGCCTGCCAGTCTGGATTGTCACAGATTTCGCATTCGAGCTGTTCATGGGCGAAAATCGTCGCCCCGAAACGGTCCTGAACCCGGTCGAGCAGGGTCGGCTCGACGCGGCGGCCGCCATTGACCAGGGTCGAATAGGCCGAGACCAGCCGGTAGAGCGTGGTTTCGCCGGAGCCCAGCGCCATCGCCAACACCGGCTCAAGCTCGTCATAAATGCCGAAGCGCACGCCGTAATCGACGATCGGATCCATGCCCATTTCCTGTGCAAGCCGGACCGTCATGACATTGCGGGACAATTCGAGACCGAGCCGCAGGGTCGACATGCCGTAATAACGTTCCGAGTAATTCTGCGGCATGTAGAAGCGCTCTTCCGGACCACCGGAGGCGACGAAGGGCGCGTCGAGGATCAGGCTGGCCGGCGTATAGCCATTGTCCAGCGCGGCAGCGTAGACGAAAGGTTTGAAGGACGAGCCCGGCTGACGGCGCGCCTGGGTGGCGCGATTGAACTGGCTCAGCTGGAAGCTATAGCCGCCCACCATGGCCAGGACGCGGCCGGTATGCGGATCCATCGCCAGCAGGCCGCCATTGATCGCCGGCACCTGGCGCAGGCCATATTCATCCTCGGTTTCGGGCAAGGCCTCGACAATGATCACATCACCGGGGCTGAGCACGGTGCTCGCACGGCTGATTGCAGGGCCCATGGCACCATCGCCAAGCGATTCGCGCGCCCAGCTCAGCTCGGAGAGTTCAATACGCCCCTCCTCGCCATTGAGCAGGCCAATGCGCGCCTCGCTATCGCCGCTCGCCAGCACCAGGGCCGGGATCCAGCCCTCATCCATATCGCGCGGCATGTCGACTTCGGCGAGTCGATCCACCCAACCCTCGCCAAGCTCGATCTGAGTCAGCGCGCCATGATAGCCATGCCGCCGGTCATAGACTTCAAGTCCGTCGCGCAAGGCCCGGCGCGCGGCCAGCTGCAGAGTCGTATCCAGCGTGGTCCGGATCGACAGGCCGCCATTGTAGAGCTCTTCATCGCCATACATCGAGAAGACTTCGCGCCGGACATTCTCGACGAAATACTCCGCCGCGGTATAGGTCGCGCCCGACAGGCGGTCGACTGTGGTCAGGGGCCGGGCTGCGGCCTCGCTGGCTTCCTCTTCGGTGACATAGCCATTGGCGGCCATGCGCGAGAGCACCCAATTGCGCCGGTTGACGGCGGCTTCCGGGTGGCGTTCTGGATGGAAGAGGGCCGGCCCGTTGACGACGGCGGAGAGATAGGCGGTTTCTTCCAGCGACAGCTCGTCGATCGATTTGCCAAAATAATTCAGGGCCGCAGCCGCGATTCCATAGGAGCGGCGGCCGAAATAGATCTCGTTGAGATAAAGCTCGAGAATCTGGTCTTTGGTAAAAGCGCGCTCGATGCGGCGCGTCAGCACCATTTCCTGCACCTTGCGCTCGAGGCGCTGTTCACTTGAGAGCAGGAAATTCTTCGCGACCTGCTGGGTAATGGTCGAGGCGCCTTCCAGGTTTTCGCCGCGGATCACATGGCCGACATTGGCCAGCATCGCACGCAGGATGCCCCGGAAGTCGAGCCCGCCATGGTCGTAGAAATTCTTGTCCTCGGCCGAGATGAAGGCGTGAACGACATTTTGCGGTATATTGTCGATCGGAACGAAGACGCGGTGTTCCCGGGCATATTCGGCAATCAACAGGCCGTCGCCGGCATGCACGCGGCTCATGATCGCCGGCTCATACTCAGCCAATTGCTGGTAATCCGGCAGATCATCGGTGACGCGGACGACATAGATCGCCACGGCAATAAAGCCGACCACGGCGAGCACCACTGCCGCTATCCCGCCCCACAGGGCTGCACGCATGACATTACGCAATGTGAAAATCTTCATGACGCCCTCTGGACCCTCGCCCCAACGGTCCGCACTCAAAATCACGACACCGCGGCGGCATTATGGCCACCCGGCGCCGAGGCACAAACCGATTCAGCGGACGGGCAATTCCCGTGACGGATTTTCCTGCGGCGAACCGATATCGCCGCGCCGGGCAAAATAGGCATCAATCCCGTTCACGACAGCGCCCATCTGGCGGCGGCGCGCGGCCGCCGAGGTCAAGTTAGCCTCGTCATTGCGATTGGTCACGAAACCCATTTCCAGCAGCACGGCCGGCACCCGCGAATCAAGCAGGACGAAGAGGTTCGCCTGACGATGCGGATTTTGCAGCAGGGGCCCTGCCGTTGCGAGATGCTCGAGCAAAACCTCGGCGAAGGCTGTCGACTGATTGCGTTTCTCACGCAGTTCCAGTTCGACGAGAATATTGTTGACGTCGGCCTGGTCGGTCGGCCCGGGACCTTGGTTTGCCCGTTGCCGCGCGCGATTCTCGGCCCGGTCATTCAGCGTATAGACCGCTGTGCCGTGGACGCTGCTATCGGCCGAGGAATCCGCATGGATCGAAAGGAAGAGATCGGCGCGTTGTTCCACCATCACTCCGACCCGGTCTTCCCAGGACGGATAGACATCGCGGTCGCGGGTCATGAAGACTTCATATCGGCCCGTCGCCTCGAGCTGACGCCGCAGTTCGCGTGCGGCTTCCAGTGCCACCTCGCTTTCGCGTGTGCCGCCAGGGCTCATCGATCCGGGATCCCGTCCGCCATGGCCGGCATCGATGACGAGCACACGGCGCGCCCGCGATGGCGGCGGCGTATAGACGGCCTCGACGCGCTCGGCGATCAGGGATTCAATGCCGCCGGTCCGGATAAAACCGGATGTGGCGGCGAAATTGCCGGGATTGGCCGGGGCCAGATCGATGACGAGGCGATAATTCCCCCCGGCATTCGGTGGCTCCAGGACAAATTGCGACGCGATAACCGCCGGGTCGTCCAGTTCGAACACAACCCGCGATGTCGTGGCGGAATTATTGAAGAAGCGAAAATTGCCAACCAGGCCAGCGCCAAGCCCTTCGCCCGCGTCCAGTCCGCGAACAGCCCAGGAGGAGGCCGGCATGTCGACCACCAGCCGGTCGGTCGGGCCATCCAGCGTGAACGCGCGGAAATCCGCCGGGTCTGAAGTCTCGATCACGATCCGCGTCCGGTCATCCTCGATGCCGAAACGCACATCGCGAACCTGCGAATCCGCGAACGCTCCCGCGCTAACGAGCAGGCTTCCGAGAAATGCCCAAATAAGCCGTTGAACTTGCATCACCACACCATCGCACATACCGTGATTCTGTACACGGCTTTTGATGCACCCTAACCGGTGGAGCTTGACGTTTCGTTGATGAAATCATGCAATCGCGCCTTTATTTCCGGACCGCCACAAAGGCTTTCCTTAGCGACCCGAATGTTGCATGTTGAAAAGGCCTTGGCTGATGTTCGACTCCAAACGGAGTTGCGATACTTTGCCAGGCGCGAAGAGGCCGCGTCCGATCCGGACGTGCCGACACGCTCTTCTTTTGCCACGGGACAGATTTCTGGTCCCCCGTGGCCCCGACCGCCGCGCCCTCGCCCGCATGGATTTCCATGGCCCGGGCGCGTTTTTGAAAACAGCCGACACGTGAGGCTAGCCTGATGCTTACATCTTTGCTGCCAGGCCATAGCTCACCCATCGCGCCCCCGCCGCTCCTGATATCTGCGCCCTTCCTTCCGGAAGCCCGCGGTCAGGATGTGCGCGCAGGAGACACCCTTTATGTCAAAGAAAATGCTGATCGATGCAGGTCACCCGGAAGAGACCCGCGTCGTAGTCGTCGACGGAACCAAAGTTGAGGATTTCGACTTTGAATCTGCGGCCCGCCGGCCGATTCGCGGCAATATCTATCTCGCGAAAGTCACGCGGGTAGAGCCATCGCTCCAGGCCGCCTTCGTGGAGTATGGCGGCAATCGCCATGGCTTCCTCGCCTTCAACGAGATCCATCCCGACTATTATCAAATCCCCTATGAGGATCGCGCCGCCCTCGCTGCCGAGGAAGCCAGCGCCGTTGATTCGGATTCCGACGATGAGGCGGAAGCGGCCAGCGAAGCGCCGTCCGTCGAGACCGATGAGTCCGGTGAGCCGATCGAGGCTCCCGAAAGCTTCGGTGATGACAGCGATGATGAAGACGAGATCGCGGAAGAAAAAGCCGCTCGCCGCAGCCGCCAGCTCTACCGCAAATACAAGATCCAGGAAGTCGTCAAACGGCGCCAGATCCTGCTGGTCCAGGTGGCCAAGGAAGAACGCGGAAACAAGGGCGCAGCTCTGACGACCTATCTGTCGCTGGCCGGCCGTTATTGCGTCCTGATGCCAAACACCCCGCGCGGTGGCGGTATTTCGCGCAAGATCGCCAATGTCACCGATCGCAAGCGCCTCAAATCCGTCGTCAGCGAGCTGGACCTGCCCAAGGGCATTGGCCTGATCATCCGCACTGCGGGTGCCTCGCGCACCAAGATCGAGATTCGCCGCGACGCCGATTATCTGCTGCGCCTGTGGGAGAATATCCGCGAGCTGACGCTGAAATCCGTCGCTCCGGCGCTGATCTATGAGGAAGGCAATCTCGTCAAGCGCGCGATTCGCGACCTCTATGACAAGGATATCGACGGCGTGCTGGTCGAGGGCGAGGCAGCCTATAAGGAAGCCAAGGCCTTCATGCGCATGCTGATGCCGAGCCATGCCAAGAAGGTTCAGCACTATAACGAGATCGTGCCGCTCTTCCTGCAGCACCAGGTCGAGACCCAGCTCGAGGCGATCTATTCCCCGATCGCACCGCTGAAGTCCGGTGGCTATATCGTCATCAACCCGACCGAAGCGCTGGTCTCGATCGACGTCAATTCCGGTCGCTCGACCCGCGAACGCAATATCGAAACCACCGCCGTCAAGACGAATATCGAAGCCGCCCATGAAGCGGCGCGCCAGATGCGTCTGCGCGACCTGGCCGGCCTGATCGTGATCGACTTCATCGATATGGATGAATCGAAGAATGTCCGGGCTGTTGAAAAGGTGATGAAGGACGCGCTGAAACGCGACCGGGCCCGCCTGCAAATGGGCCGCATTTCCCAGTTCGGGCTGATGGAGATTTCCCGTCAACGCCGACGCACCAGCCTGATCGAAGGCTCCACCGAGCCCTGCCCGCACTGTAAGGGAAGCGGTTATATCCGCTCGGTCGAATCGAGCGCGCTGGTTGCCCTGCGCGGCCTTGAAAAAGAAGGCATGCGCGGGCGCGCCAAGCGGGTCCGTATCTCGCTGCCGACCTCAATCGCCATTTATATGCTCAACGAGAAGCGCGAACACCTTCTGGCGATCGAAGAGCGCTTCCAGATGAATATTTCGGTCGCATCCGATGACGCGATCATCGCGCCGGAATTCGTCATCGAAGCCATCGAGCTGCGGGCACCGGGCGAGGAATTCGTCATTCCACGCCAGACCGTCATCGCTGACGCCGCCGATATCGCCGACGAACTCGTCATGGACGAGGAAGACAGCGAGCCGGAAAGCACTGAAAGCGAAAGTCAGGAACGGGGCCGCTCACGCTCCCGCAACAATCGCGACGCCGCCTCGGGCCCGAGCCCGGATGCTGCCGATGGCGAAACCGCCGAGGATGGCACACGCCGCCGCCGACGCCGGCGCCGGCGCAAGGGATCTTCCGAGGAGGGCTCTGCAGAACTCGCGGCCACGAACGATACGGCTGATACCGGCGCGAGCGAAGCCACCGAAGATGAAGACGGACCGGAAAATGGCGAACCCGCTCCGGGTGCCACTGCCGCCGAGGATGGCGATTCACCACGCCGCCGCCGCCGCCGCGGTCGCCGGGGTGGACGCTCGCGCCGTCGCACCGAAGGTCAGAGCGCCGAAGGTCAGACCAATGACCAACCGGGCGAGGACGCGTCATCCCAGGAGGTCGGTGATGCCGGACCGGTCACCGCTGGCGCTGATGACCTTGCTCCCGTAGCGGTCGCTCCGGACGCCGCTGGCGCCGAGAAACCTGTGCGTAAGCGCGCGCCTCGCCGCCGCAAGACGGCGGACACCGACACAGCGACGGCCAGCGGCGATGTGCCTGATTCGGCTCCCGCTGAGGCTCTTGCCGCGCCAGCCGATGTGGCTGCGGCCACGGATGAAGCGCCCAAGCGCCGCACCCGCCGCCCACGCAAGACCGCCGAGACCGCGGCGCCCGAGGCTGATGCCGCGGCCACTCCCGTTGAAGCCGAGAAGCCGAAACCCCGCACCCGCCGCAAAAAGGCCGAAGTCGCACCCGAGACTGCAGTTGAGGCGCCCGCCGCCGAAGCGGCAGCTGCAGCGACGGAAAAGCCGGCGCCAAAGCGTAAACGTGCCACGGCTGCAAAGCCTGCAGCAGCCCCGGTCGCCGAGGCCGCCGCCGAACCGGCAGCGGACACAGCAGCCGAAACGGCCGATGCCCAGCCCCAGCCCGCCAAACCCGTCAAGCGCGGCTGGTGGAACCGGACCGGGTTGTTCGGCAAGTAATACGGCCAGCGGGCCGGGCTCCGTTGAGCGCCCGGCCCGCCGGTCATATCATTGAAGTCTGTCCCGCAAGGGTTCAGGGCTTTTCCGAAGCGGGGGCTTGGGAGTGGAAGCTGAATGCGACCTCTGAAAACCATCGTTACGGCCTGCCTCGCATCGGTCGCCCTGATTGCTCCGGTCGCGGCCCAGTCGCTGATCCGCGATACCGAGATCGAGCACATGCTGCGCGACTATGCCGACCCGCTGCTCGACGCGGCCGGTCTGACATCTTCGAATGTCGATCTCTACATCATCGCGGACCCGTCGATTAATGCCTTTGTGACCGGTGGCCAGAATATTTTTCTCCACACCGGCATCATCATCGAAGCTGAAACCCCCAATCAGCTCAAAGGCGTGATCGCCCACGAAACCGGCCATATCGCAGGTGCCCACCTGGCAAGGGTCGGTGACGGGGTTGGCGCGGCACAAGTGCCGATGTTCATCTCGCTCGGACTTGGCCTGCTCGCCGCCTTTGCGGGCGAAGGCGGTGCCGCGGGTGCCCTGATGGCGTCCAGCCAGCAATTCGGCGCCCTCTCATTCATGACTTATAGCCGCGCCCAGGAAGCCTCGGCCGACCAGGCTGCGCTGCAGTATCTGGAAGCCAGCGGGCAGTCCTCGGAAGGTCTGGTCGAGTTCTTCGAGCGCTTCCGCTACCAGGAAGTGATGTCGAATGCGCGGCGCTTCCCCTATTTCCGCTCCCACCCGCTTTCCTCCGAACGCATTTCCATCCTGCGCAATAATGCCGATGCCGCGGCGCACGCGAATGTCGATGACACACCCGAGGAGATCGCCGAGCTGCGACGCTTGCAGGGCAAGATTTACGGCTTCCTGACCGAGCCGGAATTCGTGCTTTACCGTTATCCGCGGACCGATCAGAGCCTGCCGGCACGCTATGCCCGGGCCGTCGCCTATTTCCGGGTAGCGCGGCTGGACGAGGCGCGCGTGGAAATCGGGAGCCTGATTGCCGAGGAGCCGGACAACCCCTATTTCCAGGAACTCTACGGGCAGATGTTGTTCGAGACCGGTCATATCCGGGAGTCGATCCCCTACCATGCCCGTTCGGTCGAGCTGGAGCCGACGGCACCGCTGCTGAGGCTGAATCTGGCGATTTCAATGATCGCCGCCGACGATGACAGCCTCCTCGATGAGGCCGAAGGCCACCTTCAGGTCGCCCTCGATATCGAGCCGGACAATGCCTTTGCCTGGTATCAGCTCTCAATCGTGCATGAACGCAAAGGCGATACGGCGCTGGCCCAGCTGGCCGTGGCCGAACAGGCTTTCGCGACCGGTGATGCCGATCGGGCGATGATGTTCGCCGGACGGGCGCGTACCGCGCTGGACCAGGGCACGCCGGCCTGGATGCGGGCCACCGAGATCGAAACGATCAGCGCCCCGCTCGCCGCCGATCAACGCCGCCAGCGGCGCGTCAATCTGCGCTGAGCAATGGATACAAATGGACAGGCCGACGCGGCGCAGACACCATCATCGCTGACCCTGGCGGCTGTCGAAAGCCTGACCGACATCGCGCCGGAAGCCTGGGATGGCATCGCCAATCCTGACGGCGCGGAATATGATCCCTTCCTGAGCTGGGACTTCCTCCAGGCGCTTGAGGAAAGCGGCTGTGTCGGCGGTGATAGCGGCTGGGCGCCGCACCATCTCCTGGCCCGCGATGCGACCGGGGCGCTCAAGGGTGCCCTGCCCCTCTACCTCAAATTCCACAGCCAGGGCGAATATGTCTTCGACCATGGCTGGGCGGAGAGTTTCGAGCGGGCTGGCGGGCGCTATTACCCCAAACTCCTGACCGCCATTCCCTTCTCTCCCGTGACCGGGCGTCGGATCCTGGCGACAGACCGCGCGGTTCGCCACGCACTTGTGAACGGCATGACCGAAGCCGTGCGCCAATGGGGCGTGTCGAGCTGGCATGTCAATTTTCCCACGCCCGCAGACTGGTCCGAGCTGGGCGAGGCCGGCCTGCTGCAACGCATCGACCGGCAATTCATCTGGTCCAATCGCGGTTATGCCAGTTATGACGATTTTCTGGGCGCGCTTTCATCGCGCAAACGCAAGGCGCTGCGCAAGGAGCGCGCCTCGGCCCAGGCCGGGCTTGAGATCGAACACCTCACGGGTGCCGATCTGAGGTCGGAGCATTGGGACGTCTTCTTCGCCTGTTACCAGGACACCGGCGCGCGCAAATGGGGCCGCCCCTATCTCAATCGCGAGTTTTTTGAGCTGATCCACCAGCGCATGGCCGACCGGGTCCTGCTGGTGCTGGCCAGGAAGGACGGGCGCCACATCGCTGCCGCGCTCAATTTCATCGGCTCCAATGCCCTCTATGGCCGCTATTGGGGCCTGCTGGAGGAGCACCCTCACCTGCATTTCGAGCTCTGCTACCATCAGGCGATCGAGGTCGCGATCCGGCTCGGGCTCGACCGTGTCGAAGCCGGTGCCCAGGGCGAGCACAAGCTGGCACGCGGCTATCGCCCGCAACCGGTCTATTCGGCCCACTGGATCGCCCATGAGGGTTTTCGCGCCGCCGTCGCCGATTATCTGGAGCGCGAGCGCCCGGCGATGCTGGCCGATATCGCCTTGCTGGATGAAGAGAGCCCGTTTAAAGCTCTGGATTGATGAAGCAAATCCCTGCCCCTCAGCTCTCACCCTGGTATAGCCATGCCCGCGTCGCGGTCACGGCACTCGAGGCGGCAGGCATTCCGGCGGCACTCGCCGACATTCATATGCACCATGCCTATCCGAGCCTCGAATTCGGAGCCTGCCGCACCCGCATTCTGATACCGCCCGCCTGCCAGGCCGAAGCCATCGAAATCATGGAGCGGGCCCGCGCCAGCGTATATCCGCCGCTCTACCCCTGTCCGGTCTGTGCCGGCGAGACGCGGCAGCGCAAACGGATTCTGGCGATGATCATCATGATCTTGCTGGGTTGCTTTATTCCTTTGAAAAGCGACAAGCGGCGCTGCGGCGCCTGCCAAATCAATCTCGATGCGCCGGCCATCACCCCCTTCACTGTGGAAGAACTCGGCGAAGAGCCAATCGCGGATGCAGGGCCAGGCGCGGACTGGATGAGGCGTCTGGTCGCCGGGGTGCGGGCGCTTTTCCGCCGGCGGCGTTACTGGGATACCGAGTAATCCTGGTCGAGATCGGGCCGCGAGATTCTCGCTGGCGCCGAACAGCGATCTCACCGCCACAGGCTGCAGAGGCTGGTCTTCGAGTGCCGCCTCCACTAGTTTCAATATTCAAGCAGGAGACACGCCATGAGCCTGAACGGCAGCTATGACCCGGACAATATCTTCGCCAAGATCCTGCGCGGCGAGCTGCCCTGCGTGAAAGTCTATGAAGACGAGGCCGTGCTCTCCTTCATGGATATTTTCCCGCAGGCGCCCGGCCATGTGCTCGTCGTACCCAAGGAAGCGGCGCGCAACGCGCTGGAGCTGTCGGATGACGCCCTCGCGGCAGCCATGTTGCGGGTCAAGAAGATCGGCAATGCGGTCAAGGCGGCGCTGGCGCCGGACGGGATCATGATTGCCCAGCTCAATGGCGCCCCGGCCGGCCAGACGGTGTTTCATGTCCATTTTCACATCATTCCGCGCAGCGATGGCGCCCAGATGGCGATGCATGCCGGCGGCAAGGCCGATATGGCCGAGCTGGAAGCGCAGGCCAGGAAGATCGCCTCGTTTCTGGACTAGGCCCCGGCCTGCTCTTGGATTACCGCCAGGAAAGCCTCACCGAGATCGGCGAGCTTTTTCGGGCCGACACCATTGACCGCGGCCATCTGTTCCAGATTGTCCGGCCGCAGATGGCACATGTCGATCAGGGTCGCATCGGAGAAGATCACATAGGCCGGGACATTGCGCTCGGCGGCGAGATCGCGGCGCAAAGCCTTGAGTGCGGCGAGCAATCCGGCATCGACATCGGCCTCGGCGGCCTTGCTGACGGCGCTGCGGCGCGGCTTCTTCTCGCCCTTGGCCGGGACGATTTCACGTAGTTCGAAAGTCTCGCGCCCCTTGAGTACGGCCTCACCACGCGCGGTGAGTTTGAGACCGCCATATTGATCGATATCGACCACGAGATAGCCGCCCGCCACGGCCTGGCGGACCAGACCCTGCCAGAAGGGTTTGGGCTTGTCCTTGCCAACGCCCCAGGTCGGCAAGGCGTCATGGCCGCGCGCGCGGATCTTGTCGGTATCACCACCCCTGAGCACATCAATGATGTGGCCGGCACCAAAGGCCTGACCGGTGCGCACGATCGCCGAGAACAGCATTTGCGCCTCGCGCGTGCCGTCAAGCAGGACCGGCGGGTCGAGGCAGATATCGCAATTGCCGCACGGTTTTGAGCCCGGCTCGCCGAAATAGGACAAGAGCGTGATGCGCCGGCACTGGGTCGCCTCGCAATAGGATAATAGCGCATCGAGGCGCTGGTGTTCGCGCCGCTTGTGCGCATCATCTTCGCCATCATTGTCGATGAAACGCCGGCGCAGGCTGGCATCGCCGAGACCGTAGAGCATCATCGCATCGGCTGGCGCACCATCGCGGCCGGCACGGCCGATCTCCTGGTAATAGGCCTCCATCGAGCCTGGCATGTTGAGATGGAAGACATAGCGGATATCCGGCTTGTCGATACCCATCCCGAAAGCGATCGTCGCCACCATGATCACGGCCTCCTCGGCCATGAAGATTTCCTGGTTTTCGCGCCGCTGCTCCGGCGACATCCCCGCATGATAGGACAGGGCGCGATAGCCCTCCCCCTTCAGCATCGCGGCGACCTCTTCGGTCAGCTTGCGCGACAGGCAGTAGACGATGCCCGACTGTGTCCGGCGCTCGGTGAGAAAACCGAGCAATTGCGGCTTCCACTGGGCCTTGGGCAAGACCGCGAGATTGAGATTGGGGCGGTCAAAGCCGCGCACCACCGTATCGCCCTCACCGCCAAACAGTTTCTCGGCGATATCGGTGCGCGTGGCGCTGTCAGCGGTGGCGGTGAAAGCGGCCAGGGTCGCGTTCGGGAAATGATGTTTGAGCTGGGAGAGTTGCTCGTATTCCGGCCGAAAGCTCGCACCCCATTTGGAAATACAATGCGCCTCATCGACCACGAACAGACCCGGATCCACCGGTTTGAGCGCCTCGAGCATGCGCCCGGTCATCAGCCGCTCCGGCGAGAGGTAAAGCAGTTTTGCCTCGCCCGACTGGAAGGTCCGCCAGGCAGCGACATTCTGTTCGCGATCACGCCCGGAATGGATTGCTGCCGCCATCACACCATTGGCCGCCAGCCCGGCAATCTGGTCATCCATCAAGGCCACAAGCGGCGAGACAATGATTGACGGCCGCTCCAGCATCAAGGCCGGCACCTGGTAGCACAGCGATTTACCGGCCCCGGTCGGCATCACACACAGCGTATGCGTCCCCGCCAGCAGGCGCTCGACGATGGGCAGCTGGCCGGGCCGGAATTCGGGGAAGCCGAAAACGGATTTGAGGATGGATTGAGGGGATGAGGTCATGGGACACGCGAGGCAGAGGTGCGAGGTCAGTCTGGCACCCCTCCCCGACTAGCACGCGTGACCATGATCAAACAGGGCCGCCGCGCCATTGTGCACAGACGCCGTCCTCCGGCCCTATAAATGCGGACTCCACATGAACATCCAGGCGCCGAAAATCCCGACCGCCGTGACCAGCGTCAGCAGCAGAACCAGGCCCGCCACAGCCAGTTTGGGGGCCGCCGATTGCGCGCGCCCGGCCCGGAAATACAGTTCCAGCACGGCCAGGGGCAGGAGATAGCAGGCGAAGGCCAGCGTCAGATCGAAGGGGCCATCGAGTTGCCGGGTCGATCCGACCGGGCCCTGCATGATGATGATCCAGGCCATGAAGCCGATGCGGAAGAACCAGACGCCATTGACCAGAATGAAGAGCCGCATCGCCCAGCGCCGGTGCTGGTCAATCCGGCGCTTCATCGCCAGGCGCAGGGCGATCGGCGCGGCGATCAGGATCAGGATGCCGTTGAGGCTCACGCCGAGCGCCCCGAGATCACTCAGCCGGGCCTCGCGCAACCAGGTCATCCACAGACCGCCAACCGCCAGGACAACGGCGATAACCACAAAGATACGACCATTCCAGCGATGCAGGGCCGGCAAACGCTTTCGCAGCACCGGAACCAACTGCAGCGTCCCGCCCATGGTGATGACCGCCGCCAGCAGGACATGGACGCCAAACATCAGATTGCCGAACCAGTCGCCATCCACATAACCGACCATCAGGCCGGTCTCGTTCCAGTCCTGGGGATTACCAGCGGCGGTGGTGACGCCATAAACATTGAGAATATACCAGACGAAGGTCCATTGACCGGCCGCAGCGACCAGGAACCAGGCCAGGCCCGCTCCCCTGAGCAGCCCGCCGGCATCGAAGCGCGTGCGAGATGGTGTTTGCAAAATATCACTCATGATTGACCCATTTTTCAACGAGACTGGCTCCAGCCTCATTTATCCATTGTCCGGCAAGACCGGCCTCAGCCTCGCCCATCGCCCCCTGGCATGGATGAAATGCGTCGCCGGGCACCCCGAGGTCTTGCCGATTTGGAAATCGGCGACAGTTTTTCGGCTGCCGGCTGCAATCCGGTGCGGGGTTGCAATCGCGTCCCACTCCAAGCCAGTATGGACGCTTGAGCGCAGGGGATTTGCCGATGGACGTCGCACTGATCACCACCACAGTCCGGCTCGTCGTGGCTGCCTCGGCGGCGATCGCGCTGATCGTCACCCTGACCCGGCCGAACAAACGCGCCCTGCACATCTACTGGGCGGTGTTCTGCGGCGCGATTTCCCTGACCATGCTGCGCTATGCGCTGCCGATCTCGCCTGAATGGCTCTCAAACCTGATGCGAATCGCATCGGGGGCGACGTGCGGCGGTTTCTGGCTGGTTGCGCGCTGCCTCTTCAGGCCCGGCAATCCGATCAAGCTGCACCACCTCCTCCTGGTCGCCGCGGTGATGACCGGGATTGCCGTCGACATTACCCTGCCCGCCCTGATCGACCCGGACGGGTTGGCGGGCCTGCATACGGGGATCTGGCAATTTGTCACGCTGGTCAGCTCCACCGTCATGGTGCTGTCCTTCTGGGAAGGCATCCAGGGCTGGCCGGACCGCAGCCATCGCAACGAAATCCAGCTGCGATATCTCTATCTGGCGATCATCGGCCTGTGCGTCACCGCCTGCACGGTCTATCCCGAACCCGATGCCGCCGCGGCAGCAGCGGCCCGCCTGCTCGAAGCCTGCAGCGCCCTGGCGGTCCTGGCGGTCGCCTCGGTGGCTGTCGCCTTCCGGCTGCGCTACCCGCTCCTGCCGGCGACCGCCGAAAAGCCCGCCGCCACGGCAGAGGAACATGCCCTTGCCGCCCGGCTGGAGCGGTTGATGCGCGATGAAACACCCTATCTGGAGCCCGAACTGAAGGTCGCCGACCTCGCACGCAGCCTGCAAACCCCTGACTACAAGGTGACGCGCGCGATTACGGCCGGCTTGCAGCAACCCAATTTCAATCGCTACGTCAACGCATTGAGAGTCGAACATGCCAAGGCCCTGCTGCGCGATCCGCGCGAGGCCAGCCGATCCATCCTGCTGATTGCCCTGGATAGTGGATTCGCCTCGCTCGGCCCGTTCAACCGGGCCTTCAAGGCCGATACGGGCATGACGCCGCGTGCCTGGCGAGCCGATGGTGTGGCCAGCACCTCGCAACCAAAACCGGCACCGGCCTGAGGCCTGCGCGCCGGAAGCTGCCGGCGGCGCACCCCAACATTCACCCCCACACGAAAAACGGCGCCCCGTCGGAGCGCCGTTTTCTGTTCTTCAGAGCGTGAAGACTGAGGTCTAGACCGCTTCCTTCTTGCCCTTCTTGCCGGCTTTCGCATTGCGCGGCAGCAGGCGGTCACCCGGGGTGATGTGGAAGTCGAGACGGCTATCATCGGCCGGATCGATATCGACCTTGACCAGGCCGCCCTTGGCGAGTTCGCCGAACAGGATCTCGTCGGCCAGGGGCTTCTTGATATGCTCCTGGATGACGCGGCCAAGCGGACGGGCACCGAAGCGGCTGTCATAGCCGCGCTCGGCAAGCCAGGCGGTGGCGTCCGGGGTCAGTTCGAAGGTCACGCCGCGATCGGTGAGCTGGGCTTCCAGTTGCAGCACGAATTTCTCGACGACACGGCTGATCGATTCCGGCCCGAGCGGTGCGAAGGGAATGACCGCATCCAGGCGGTTGCGGAATTCCGGCGTGAACAGACGTTCGACGGCCTTGTCGGCCTCGTCATCCTTCTTGCCACGCCCGAAGCCGATGGCTTCCTTGGCAGCATCAGCGGCGCCCGCATTGGTCGTCATCACCAGGATGACATTGCGGAAATCGACCTTCTTGCCATTACTGTCAGTCAGCGTGCCGTTGTCCATGACCTGCAACAAGATATTGAACAAGTCAGGGTGCGCCTTCTCGATTTCGTCGAGCAGCAGGACGCAATGGGGATGCTGGTCGACGCCGTCTGTGAGCATGCCGCCCTGGTCGAAGCCGACATAACCCGGAGGCGCACCAATCAGGCGTGAGACAGCATGGCGTTCCATGTATTCGGACATGTCAAAGCGCAGAAGTTCAACGCCGAGAATATCGGCCAGCTGTTTGGTCACTTCGGTCTTGCCGACGCCGGTCGGTCCGGAGAAGAGATAGCTGCCGATCGGCTTGTTGGGCTCGCGCAGGCCGGCACGGGAGAGCTTGATCGCCGTCGAGAGACGGTCAATCGCATCCTGCTGGCCGAACACGACCCGGCCCAGATCGACGGGCAGGTTCTTGAGTACCTGGGTGTCGTCCTTGGAGACGGACTTCGGGGGAATGCGGGCCATGGTCGCAACCACGCCTTCGACTTCCTTGACGCCGATCGTCTTCTTGCGCTTCGACGCTGGCATCAGACGCATTTGCGCCCCGGCCTCATCGATCACGTCGATCGCCTTGTCGGGCAATTTGCGGTCGCCCATATAGCGCGAGGAGAGCTCGACAGCGGTCTTCAACGCTTCATTGGTGAAGCGCACATCATGGAAGTCCTCGAAATAGGATTTCAGCCCCTGCAGGATTTTGATCGTATCCGGCACGGATGGCTCGGCGACGTCAATCTTCTGGAAGCGACGGGCCAGGGCCCGATCCTTCTCGAAATGCTGACGGTATTCCTTATAGGTGGTTGAACCCATGCAGCGCAGACCGCCCTGCAAGGCGGGCTTGAGCAGGTTTGATGCATCCATGGCGCCGCCCGAGGTCGCTCCTGCACCGATTACGGTGTGGATCTCGTCGATAAAGAGTACCGAATCCTCGGTCTCCTCCAATTCCTTGACGACCTGCTTGATGCGTTCCTCGAAATCACCGCGATAGCGGGTGCCCGCCAGGAGTGCGCCCATGTCGAGGGAATAGATAGTCGCATTGGCCAGCACGTCGGGAACTTCATTCTCGACGATCTTGCGGGCTATACCTTCCGCGATGGCGGTCTTGCCCACGCCGGGGTCGCCGACGAGAAGCGGATTATTCTTGCGGCGCCGAGCCAGCACCTGGATACAGCGCTCGACTTCGGCATCACGGCCGATCAACGGGTCGACCTT
This sequence comes from uncultured Maricaulis sp., assembly GCF_963976135.1. Classification (GTDB taxonomy): domain Bacteria; phylum Pseudomonadota; class Alphaproteobacteria; order Caulobacterales; family Maricaulaceae; genus Maricaulis. Next base: position 54,577 of record NZ_CAXBKN010000001.1, read on the forward strand.
GCCGGCTTTCGCCTTCTCATTGAGATTGACGCAATAGGCGGTCAGCGCATCGCCATCCTTGCGCTTTTCCTCGGGTTCCTCGATGCCGCGCACGACTTTCTGCTCGGCGGCACCGGGCTTGCGGCCGATACCGTGAGAAATGAAATTCACCGCGTCGTAGCGCGTCATATCGCGCTCGGCGAGAAAATAGGCGGCGTGGCTTTCACGCTCGGCGAACAGCGCGACCAGGACATTCGCCCCGGTGACTTCCTCTCGCCCGGCGTTTTGGACATGGATCACGGCGCGCTGGATGACGCGTTGGAAGCCAGCCGTCGGCTTGGCATCTTCCTCGTCATCAACGACCAGTTCGGAGAGCTCATTATCGACGTATTCCACCAGGGTGGCGCGCAACTCGTCGAGATCGACGTCGCAAGCCTTCATCACCGCATTGGCATCGCCATCATCCACGAGCGAGAGCAATAAATGCTCCAGCGTCGCAAATTCATGACCACGCTCATTGGCATAACCCAAAGCACGGTGAAGGCTGTCTTCCAGATCGGCTGAGAAAGAGGGCACCACTCTATTCCTTTTCCATCGTGCACTGGAGCGGATGTTGAGCCCGTCGTGCGGCGTCCATAACCTGGGCTACCTTTGTTTCGGCAACCTCATATGTGTACACGCCGCACATTCCGACACCGTTCTGGTGGACATGCAGCATGATCGTCGCTGCATCCTCGGGGGATTTGCGAAAGATCCGAACCAGGACCTCCACAACAAATTCCATGGGCGTATAGTCATCATTGAGTAGCAGAACACGGTAAAGCGAAGGTTTCTTGGTCGCTGGCCGCGTCTTCAGAGCGAGGCCATGCTCCTCCTCATTCCCTGCATCATCTTGTTTTCGTTCGGTCATATTAAAATCAGATTCGAAAGACAGTCAGGGTGATTTCAGGTCAAGGATAGGCGGCGTCGGCCCCTTAGGAAAGGGTTTGCCACCAGCAATCCGGGTTTTGGCGTGCTTGCGATTCTCGGTTCGACCTGATGAATCTGGGGATGCGAACCCCAAAAAGAAAGGGCCCGGTGCAGAACACCGGGCCCAGGCGGGGAGAAAATTGTCAGTCTGCGGCGTTTAGCGCTGCGACTGAGCCAGCTCGGCAACGGCGGCGAAGCGGGTGTTCAAAGGCTTCGCGCCATCCTTGACCAGGCCGGAAAAGAGTTCGGTGGTCTTGTTGAGCTCGGCAAGATAGCTGCCCATCGCCGACTTGGCGTAGTTGGACTGGATCTCGAAGATTTCCTGCATCGACTTGGCGGAAGACAGGGCCTTCGTGGCGGCAACGCCCTCTTCCATCGCCGTTTTGGCGTAGGCAGCGGCATTGGTGCCGACCGTCTCAAGACCCTTGCCGGTCACAGTGGCGGACTCGATGACAGCTTCGACCGTGTCTTTGTGGAAGGCCGAGGCTTCATTGACGGCGCTCAGCGTCTTCTCGAAACCTTCCTTGAAGGTCTCATTGGTCGCGGCGGTCATGGATTCGATGGAATTATTCATGAGTTTGCTCGTTTTTGTCTGGGCCTTCACAGCGGGCTTGCTGGTGGCCGGTTTCTGTTTGGTCGACGCAGCGGGCTTGCTGGCGGCCAGTTTTGGCTTTTTCGCCGCAGCAGGCTTGCTGGCGGCGTTTTTCTTTTTTGCGGCCTGCGCCGTGGCAGCAGGCTTGGTGCGCGCCGCTGGCTTGGCAGCCAGGGGCTTCGCGGAAGCCGCAGATTTCTCGACAACAGCCGGCTGCGCGGCTTTCGGCGCGGCTGCAACAACAACCGGTGCTTTCGCGTCAGCAGCGATTGCAGGGGCTTCATCGGATTTGATGCGTGTGTCGGTCATGGTTCACTTCTTGAATTGCTGCATTGGCTCTTCGCAGTCGCAACATATCTAACCCCGGACCTGCCCGGCGTCAAGCGAATTATTGTGCAGTGCACCATTTTCGTTTTTGCCATGCCTGGCAGCCCTTAACCGAGTGGAAACTCTGTGCGGACGAGACTGCCCGAATGACCTCGCACGCCCCCCGACTTGCCGCAGCCCTCATGCTCGCGCTGACCCTGCTGGCCCCGCTCTCGCCGGCCCGCGCCGACACGTCGCGCTATGCCGCCTTTGTTGTCGATCAGACGACAGGGGTGGTGCTGCACTCGCGCCAGTCGGAAGCGACACGTCATCCCGCCTCGCTGACCAAGATGATGACGCTCTATATGCTGTTTCAGGCGATGGAGGCCGGTGAAATCGGGCTTGGCGACCCGATCCGGATTTCGGCCGATGCCGCCAATGCGCCGCCCTCGCGGCTCGATCTGCCGATTGGCTCGACGATTTCCACCGAGGAGGCGATCCGGGCGCTGGTCGTTCGCAGCGCCAATGATGTTGCCGTCGCGGTTGGCGAGCGCCTCGGCGGCACCGAAAGCGGCTTTGCCGCGGCCATGACCGCACGGGCACACGAATTGGGCCTGCCCGGCACCACATTCCGCAATGCCTCCGGCCTGCCCGATAGCCGCCAGGTGACAACCGCGCGCGACATGGCGCGGCTCGCCATCGCCCTGCAGCGCGACTTCCCGCAGTATTTCCACTATTTCAATGAGACCCGTTTTGTCTGGGATGGCCGCACCTACCGCAATCACAATACACTGGTCGGCCGCGTTGATGGCGTTGACGGATTAAAGACCGGCTATATCCGCGCCTCCGGTTTCAATGTCGTGGTGTCGGCCGAACGGGGTGAACACCGGTTGATCGCCGTCATTATGGGCGGCCCGACAGCGGCGTCCCGCGATGCCCATGCCGAGGAATTGCTCGACGCCGCATTCTCGACGCTGGAACAGCGCGACGACCGCCTGTTGTTTGCGGCCCTTTCCTCACCGCGCATCAATCCAATCCGCCAGCAGGCACTGATCGCAATGGACGTCGCAGCCCTCGGCCTCGCCGCGCCGTCGGAAATGGGGTCGGCGCAAGCCGCACCGCCACTGCGTATCGTGCTGGCCGATGAGAGTTCCGAACTCGCCGATATCCGCCCGGCCACCACGGACACACAGGTCGAGGCACCGCTGCTGCGCGGTGCCTGGTCAGTGCAGGTTGGGGCCTATAATTCGGCAGAGGCGGCGCGCGAGCGGCTCGATCGCGTAACGCCCGCCTCCCCCTACCTCAGGCTTGCTCAACCGGCAGCGCGGGCTGTCGAAATCGATGGCAATCGCCTGTGGCGGGCGCGCTTCGAATCACTCACGGCCGATGAAGCGGCGCATGCCTGTGCCGAGCTCGGCGCCCGCAATGAGCCCTGCTACACAGTCGCCCCCGGACGATAAACGCGTCGCTGTTTCAGGCCAAAAGCCGCCTGTCGGTTGACTTAGCCTGCCTGCTCGCACACTTTCCGGCGCCCTGACCGCAGCCTGGTCACCCTCATCCCGCCCCGGAAATGAACCCGATGAATGTTGTCGTCGTAGAATCCCCTGCCAAAGCCAAGACCATCAATAAATATCTCGGCCCGGACTTCATCGTGCTGGCCAGTTTCGGCCATGTGCGCGATCTGCCGGCCAAGGATGGCTCGGTCAAACCGGACGAAGATTTCGCGATGATGTGGGAAGTCGACCCGGCCTCGGCCAAGCGCGTCAAGGCGATCGCCGATGCGCTCAAGGACTCTGACCGCCTGATCCTCGCGACTGACCCGGATCGCGAGGGTGAAGCGATTTCCTGGCATTTGCTCGAGGCGCTGACCAAACGCAAAGTCCTCAAGGACGTCAAGATCGAGCGCGTGGCCTTCAACGCCATCACCAGACAGGCCGTGCTCGACGCGATGGCGCATCCACGCGCCGTCGACATGGAATTGGTCAATGCCTATCTGGCCCGCCGGGCGCTGGATTACCTGGTCGGCTTCACCCTGTCGCCGGTACTTTGGCGCAAACTGCCCGGCTCACGCTCGGCCGGCCGCGTGCAATCGGTCTGCCTGCGCCTGATCTGCGACCGCGAGCTGGAAATCGAGAAATTCCGCTCCGAGGAATACTGGTCGGTGGATGCCGACATCGCCTCGGGCAGCGACAGCTTCCGCGCCCGCCTCGTCACCCATGACGGCAAGAAGCTGCAGAAGATGTCGCTCAAGGATCGCGCCATGGCCAATGCGGCCGTCGCGGCGATCGAGGCTGGCAGTTTCACCATCAATGCCGTCGAGGCCAAGCCGACCCGGCGCAATCCGCCGCCGCCCTTCACCACCTCGACCCTGCAACAGGAAGCGGCGCGCAAGCTCGGCTTCTCGGCAACGCGGACCATGCAGACGGCGCAGAAACTCTATGAGGGTGTCAATCTCGGCGGCGAGACCACCGGTCTGATCACCTATATGCGGACCGACGGCGTCTCGATGGATGGCAGTGCCATCAACCAGGCCCGCGATGTCATCTCACGCGAACACGGCGCGCTTTACGTGCCCTCGGCGCCGCGCGCCTATTCCACCAAGGCGAAAAACGCCCAGGAAGCGCACGAAGCCATCCGGCCGACCAGTTTCTCGCGCCTGCCGGAATCGCTGAGCCTTGATGGTGATATGGCGCGCCTCTACCAGCTGATCTGGCGCCGCGCCATGGCCAGCCAGATGGAAAGCGCCCGCTTTGAGCGCACCACAGTCGACATTGACAGCGCCGACAAGAAGACCGCCCTGCGCGCCGTCGGCTCTGTTCTCCTGTTCGACGGTTTCCTGGCCCTCTACCAGGAAGGCACGGATGATGAGGAGGACGAGGCCGAAGCCCGTCTGCCAAAGGTCGTCGCCGGCCGCGATGTCGGCATCGCCAAGACCCATGCCGACCAGCACTTCACCCAGCCGCCACCGCGCTTCACCGAAGCCTCGCTGGTCAAGCGCATGGAAGAACTCGGCATTGGCCGGCCGTCGACCTATGCCTCGACGCTGCAAGTCCTGTCGGCGCGCGACTATGTCCGGCTTGAGAAGAACCGTTTCTATCCGGAGGACAAGGGCCGGGTCGTCACCGCCTTCCTCGAGAATTTCTTTGCGCGCTATGTCGAATATGATTTCACCGCGGCGCTCGAAACCCAGCTCGACAAGGTCTCGGCCGGCGAGCTCGACTGGAAGCAATTGCTGCGCGACTTCTGGACTGATTTCCGCGCCGCCATCGACGATATCGGCGAGCTGCGCATCACCGCCGTGCTTGATGCGCTGAACGACGCCCTGGCGCCGCACATCTTCCCGGAAAAGGAAGATGGCAGCGATCCGCGCCTGTGCCCGTCCTGCAAGGAAGGCACGCTGAGCCTGCGGCTCGGCAAGTTCGGCGCTTTCCTGGGCTGTTCGAACCATCCCGACTGCAAGTTCACGCGCCAGATGAGCCCGAATGATGAGGGTGCCGGCGATAGTGATCGCGAGATCACCGTCGATCCGGTCACCGGCTCGATGATCATGCTGAAGAATGGCCGTTTCGGCTGGTATCTCGAAATTCCCGGCGAGGACGAGGACGCCAAGCCCAAGCGCGCCTCCATCCCCAAGGGCTGGGATCCGCACACCCTGAGCGATGAACAGGCGATCAAACTCATCGCCCTGCCGCGCACCATCGGGGCTCACCCGGAAGACGGCGAGCTGATCACCTCGAATATCGGCCGCTATGGCCCCTATGTTCATCATGGCAAGACCTATGCGAACATTCCCAATGTCGAGGATGTGTTCGATATCGGGGTGAACCGGGCTGTCGCCGTACTGGCCGACAAAAAGGCCGGCGGCGGGCGTCAGAACTCCGCCACGACGCTGAAGGATCTCGGCGAACATGATGGCAAGCCCTTGCGGATCATGAGCGGCCGTTTCGGTCCCTATGTGAAGTATGAGAAAATCAATGCCACCCTGCCCAAGGGCACCGATCCGGAGACGGTGACCGTCGAGCAGGCCATGGAATGGGTCGAGGCCCGCGCCGCCAAGGGTGCCAAGCCGAAGAAGAAGCCGGCGGCCAAGAAGCCGGCTGCAAAGAAAAAGGCTCCAGCCAAGAAGAAGGCTCCGGCCAAGGCTGCGGCAGCAGACGCGGACGGCACGGCCAAGAAAGCGCCCGCCAAAAAGCCTGCGGCGAAGAAGGCCCCGGCCAGGAAGCCGGCCGCCAAGAAGCCTGCGGCGAAGACACCAGCTGCCGGAAAGGCGGATTGATCGCGGTGAGCGAACACGAAAAACCCTCCGGCTTCAGCCGGGAAACCCTGATCGAGGCCATCAAGCGCGGGGCCGGCGCTCTCGACAAGCGCGGCCTGGCCCGCGCGCTCGGCCTCAAGACAGGCGAACAGAAGAGCTTGCTCAGACAGGCCCTCGGCGGTCTTGAAGCCGAGGGTGTGATCCGCCGCGACGAACAACGCAATTACGCCCTGGCCGGTGAATTGCCGCCGGTCTGCGTCGTCGAGATTACCGGCCGCGATATCGATGGCGAATTGCTCGCCCAGCCACCCCGCGCCGATGGCGATACCCCGCTGATCCGGCTTGCGCCGGGCGAAGGCGCCGGCGGGCGCGGCGATGCAGCGCTCGGGGTTGGCGACAAGGCGCTGGTGCGCCTGACGCCGGACGATGAGGGCGGCTATGAAGCACGCCTGATCCGCAAGCTGGGACATTCGGTCCAGAAGATCCTCTGCGTCCTGCGCAAGCCCGCCAAGGGCCCCTATCGTTTGATCCCGGTTGATCGCCGCTCGCGGCATGAACTCGTGCCGGCCAAGGGCGAATCCGACAAGGCCAATGATGGCGATCTGGTGGTGTGCGAACTCGCCAAGGAACGCCGCAACGGGCTGAAGACGGCAACGATTCTGGAAGTCCTCGGCGATGTCGATTCGCCCGGTGCCGGCAGCGTCATTGCGCTGCACTCGCATGGCGTCCCGATGGGGTTCGCCGATCTGGAGATGCGCGAAGCGGAAACCATCGCCTCGGCGAAACGGCAAGGTCGCGAAGATCTGCGCGCTTTGCCCCTGCTGACCATCGATCCGGAAGACGCCAAGGACCATGACGACGCCGTCTGGGCCGCTGCTGATACTGATCCAAGGAATGAAGGTGGCTGGATCGTGATGGTCGCGATCGCCGATGTCGCCGCCTATGTCACGCCCGGCAGCGAGCTAGATCGCGGCGCCTTCAAGCGTGGCAATTCGGTCTATCTGCCCGACCGCGTCGTGCCGATGCTGCCCGAACGCCTGTCCAATGATTTGTGCTCCTTGCGCGAGGGCGAGGAACGTCCCTGCCTGGCTGTGCGCATGGTGTTCGACGCCCGCGGCCAGAAGAAGAGCCATAAATTCCTGCGCGGCTGGATGAAGTCGGCTGCCAAGCTCTCCTATAACGACGCCCAGGCGGCGATTGACGGCAAGGGCGACGCCAAGGCGAATGCCCTGCTCGACACAGTCCTGCGGCCGCTCTGGAGCGCCTACGCCGCCCTGTGCATCGCTCGCGCCAGACGCGAACCGCTTGAGATCGACTCGCCCGAACGGCGCGTCCGGGTCGGTGCCGACGGCCAGGTGACGGGGATTGAGCTGCGCGAGCGCTTCGACGCCCACCGCCTGATCGAGGAATGCATGATCCAGGCAAATGTCTGTGCGGCCGAGACCCTCGAGGAGCGACGCGTGCCCCTGATCTACCGGGTGCATGAAGAACCTTCCCGCGAAAAGATCGATGCACTGGCGGACTATCTGCCCAATGTCGGTTTGAAGTGGACGCGCGGCGACAAGATCGCGACCAGCCGCTTCAACCATCTGCTCAAGCAGGCCAAGGGCGGCGAACATTATGAGACCGTCAATGAGGTCGTTCTGCGCAGTCAGTCACAGGCCGTCTATCACACTGTCAATCAGGGCCATTTCGGCCTGCATCTGCAGCGCTATGCCCATTTCACCTCGCCGATCCGACGCTATGCCGACCTCACCGTCCACCGGGCCCTGATCCGCGCCCTCGATCTGGGCAATGACGGCCAGAGCGATGAGGAACGCAGCCGCCTGACCTCGATCGCCGAGGAAATCACCCAGCTGGAACGGCGCGCCATGGCCGCCGAACGCGATGCGGTTGACCGCTTTGTCGCGCTCTATCTGGCCGATCATGTTGGCGGGGAATTCCCCGGCCGCATCACCGGCGTGACACGCTTTGGCGCCTTTGTCCGCCTCGCCGCCACCGGCGCCGACGGGCTGGTGCCGATCAGCCGTCTGGGCGAGGAGCGCTTCGTCCATGATGATCGCGCCCACGCCCTGATCGGCGAACAGACCGGTGGCCGCTACCGGCTCGGCATGTCTGTCACCGTGAAAATCGAGGAAGCCACCCCGATCACCGGGGGCCTCCTGCTGGACATGGTCACCGAGGCCGAACCGGGCCCTCGCCCCAAGCGCGGTACGGGCCGCAGCGCTCCGGCTGGCGGCCGCACCGGCGGTCGGCCCTGGAAAAAGGGAAAACGGCGGTGAGTGACGAGACACGCAAACCCGCGACCAAAGCCCTGCGCCCCCGCCTGGCCGCCTCGCTAATCCTGACCCGCGGCAGCCGCCAGACGACGGAAGTGCTGATGGGGCGCCGCTCGGCACGGCATGTGTTCATGCCAAACAAATACGTATTTCCGGGGGGCCGCGTGGATCGCGCTGATCTCACAGCGCCCCTGGCGAAGGATCTCCCGTCAGACATTCTGACGGTCATGAGCCGGGTTATGCCCGAACGCCGGGCGCGGGCGGCCGCCATCGCCGCTGTGCGCGAAACGGCTGAAGAAACCGGTCTTCTGATCGCACGCGAAGCGGTGATCCGCTCGCGGCACGACAATTGGGCCCCCTTCCGGGCCTCCGGCGTCGCTCCCGATCTGTCAGGCCTGCGCCTGATCACCCGTGCGGTGACGCCACCGGGGCGATCGCGGCGTTTCGACACCTGGTTTTTTACTGCCGATGCCAGCGCCTTGTGCGATGAACGGGCGCCGGAGCCGAGCTCCGAGCTTGAAGATGTACAATGGGTGCCGCTGGACAGGGCCCGCACGCTGGACCTGCCAATGGTGACGCACTTCGTGCTCGACGAGCTCGGCCGTGTCCTGCCGCCATCACCTCAGCCAACCCGCTGGATACGCGACGTACGTGGCAAGATGGCAATCGAGACTCTGTGACCGGCCCAGGTGCACAAATCAACTGACGCACAATGCGGCGCTGCCTATAGCTGAGCCATGTTTACGCGTCTGACAGCTCCACAATATGGGAATACCCGCGCCCTGATTGCGGCGATCTGCTGCGCTGCCGTGTGCGGCATCGTATTTGGCCTGTCCATGCCGTTGATTTCACTACGTTTGGAATCCATGACCGGGTCCGCTCTCGTGATCGGCCTGAACGGCGCAGCCCTCGGCGTTTCGACCCTGGTGATGGCGCCACTGGTGCCACGCCTGATGGCGATGGTGCCGGCGCGGACGCTGTTGATCGGATCCCTCAGCCTCGCGGCGGTGACTTTTTTGCTCTTCCCGGCTTTGCCATCCGTCGCGCCCTGGTTCGTCCTTCGCTTCGTCGTCGGTTGCTTCATCACCGTGGTCTTTGTCGTCTCGGAAACCTGGATCAACCAAATCGTGACGCCGGAACGCCGCGCCTTCATGCTCGGCGTTTACGGCACCGCCTTGGCCGGCGGGTTCGGGATTGGCGGGTTGATCTTCGCCGGCTTCGGCCCGGCCGGCGATCTACCCTTCTTTCTCGCCAGCGCCGTGTTTCTGATCGGCATCGCTCCGGTTGCCCTGCTCCAGAGCCCTCAGGCCGTCGCCCCGGCGCGGGAGGACTCCTCGATGAGCGCAATCCTCAATGCAGCCGGATCGGCGCCTGCGGCCATCCTGGCGGGCCTCGCCTTCGGCGCGATCGAAACCTTGATCTTCTCGATGCTGCCCGTCTATGCCGAACGTATCACGATTGATCCGGTTTCGATTGGCATGATGGTCTTCGCCGTCGCCATGGGCGTGCTCTCCTTCCAGATACCGCTCGGCTGGATCGCTGACCGGACCGACCGGCGCGGCACACTGATCGCGATTGCTGCGGTCGCGACGCTGGGACCAGTCCTCGTCTGGATGGCGGGGACACATCTCGGCCTGCTTCTGCCGATACTCTTTATCCAGTCCGGTATCGCCAGCGGGCTCTATACGGTGGGCCTATCACTGCTGGGCGAACGCTTCACCGGCGGACGGATTGCGGCGGCCAACGCGGCCTTCATTTTTGCCTATGGGCTTGGCTCGCTGCTCTCGCCTCCGGCTGCGGGCGTGGCGATGGACGGCGTTGGGCCGGCCGGCCTGCTGGTCGTGCTGGCTGCAACCGCGGGCGCCTATCTGCTCTTCCTCGCTGCGACGCACCTGAAAGCGGCGCGTAGCAGTTGACACCTGCTGCGCCTTGCGTATGTTCGCGCGCTCTCGCGACGGCATGGGGCCGAGCGCGCGCGCAGCATCAGGACGACTGAGCCATGGCGAAACCTACTACCATCAAGATCCGCCTGAACTCCACGGCTGGCACGGGATATTTCTACGTGACCAAGAAAAACGCGCGCACCATGACCGAAAAGCTCGTGCTGAAAAAGTACGACCCGGTTGCCCGCAAGCACGTCGAGTTCAAAGAAGGCAAAATCAAGTAAGACGGGTTTCTGTCTGACTTGCCAAGCGTAGATCGGGCCGCAGCACACGCTGCGGCCTTCTGCGTGTTTGGACGACGGGTCGTGCGCAATTGCGGAAAATCGGGTGTCTGAGGCCGGAGCTGCGCGCAGAAACCCCGGCGGCAAGACTGACAGCAATGAGATGATCAACCGGTATCAGGCCGCGACGCTGGTGGCCGCCTCGACGCGGTTACGTCCCTCGCCCTTGGCGAGATAGAGCGCTTCATCCGCCCGGCGCAACAGAGATTCGGCGGTTTCGCCATCCTCGGCCTGGGCACAGCCAATACTCACCGTCACGCTGGTGGTACGGCCGTCACCGATCGCGAACGGCTCGGCCGCAATCGAGGCCCGCAGACGCTCGGAGGCGCCCCTCGCCTCTGCCAGCCCGGCCCCGGGCATGACAATCACGAACTCCTCGCCGCCATAGCGCGCCGCCAGATCGAGCGCGCGCAGATCGCGCTGTATCCGCTCGGAGAAACCGCGCAAGACATAGTCGCCGCCTTCATGGCCAAAGCGGTCATTAATGCTCTTGAAGTGATCGATATCGGCGATCAGCAGGGAGACCGGCGCGCCGCCATTATTGGAGCCTTCCATCGCCTGATGCAGGCGCGAGGCGATATAGCGGCGATTATGCAATCCCGTCAGCGGATCGGTGATCGCCATTTCCAGGCTCTCATCGAGCTGGGTGCGCAATCGATCCGCATAGCGCTTGCGCCGCAACTGGGTGCTCACACGGGCCATCATCTCGCCGGCATCGACCGGACGATGGATAATATCATTCACGCCCAGATCGAGAGCGCGCACAGCGCTCGGGGTATCCCCGGGATTGATCACGGCCAGGATCGGCATTTGCCGGGTCGCGGCGTCGGCACGGACACGGGCACAAAGCCGCAGGCCGTCAAAGCCCGGCGAGGTCAGGTCGACAATCAGAAGATCGGCGTTTTTCCGCGCCGCTTCGAGCCCCTTGACCGGGTCCGTCTCGACCTGGGTGCGGACCTGGGCGGGCATCGCCGCGGCATAGCGGGTCGCGGCGCGCGAATCGGCGCTGATCACGACGGCACAGGCCACGGATTCCAGCTCGCCGAGCGGCTCCGACATCACATGGCTCAGCGCATCGCTCGATTCGCGGTGGCGCAATTCATCGAGCACTGTCTTCAGGCGCAGAAGGGAGCGCACCCGTGCAAACAGGGTGACATCATCAATCGGTTTGGTGAGAAAATCATCGGCACCGGATTCCAGGCCGCGGATACGGTCTTCGCGCTGATCGAGCGCGGTCACCATCACAACAGGGATATGCCGGGTGCGCGGCTCGTCTTTGAGCAGCCGACAGGTCTCATAGCCATCCATGCCGGGCATCATGACATCAAGCAGAATCAGATCGGGCTGTTCAAGCTTGGCCGCTTCGATGGCCGCGAATCCGTCAACAGCCGTGCAGACGTCGAAATATTCGGCCTGAAGCTTGGCCTCAAGCAGCCGGACATTGGCCGGCTGGTCATCAACAACCAGGATTCGCGCGCTCATCGCATCGCCCCCTAATCGAGAAACTGTCGGACGGTTTCGATAAAGGTGGTCACCGTGATCGGTTTCGACAGATAGGCCTCGCAGCCCCCCTGGCGAATCCGCTCCTCATCCCCCTTCATCGCGAACGCGGTCACTGCCACAATCGGAATCGAGCACAAGGTCTCGTCATCCTTCAGCCATTTGGTGACTTCAAGGCCGGATACCTCCGGCAATTGAATATCCATCAGGATGAGATCGGGCAGATGTTCACGGGCCATTTCCATGGCCTTGAAGCCGTCCTTGGTCTGCAAGGTCTCATAACCATGAGCCTCGAGCAGATCGTTGAACAGCTTCATGTTCAGCTCGTTGTCTTCGACAATCAGGACCTTTTTGGGCATGACCTGCAGCATGTCGATGACGCGCTTCCCGTTGTTTGAGCGCTTGTAACGCGCCTGTTGAACCCCATCCGCAATAAACCCGATCTTCCTTAACCAACAATGAGTCAGCGGCCACTTTCATCGCCAAAGGGAACAAGATAAGAACAAATGACGGCCTGGGTAGTATATCGGCACCGGAAAGCGGCGAAAGCATGAATCGAATCGGCATCGATCTGGGCGGCACGAAAATCGAGGCCGTCGCGATGGACCCGCAAGGGGCGGTTATCGAGCGCCTGCGCGTGCCCGCGCCGCAGGCCTATCGCGACACTCTGGAGGCGATCGGCGGTCTGGTGAATGCGATCGAGCGCGAATATGGCGACGGCAGCCGCGTCGGTATCGGGCATCCCGGCTCGATCAGCCCGGCGACAGGCCTGATGCGTAACGCAAATTCCACATGGCTCAATGGCCATCCCTTCGCCCGCGATATCGAGGCCGCACTCGGCCGCCCGGTCCGCCTGGCCAATGACGCCGATTGCTTCACCCTGTCAGAAGCCGTCGATGGTGCCGGCCAGGGCGCCGGCATCGTGTTCGGGATCATCCTCGGCACCGGCGTCGGTGGCGGCATTGCGGTCGACGGGAAATTGCTGCACGGCGCCCAGGGGATTGCCGGCGAGTGGGGCCACAATCCCCTGCCCTGGACCAACGAATCGGATCAGCCGGCCGCCTCGTGCTGGTGCGGCCAATCGGGTTGCCATGAAACCTGGCTCTCCGGACCCGGCCTGGCGCGCGACCACGCGGCGCGCAATGGCGGCGATCTGGGCGCGGCAGACATCTTTGCCGCGGCGGAAGCCGGCGATGCCCCGGCCCGCCGCAGCGTCGAGCTTCACAGCGACCGGCTCGCCCGCGGCATCGCCAGCGTGCTCAATATTCTCGATGCTGAGGTGGTCGTGCTCGGCGGCGGCGTCTCCAATGCCCCTGGCCTGGCGGAGCGTGTCACCGCCCGCCTGCCCGATTTCCTGTTCTCCGACATCGTGCGCACCCGTATCGTCACGCATCGTCATGGCGACAGTTCCGGCGTGCGCGGAGCGGCCTGGCTGTGGCCGGCCGGGACGCCATGAGCGCGCGGGGCTATTGCCGCGTCTGCCTGACACCACTCGCCGAGCCGGTCGATGCCTGCCCCGCCTGCGGCTCACACCGGCATTTGTTTCACCCCGAACTGGGCACGCTCTCGATTGCGCATATCGATTGCGATGCGTTCTACGCGGCCGTCGAAAAGCGGGACAATCCCGAACTGGCCGACAAACCCGTCATTATTGGCGGCCGCCAGCGCGGGGTTGTCTCGACCTGCTGCTATGTCGCGCGCATGTATGGGGTGCATTCGGCCATGCCGATGTTCAAGGCATTGAAGGCCTGCCCGGACGCGGTCGTGATTAGCGGCGATCATGCCAAATATGCCCGCGAGGGCGGGCGCATTCGCGAGATGATGCGCGATGTAACGCCCTTGGTCGAGCCGCTCTCGATCGACGAGGCCTTTCTCGACCTGACCGGCACGACACGGCTGCACGGCGCGCCGCCAGCCCTGACGCTGCTCAGACTGCAGCGCCGGATCCAGAACGTGGTCGGGATCACGGTTTCGGTCGGACTGTCCTTCAATAAATTCCTCGCCAAGACCGCTTCCGATCTCGACAAGCCAGACGGTTTCGCAGTGATTGGCGAGGCCGAGGCGATGGACTTCCTCGGCCCCCGGCCGGTGCGGTCAATCTACGGCGTCGGCCCGGCCTTCGCGGCCAAGCTGGAGCGCGACGGCCTGCGCACGCTCAATGATATCCGCCGCCACAGCGACAGGGACATGGCCAGACGCTATGGCGATTTCGGTTATCGCCTGGCACGGCTGGCGCGCGGCGAGGATCATCGCCGGGTCGAACCGGAGAGCGAGCGCAAGAGCGTCTCCTCGGAGACGACATTCAATGCCGATTTCAGCGAGTTGAAGCCTTTGGAAGATCAGCTCTGGCGCCAATGCGTCAAGGTCGCCGACCAGATGAAGGCCAAGGCAATTTCCGGCTCCGTCGTGACGCTGAAACTGAAGACGTCTGACTTTCGCAGCCGCACCCGCCGTCGCACCCTGAACGAGCCGAGCCAGCTGGCCGATACGCTGTTCAAGGTCGGCCGCGAGCTGCTCGCGCCAGAGGTTGATGGCACCCGCTTTCGCCTGATCGGGATCGGCTTCTCCGCCTTGCAGGCCGCGGTCGGCGATAGCGGCGACCTGCTCGATCCGAATGCGATCCGCCGCGCGACCGCCGAGCGGGCCATGGACAAGGCGCGGGCCAAGTTTGGCGGCGACGCGGTGGTCAAGGGGCGGATGTTGAAGCCACGCCCCGATCCTGGCCCTGCAAAACCTGATCGAACCAGTTGAACGGCATCGGCCAGAAGCCCTGCGCCGCCTGTTTGAACGCTCCGAAATGGCCGATCTGGCCGGCACCGACCTCGGCCGGTGCAAGCCGCAGCAATTGCGTCTCGGCCGCGCTGTAGATCGCCAGCAGGTCCTCGGCCGCGCGCCGGCTCGCCAGGGTGTCGTCGGCGAAGGTCCAGTCGATGATCGGCGCGGTGATGCGATCGAAGACATGCGGTCCGAGAGCCGCCAGCTCATCGCCGAAATAGCCCGGTTTGAAAGCCCAGCGGCGCCATTGCTTGAACACACCGCGCGGCAGGGCCATCCCGCCCCAGGCGCCGCCCGAGGGAATATGGCCCGTCAGCGCCAGGCAGGCCGGTCCGTAGGCGAGCCAGAAGAAGAGCGCCGTCGGCCGGTAGCTCGGCTCGTGGGCGCCCCAATAGCCGGTACCGGCGCAGACAATGGCATGCGCCGCCGGCTTGAGCCCGTTATCGGCAAAGCCCAGCAAATGCCCGCCTACCGAATGGCCGAGCGTATAGAGCGGGCCGTCCGGGACCAGAGCCTGCGCCCGGTCGAGCGCGGCGGCGAAATCGAGCCGCCCCCAATCGACGATATCGGCCTGAAAGCCCCTCATCTGCTGCGGTGCCGAACCGCCAATGCCGCGATAATCATAGAGCAGGCAGGCATAGCCCATGGCGGCACCCTGGCGCGCGATGCGGCGGTAGAGTTCCTTGGGAAATCCCGTACCCGATGAGATCAGCACGGCGGCTTTCGGCGCTTCGGGCGCGATGATGAGGCCGGATAGCTGATAGCCGTCACGGGCGTCGAACCGGATGTCTGATTCGTGGATCATTGTGCTCATCGCCGCATCTTGCCTGATGACGTGCACGTCAAGTCAAGACTTGCCGTTTGCATGCCGCCAATACGCCGCTAGTCTCGCGCGAACCTACTGAATGGAGCCCCCATGTCCGCCTTCGAAACCCGCCTTGCCGAATTGGGCATCACCCTGCCCGAGCCCGTCGCACCGGTTGCCAATTACGTGCCCTTCGTGCGCACCGGTGACCAGGTCTATATCTCCGGTCAGGTCTCCATCGGCCCCGAGGGGCTGGTCAAGGGCACACTCGGTCTGGATATGGATGTCGAGGCCGGCCAGGCGGCAGCGCGGCTGTGCGCGATCAATCTGATCGCCCAGCTCAAACTCGCCTGTGGCGGCGACCTGTCGCGGCTGAAACGTGTCGTCAAGCTGGGCGGATTCGTCGCCGCCGTGCCCGGCTTCACCGACATCCCCAAAGTCATCAATGGCTGTTCCGACCTGATGGTCGAAGTCTTCGGCGATGCGGGCCGGCATGCCCGCTCGGCGGTATCCTGTCCGGTCCTGCCGCTGGGTGCTGCAGTCGAGATTGATGGCGTATTCGTGATCGCCTGACCGGCAGTCATTGCACCTTCCCCCCTCGCGCCTCTGCCCGCTCTCGTCTAGACAGGGCGGCAGGAAAAAGGATTTGTCCCATGTTGCGTCTGATTGCGATCTCTACTGCCGCCACCCTCATGCTCGGATGCCAGCAGGCCCCGGCCGATGCGCAATTGAATGACCGTTCCCGCGAGGAAGTCGGCGAGATCGTGCGCGCCTATATTCTCGAGAATCCGGAAATCATCGAAGAAGCACTGATCGAGTTGCAGCGTCGCGCCCAGGCCCGCGAGATGGAAAATGTTTATGCCGCGATCGAACGCAATGTGTCGGCGATTTACGGCGATGCCCGCGATCCGCGTTTCGGCGGCGCCGAGCCGGACGTCACCATCGTCGAATTCATGGATTACAAATGCTCCTATTGCCGCGTCGCCAATGAATGGGTGACCGACGTCAATGAGCGCTATGGCGACCGCGTCCAGTTCATTTTCAAGGAATATCCCATCCTCGGTCCCGATTCGCTGGAAGCCTCCCGCGCCGCGCTGGCGGCGCTGCGTCAGGGTCCGGAACTCTATGAGGTCTTCCACCGCTCCATGATCAATGCCAGCGGCCCGCTGCCGGCAACACGGATCGACCAGCTCGCTGCGCTGGCCGGGGTCGATGTGGCGCGGATGCGAGCCGATATGGAAGACGAGGCGATCATGAATCACATCCTCGATGTACGCGCGCTGGGCCAGGCGCTCGACGTCACCGGCACGCCCTTCTTCATCGTCGATGGTGTGGTTGTGGCAGGCGCCAATGAGCTGGCTCTGGAAGCAGCGCTGCAGACCGGGCTGGGCGGCTAGGAGGCCGTCAGATCAGGCCGGAAAGCGGGCTGGACGGGTCGGCATAGCGCTTTTTCGGCATGCGGCCGGCGAGATAGGATTGCCGGCCGGCGATGACGGCATGCTTCATCGCTGACGCCATCAGCACCGGGTCCTTCGCCTCCGCGATGGCCGTATTCATCAGCACGCCATCACAGCCCAGCTCCATCGCGACGGTCGCGTCCGACGCCGTGCCGACGCCGGCATCGACGATGACCGGCACCGATGATTGTTCGATGATCAGGCGGATATTGACCGGATTCTGGATCCCCAGGCCCGAGCCGATCGGGGCACCAAGCGGCATGATGGCGCAACAGCCGATCTCTTCCAGCTTCTTTGCGAAGACCGGATCATCGGAGCAATAGACCATGACGTCGAAGCCGTCCCTGATCAGCAGCTCGGCGGCGCGCAGGGTCTCGACCATGTCGGGATAGAGATGTTTGGGATCGGACAGGACTTCCAGCTTGACCAGGTTCCAGCCACCGGCCTCGCGGGCCAGACGCAGGGTGCGCACGGCATCCTCGCCGGTGAAACAGCCCGCCGTGTTCGGCAGGAAAATATATTGTTCCGGATCGATGAAATCGACCAGCCGCGGCTCGTCGGGATTGGACAGGTTCACGCGCCGGATCGCGACGGTGATCATCTCGGCGCCGGACGCTTCCAGGGCGCGGGCATTTTGCTCATAGCTGGCATATTTGCCGGTGCCGATGATCAGGCGCGATGAGAGTGTGCGGCCGGCGACCACCAGCGGTTTGTCCTGCAAGGCCTGCGTCATGATTGATCCGTCTTCCATTTTATCCACCTCCGACGAAGGCGACGATTTCGATGCGGTCACCCTGGGCCAGCGCATCGAGGCTGTAGCGCGAGCGGGGCACGATTTCCAGATTGCGCTCGACAGCGATCTTGCGCCCGTCCAGCCCGAGGGCATGCACCAGATCGGCGACAAGACTGCCCGCTGGCATGTTTCGCGCCTCACCATTGACTGTCAGTTGCAACACGGCTTCCGCTCACTCCGCTTGTAAGTGGGATGGCTGACGTCGTAGAACTTATGCGGGCTGTAAGGCAAGGCCATGACGAAACCGATCTACATTCTCAACGGGCCGAACCTGAATCTCCTCGGCAGTCGCGAGCCGGAAATCTACGGAGCCATGACGCTCGATGATATCGCAGCTGCCTGCGCCGCCCATGCCGGCAAGCTGGGCCAGGTAATCGAATTCCGGCAATCCAACCATGAAGGCGTGCTGGTTGACTGGCTGCACGAGGCGAATCTCAAGGCCAGCGCCATCGTCTTCAACCCGGGTGCCTACACACATACATCTGTGGCTTTGCATGACGCGGTTCGCGCGATAGAACCCCCTGTCATTGAAGTTCACTTGAGCCAGACCGCCGCCCGGGAATCTTTCCGGCACCACTCCTTCGTCGCCTCTGCAGCCAGAGGCAGCATTACCGGACTTGGTCTGGCAAGTTATCTGCTGGGAATCGACGCAGCATTGCATTGCCTGCATCACTGACGGATCCAAAAGGCCCAAATCATGAGTTCTGAGACCCGAAGCCGTTCGCCTATCGACCCTGAAATCGTGCGCGAGCTCGCCGATATCCTGCGCGAAACCGATCTGTCGGAAATCGAGGTTGAGCGCGGCGATCTTCGCCTGCGCATCGCCCGCCAGCTGCAGGCCGCCCAAGTGGTGCAGGCTGTCGCCGCACCGGCCGCCGCCGCTGCCCCGCCAGGCTATGCTGTCGAGACGCCGGGACCGGTCGCCGGCGCCGGTGACCTCAGCGCTCATCCCGGCGTCATCAATTCGCCCATGGTCGGCACCGCCTATCTGAAACCCAATCCGGAATCAGACAATTTCGTCAAAGTCGGCGAAATGGTAAAAAAGGGCGACACCATCCTGCTGATCGAAGCGATGAAAACCTTCAATCCGATCATTGCGGAAAAATCAGGCAAGATTTCGGAAATTCTTGTCGAAGAAGGCCAGCCGGTCGAATTCGGCGAGCCGCTCTTCATCCTGATCTAACGCTCACCCCTGCCGCGAGCGCCAAACATGTTCGATAAAATCCTGATCGCCAATCGCGGCGAAATCGCCCTTCGCATCCACCGGGCGTGCCGTGAAATGGGCATTCGCACCGTCGCCATCCATTCGGAGGCCGACGCCAATGCCATGCATGTGCGCCTCGCCGACGAGAGTGTCTGCGTCGGCCCGGCTTCGGCCGCCAAGAGCTATCTCAACATACCCTCCATCATCGCGGCGGCGGAAGTCACCGGCGCCCAGGCGATCCATCCGGGTTATGGCTTCCTGTCTGAAAATGCCCGCTTCGCCGAAATCGTCGAGGCTCACGACCTGACCTTTATCGGCCCGACGGCCGCGCATATCCGGATGATGGGCGACAAGATCACCGCCAAGAAGGCCGTGATGGCTGCCGGGATCCCCGTCGTGCCCGGCTCGGAAGGCGGCGTTTCCAATATCAAGGAAGCCAAGGAAATCGCGGGCGGGATCGGCTACCCCGTGCTGGTGAAGGCGGCATCGGGTGGCGGCGGTCGCGGCATGAAGGTCGCGGAAAACGAGGAAAAGCTCCAGGAAGCCATGGAGACCGCTTCGGCGGAAGCTGCGGCGGCCTTTGGCGATGGCACCATTTATCTCGAGAAGTATCTCGGCCGGCCGCGCCATATCGAAATCCAGATCCTCGCCGACATGCACGGCAATGTCGTGCATCTGGGTGAGCGCGATTGTTCCTTGCAGCGCCGTCACCAGAAAATCCTCGAAGAGGCCCCCTCGCCGGCCCTGACGGCCGAGGAGCGCGCCACGATCGGCGAGACCGTGCGCAAGGCGATCGAGGTAATCGGCTATCGCGGCGTCGGCACGATCGAATTTCTCTACGAGAACGGCGAGTTTTATTTCATCGAGATGAATACGCGCCTGCAGGTCGAACACCCGGTGACCGAAATGATCACCGGCATTGATCTGGTGCGCGAACAGATCCGTGTCGCCGATGGTGCGCATCTCGATATCCGCCAGGAAGACATCACGTTTGAAGGCCATTCGATCGAATGCCGGATCAATGCGGAAAACCCCCGCACCTTCGCGCCCTCGCCGGGCAAGATCACCGATTTCCATGCGCCAGGCGGGCTCGGTGTGCGGCTCGATTCGGCGCTCTATACCGGCTATTCCGTGCCGCCCTATTATGACAGCCTGATCGGCAAGCTGATCGTGCATGGCCGCACCCGCGCCGAGGCGCTGCTGCGTCTGCGCCGCTCGCTGGAGGAAATGGTCGTCGGCGGGATTGAGACCTCGATCCCGATCTTCCTCAACCTGCTTGAGGAACCGGAATTCGTGAATGGCGATTACCATATCCGCTGGCTGGAAGACTGGCTGGCCAGCCGCGAGGCCTAGACAGGCGGAGACTTGATGCGCGGATTCGGGGCCACAGAACTTCTCGAATGCTACGCCCGCGGGGTCTTCCCGATGGCGGAAGGTCGCGACGATCCACGCATCTACCTGCTCGATCCGGACGAGCGCGGCATCCTGCCGCTCGATGATTTTCATATCCCGCGCCGATTGCAGCGCACGGTGCGCCAGGAAGTGTTCCAGGTCAGCATCAATCTCGACTTCCACGCCGTGGTCGCAGGCTGTTGCCAGTCGGCACCGGGCCGCGAGGAGACCTGGATCAATGACGGGATTTTCAGCCTCTATGCCGAGCTGCATCGCCAGGGCCATGCCCATAGCGTCGAGTGCCGGCGCGGCGGCGAGCTGGTCGGTGGCCTCTATGGCGTCTCACTTGGCGGCGCCTTCTTTGGCGAGAGCATGTTTTCGCTGGAACGTGATGCCAGCAAAGTCGCGCTGGTACATTTGCTCGCCCGTTTGAACGCCGGCGGCTATGCCCTGCTCGACACCCAGTTTACGACAGAACACCTGGAAACCTTCGGCGCCCACTCGATCACGCGCGATGACTACAAGGCGCGGCTCGCCCGGGCATTGAAACTGGATGGGGATTTCCTGGCGTTACCGGCGCAGGTCAATGGCCAGGTGGCGCTGCAGCAGGCTCAAGCCTTGCAGTCGAGCACCCAGACATCATAGATCGCGTGCTCAAGTGGGTTTTGTGCCGGCCGCGAGGCGAACATCCAGCCGGAGAAGACCATCTCGCCCGCAATATCGACGCCAAAGCCATCGGTCCGGCGATCGACGACCTGCAGGAAGGCATAGGTCTCGGGCGTCTCTTCCGGCGGCCGGCGGCGGCAATACCGGGCTGTGATGGTCAGGGCGCCGAAATCGACACTGTCGCCAATGCGCACTTCAAAATCGCGCGTCCGCGCTGTCACCTTGTCGAGGCCGCGCAGCACAACAATTGAGCCGGGCTGGCTCGACAATTCCTGGCTTCCCCGCGCCCCGGGATCATCGCCGCGCAGACTGGCTGCGGGGTCAGACAAATTCCCGGAATTGCCATCCTGGGCCTGCAGGCCAAACGGCAGGCAGGCGGCGAGAGTCAGGGCTGTGAAAAAACGCATCATGGCTTGAAACTGCCCCGCGATTAAGGCGCTGTCGAGGCGGTTCGCCCGACAGGCGAACCGTTTTATTCCGGCGACCAGGCTTCGTAATCGCCGGTCGAGGACTGGCGCTTGCTCGCGGTGACGAGGCTGCCACTGGGCCGGTAGGCATACACCGTACCGGTCAGATTGGGATGATGATCCTTTTCCCAGACCTGACGCGGCAGCGGCGCTTCGCTGGGTGGCTGATCGAAAGTGTGGTGCAGCCAGCCATGCCAGTCGGACGGCACGCGCGAGGCGTCGGCATAACCCTTATAGATCACCCAGCGGCGCTTATTGCCGTCCGGACCGGTCACGCCGCTCTCTTCGAAATAGCGATTTCCGTAATCGTCTTCGCCAACCTTTTTGGCACCGCGACGCGAAAGCGTCAGCAAGGTGCCCGGCGTGGCATCATTCCACCAGATGAAAATCTTGGAGATAAAACCCAACATGGCGTGCGGCTCCGAGTCGGTCGCGGCGAGGAATTCCACCGTATATGCCTTCGCATGGCCATCGGGTCCAGTCTTGAACACTGCGGGGTTATGACGCGCAGCCCGGCGCGGTAGACTGAGGCCAGCTCCGGGCGATTCGGGGACCAGAGGGTGGTGTCATGAAACTCAATCGTCGCTTTGCCGAAGCGCTTGCTGCCGCTGGTGACCGCTATGCTTTCGTGTCGCGCGCGGCCGATGCCTATGGTGACCCTGACAGCGAGAAGGACGGCGATACCGCCCGCCCGATTACGGTGCCGCAGGACTGGAGCCCGGCGGCCATCCACGCCCTCGCCGATCTGCTCGACCAGCCCCGCCCTGTATCGACCCGTCCGCGCCCCGGCCTGCAGGCCTTTGGCGGCCTCTCACCACAGCTGGCCGAAGGCAGCGAGCTGGCGGCCGAGACGGGTTATGATGCCGTCATCGCGCGCATTGCCGGCTCGCTGACCTGGTCGGTCGCCCGGCATGGCGGGCTCGACAGCCCGGACGAGGCCCCGGTCTTTCTCGGGGAACTCGCCGCCAGCCTGCGCGGCCGCTATGTCATTCCCGACGCGGAATTATGCCGTCATGGCGGCATTGACTGGGCCTACGGCCTGTCAGTCCCGGCGGCGGCAATCCGGCCACAAGCCACGACCATTCACGCCGGCAGCGCCGCCGCCCCGGCGCAATTGCGGGGCGTCGCAGAAAGCGCATTGCGCGGCGGTATGCTCGATGTCGGTGCCCGCGTCACGCGCGACCGGCTGGATGCGATTGCCCAGGCCTGTCACCGCTGCTCCGGTGAGGCCAATGAACGCTTTGACCCGCGCCGCAATGCCGCCCTCGCCCGCGCCATGCGGGCCGCCTTGCGTGATGGCGTGGCGGAGGAGGCGGTTGAGCGCGCCCTCGCCCTGGCCCGCCAAGGCGTCGCTGAAGATGCGCTGACGGATCTGCAGCCGCAGAGCCAGAACCAGCCGGTCACCATACTGCAAATCCCGAACGCGCTGGGCCGCGCCATCGAGGCCGACGAGACCTGGCAGTTCGGCGGCGATGATGATCCCGGGCGCACCAGTATTCGCGCCCGCGAGCTACGCGACAATATCGCCCGCACGGTGTGGAGTTTCGGTGCTCCCTCGCTCGCTTTCCAGGCCGGCCCGGCCGCCAGCGGCCCGGCCCTGCATATCAATCTTCCCGCCTTCCTTGAGCCACAGACGGGTTTCCGCGCCGACCTGCTGGCCGATGCGATGCGGCTCTGGTCCCATGCTCTGACCCTGAGCACCGCCCGGACAGCCGAGACCGCCGGAACGCTTAATCTGACGGGCCTTGGCGCACTGTTGAGCGCCGGCGGCATGGCCTATGGCAGTCGCGAAGCGCGCGCGGTCGCGGCTGCGATCGGACGGCTGGCCAGCCTGTGCCTGCGCGAAACCGGCGGCGAGCTTGGTGCCCAGGCCCCCGGCCTCGGCCCCGATCCGGAAACGGGTGAGCTGCCCGGCCCCTTTGCCACACTGACCGCCGAGCTGGAACGGGCCTCCTCCCGCTTTGCTCCGCGTTCCGCCCTTGCCCGTCCCGGCCTGACCCTGACCAGCAGCCGGCCCGACCCGGCGATTGCCGGCCTGTTCGACAATGACAGCCAGGGTGCGGCCGCGGTCGAAGGCGCGATCATCGCCGATGGCGGCATTTCCGGCGGCCACCGCTTGCGCGATTGTGTACGCGCCGGCCTGCGCCAGCTCGGCGCCAGTCCGACAGAAATCGAAATCGCCGAGGACCATGCTGCCGGGCACGGCACATTGCGCGGTGCGCCCGGCATATCCGTCGCGGCGCTGCAACGTGCTGGCTTGCCCGACGCCGCGATTGAACGGGTGGAGGATATAATCGGTGACGGCGCCTCCGTGCGCCATGCGCTCAATCGCTGGACGCTCGGCGAAGGGGTCTGCCGCGAACAGCTGGGGCTGTCGAGCGCTGTGCTGGAGGCCGAAGGGCGCTCGCTGGCGCGCACGCTCGGCTTTGGCGAGGCCGAGATCGCTGCGGCCGACCGCCATGCTCATGGCAGCGGCACGCTGGAGGATGCGATTGATCTGCCGCTGGACTGGCGCGCCGTCTTCGCACCGGTCACGCCGCAGGATCAGCTGGCCATGAGCGCGGCGCTCGAGAGCCAGATCAACGGGAGTGTCGAGACCCAATTGGCGCTTGATGGCGAGCACACGATTGATGATGTCGCCGCGATTCTGGACCGGGCCTCGGCGCTCGGCCTGCGCCAATTGGAAATTCGCCGGACCCGTTCGGGTCTGCTCGACCTCTTGCCGGCGATCGATTTCGACAAGGGTGATTACACGACCGAGCCGGTCAAGGAACGCCTCATCGAGCGCACGGTCGAGCGCACTGTGGAACGCGTGGTCGAACAACCGGCGGCACGGCGCAAACTGCCCGACCGGCGCAAGGGCTATATCCAGAAAGCCACCGTCGGCGGCCACAAGGTCTATCTCCACACCGGCGAATTCGATGATGGCGAGGTCGGCGAGATCTTCATCGACATGCACAAGGAAGGCGCCGCCTTCCGCTCGCTGATGAATAATTTCGCCATCGCCATCTCGATCGGACTGCAATACGGCGTCCCGCTCGAGGAATTCGTCGACGCCTTCGTCTTCACCCGCTTCGAGCCGGCCGGCGCTGTGACTGGCAATGATTCCATCCAGCACGCGACTTCGATCCTGGACTATCTCTTCCGCGAGCTGGGCGTGTCCTATCTCGGACGTGAGGATCTGGCCGAACTCGCGCCGGATACCGCTGATCATGGCGGTATCGGCAAGGGCGTCGCGGAGGAAAAACTCTCGCAGACCGATGCCGCCCGATTTATTTCCAAAGGCTTCAGCCGCGGCCAGGTGCCCGACAATATCGTGATGTTCGCCAATGCCGCGCGCAAGCTTGCCAGCGGTCAGGCCGGGGGACCGGATATGGGCGAGATCGAGATGCATCATGCCGAGCCCGCATCGCGGGGCTCGAAGCGTCAGGATGTCAGCCTGTATTCCGGCGATCCCTGTCCGGAATGCGGTCATTTCACCGTCGTGCACAGCGAAAATGCGCATCGTTGCGATGCCTGCAACTGGACCTCGGGCTGATCAGCCGTCCGGCCCGGCGCGCAGCTTGCATCGGCCCCTGTATCTGGCTCGGAGCGCCTCATTATGAAACGAATTTTGGCTGCCATCGCGATCTTATTGTCGGCATCCGCAGGTGCCCACGCCCAGGACGCGGCCCAGATTGCTCGCGTTCAGGCGGGCCAGTCCTGCCCGGGCTGCAACCTATTCCAGGCCGAACTCGGCTATCTTGACCTGCCGGGTATTGACGTTTCCGGCTCGCGATTGCGCCAGGCCAATCTCGCCCTTTCGACGATGAACCGTGCCAATTTCGACAATGCGAACCTGTCGCTCGCCAATATGTTCGGCGGCCGTTTCACCAGCGCCAGCTTCCGCAATGCGGATCTCACCGGCGCAGTCCTGGTCGGCGCCTATTTCGGCAGCGCCAATCTGAGCGGCGCCCAATTGAGCGGCGTCAACATCTCCGGTGCCGAAATGACCACCGCGATCGGCCTGACCCAGAGCCAGCTCAACGGCGCCTGCGGAGACCCGTCGACCCTGCTCCCGGCCGGATTGCATGTGCGCCCCTGCCGCTAGACCATGACCGGCGCGTTGGCCGGTGATGACAGTGGGATTACTGTGATTTAAGTCGTCACCAGCTGGATCGTGCTTTATCTCTGAACCCATGCGGAACCCCGCCACCATATTGGCTCTCGCCCTGTTGAGCCTCCTGATCGGCACCCAGCCAGGATGGGCCGTGGGCGATGACCATCCACGACGCGGACTGGCCATCGGCGGCGAGTGCGAATCCTGTGACTTTTCGGACAAGAATCTCGCGGGAGCGATCTTCATCGGCGCCAATTTCGAAGGCTCGACCTTCGCGAATTCGGAGCTGGGCGGCACGACCATTGTCGAGAGCCGCTTTACCGATACCGAATTCACCCACACCATCTTGACCCATTCCCGGTTAAGTGGCGTCACCTTCCTGCGCGCCGATATGAGTGATGCCGACTTTACCGGTAGCCATATCGAACGCGTCAACTTCTCCGCCGCCTCGCTGGAAGATACGAATTTCACCGATACGCAAATGGCCTTTGCGACCTTTATCGGCAGCTCGCTGGAAGATGCGGTGTTTGCCAATGCGGTCCTCAACCAGGCCAATTTCTTCCGCTCCCAGATCGGCGACGCAAACTTTCGCGGCGCTTCCCTGCGCGGCGCCAACTTCACGGAAACCACCGGCAGTGACACAAGCTTTCTTGATGCCGACCTGCGCGGGTCGAGTTTCGAGGATGCGGTGCTCGACAACGTCAACTTCACCGGCGCCAATTTGCGTGGCGTCAATTTCACGGCGGCCGTAATCACCAATGTAACGGGCCTGTCCAAAGAGGCCATGCGCGGCGCCTGCGGCGACGAGGCGACCCGGCTCGATGGCGGTTACGAACTGCCAACCTGCAACCCGAGCCGCAGCGTCACGGTCGGTGGCGGCGATAATGTCCGCTTTGGCTGGCGCGTCAGCCGTGGCGGCGATCATGGCTCCACAATCCGCCTGGAAGCCGAGGATGGCCGGATTGTCGAACTCCTGTCAGGCAATGGCGCGGTGCCGAATGTTCGTGGCGAGACCTTCGACGAGGAGACGCTGCGCGGCGTCTCGGCGGCGGCCTTGCGCGATATTGCCCGCGCTGAGCGTGAAATCCAGCGCGCCCGGATAGAGCAGAGCGAAGCGATCGCCCACACCGAGCGCGAACGCAGCCGCGCCCTGGCGCTGGCCGAAGCCCGTGCGGAAGCCCATGTCCAGGAAATGGAACGACGTGTGGAAGAATCCCGCCGCCGGGATAGAATGATGATCGAGCTTCAAGGCGATGGCGAGCACCAGATCTGGCTGAGCCCCAATCCTCACCGTCCACCTCCGCCGCCGGACCATTAACGCCGGGCGGCGCGCCTGCCCCATAGAAACGGCCGGAGTTTGCGCTCCGGCCGTTTCTCATCCTGGTGCGGGCAAGCCGGCCTAACTGGTCTTCTTGGCTTCCGGAATCACATTGCGAATATGCAGTTCGCGCAATTGCTTCATCTCGACCTCGGCCGGCGCATTCATCATCAGATCGCGCGCCTGCTGGTCTTTCGGGAACATCACGATTTCGCGCAGATTATCGACACCGGCGAGGATCATCACAATGCGGTCGACGCCCGGAGCGATACCGGCGTGCGGCGGCGCGCCATAGCGGAAGGCATTGAGCATGCCGCCGAATTCCTCTTCCACGGTCGCGGCATCATAACCGGCATGGGCGAAGGCTTTCAGCATCACATCGGGACGGTGGTTGCGCACCGCGCCGGAGGACAGCTCGATACCATTGCAGACAATGTCATACTGGAAGGCCTTGAGACCGAGCAGGGTCTCATCATCGCCCGCCTCGATCGCCAGAAATTCCTCGGCCGAGATTTGCGGCATCGAGAACGGGTTGTGCGAGAAGTCGATCTTCTTGTTGTCTTCATCCCACTCATACATCGGGAAATCGACGATCCAGCAGAATTTGAAGACATTCTTCTCGCAAAGATCGAGTTCCTTGCCGACGACATCGCGGGCGCGTCCGGCAAAGCTGGCAAAGGCTTTCGGCTCGCCAGCGGCGAAGAAGACGGCATCGCCGGCCTTGAGGTCGAGTGAAACCCGCAGGGCTTCGGTGCGTTCCTCACCGATATTCTTGGCGACCGGGCCAGCGGCCTCGAGCACGCCATCGGTCTCGCGCCAGAAGATATAGCCCATGCCGGGCTGACCATCCTTCTGGGCCCAGGAATTCATCCGGTCACAGAAGGCGCGGCTGCCGCCGGTCGGCGCCGGGATCGCCCAGACGGCGATTTTCGGATTCTTCTCGATCATGCCGGCGAAGACCTTGAAACCGGAACCGCGGAAGGTCTCGGTGACATCGCTCATCTTGATCGGATTGCGCAGGTCCGGCTTGTCGGAACCGTACCAGGCCATGGAATCGGCATAGGTGACGCGCTCGAAGGCGGTATTGGGCACGGTGCGACCATCGGCAAATTCGTCGAACAGGCCTTTCAGCACCGGCTCGATGACATTGAACACGTCTTCCTGGGTC
Organism: uncultured Maricaulis sp.; assembly: GCF_963976135.1. GTDB lineage: Bacteria > Pseudomonadota > Alphaproteobacteria > Caulobacterales > Maricaulaceae > Maricaulis. The sequence goes on from NZ_CAXBKN010000001.1 coordinate 82,825, forward strand.
GCGAAGCTCATTTCCATGTCGAGCTGGTAGAATTCGCCAGGTGCGCGGTCGGCGCGGGCGTCTTCATCGCGGAAACAGGGTGCGATCTGGAAATAGCGATCGAAGCCGGAGACCATGATCAGCTGCTTGAACTGCTGCGGTGCCTGCGGCAGGGCGTAGAATTTGCCCGGGTGCAGACGCGAGGGCACGAGGAAATCGCGCGCGCCTTCCGGCGAGGAGGCGGTCAGGATCGGCGTCTGGTATTCGACGAAATCCTCATCGACCATGCGGCGGCGGATCGAGTCGATGATCTTCGAGCGCAGCACGATGCGCTTGTGCAGGCTTTCACGGCGCAGATCGATATAGCGGTGCTTGAGGCGAACCTCTTCCGACCAGTCCGGCTCACCGAAGACGGGCAGCGGCAGCTCCTCCGCTTCCGACTGCACGGCGAGATCGCGCACCCGCACTTCAATCCCGCCGGTCGGCAGGTTTTCATTGAGCGCCTCGGCATCGCGGGCGACGACATCGCCGGTAATGGTGACGACGCTTTCAACGCGCAAGCGCTCAAGCCGTTCGAAATGCTCGCTTTCCGGCTCGAGCACGCACTGGGTGATGCCGTAATGATCGCGCAGATCGATAAAGAGCAGGCCGCCATGATCGCGCTTGCGATGGATCCAGCCGGAAATCCGGGCCGTCTGACCGACTTCACTCGGGCGAAGCTGGCCACAGGTATGGGAGCGATAAGCGTGCATGGTTTTCAAGGTCCGCAATGAGCGTGAATGGAGTTGCCGCGACATGCCTGTGGCGGGGCCTCAATGTCAAGGATTTGGGGGGAAATGGTGCAGTTGTGACACGCCGCGCATACCCAAATCTCCACGCGGCTGACCGCTGGAGGTTTGAGTGGATCACCTCGCAATGGGAGGTGTGTGGGACGCCGGCGAATGCCGGAGTTGTCGTAAGTTCAGTGGGACATCCATGACGTCCCACACGTGGAGATGTGGTCGCGCCCCCTTCCCCCAAAACAAAAGGCGGCGCCGGGTTCCGGCGCCGCCTTCGTCATTCAGCTCGGCAAACGCTATTCCTGCGGCTGGTCAACCTCGTGCATATTGTGCTCGCCATGCGGCATATCATCGGCGGCTGAAGCCTCGTCAGCATGGTGTTCGGCATGGGATTCCGGTGCTGCCCCGGGATGGCGAGCAGCGTGGATCATGTCGTGGCAAGCATCGAACTTGACGCGGGTTTCGTCGTCCATGGCCGCCAGAACGGCGTCGTGAGCGGCCTGGTCGCCTTCGGCAACATCCGCCATCATTCCATCATACAACGCCAGACACTCTTCCTGTGTCGGTGCTGCGGCAGCCTCGCCGGCCATGTGGTGGTCGATGGCAAATGCCGAGGTGCCAATCAGGCTCAGGCTCGACGCTGCCATCATGGCCAAAACGAACTTATTCATGGGGGTCTCTCTCCTGGATGACCGATGGGGCTCGCGCCCCGGATAACCGCCCCGGCCAGTTGCAACGCGGTGTCCGCGCCGACGGTCAGGGCGAGTCACCATGCGCCCGCTCCCGGCCCGGTGACAAGGTCGATCCGCATACCCACACGAGGCATCACGGCGAAATCGGTGATGTAAGTAACTATTCACTTGCAGTTACGGTCACGCTATGACAAACAGCTTGTGAATGAACACTTACTTCCATGCCAGGCGAGGCCCAGCCATGACCGGAAAACTTCGAGAAGACCTGTTTGAAGGCACCGACCCGAATGTCGGCGTCACGGCGGCGCGCGGCACGACCAAGGCGCGGATCGAGCGGGCAGCGCTGAAACTCTTCGCCTGCCAGGGCATGGACGGGGTCTCCATCAAGCAGATCGCCCAGGCCTGTGAAATCTCGGATGGCGCCATGTATCGCCATTTCAAGAGCAAGGATGCGCTCGCCCGTCTGATGTTCGAGGCGATCCATGCGCGCCTGCTGCAACTGGTCGACGCCAATATCCGGCCCGATGCCAGCCTGGAAGAAACCGTGCATGCCGTCGTCACCGCCTATTGCGAACTGGCCGAGAACGATCCGGCGCAATTCACTTATCATCTCACGCATCGCAACTACTTCCTCGCCGCCTCCGGCGATGGCGGTGCCAATCCGTCAGATGTGATGAGCGCGCGCGTAACCGCCGCGATGGCCAGCGGGGAAATCCCGGCCCGCGATCCGGAACTGGCCGCCGCAATGGCGCTCGGTCTGGTGATGCAGCCGGCCGAATACCGGATTTTCGGCCGCATCGCACAGCCCATGACCGAACTCATCCCGGTTTTCACAACCGCCATCATGGCCGTGCTGCGCGCCGCCTGAGCGCCCTGCCGCCGCCCCTTTTTGCCCCAGCTTTCGGAGATCATCATGCGTTCTCTCCTCTTCAACCTCGCCTATTATTTGATCACCGCCATTTATGCCTTGGTTTGCGCCATCCTCGCACTCTTGCCGGATCGGCGGATCCTGATGCACGGGATCCGCTCCTATGCCCGGCTGACCGTGCTGCTGATGCGCTGGATATGCGGGATCCGGGTCGAGGTGCGAGGCACGCCGCCGAAGAACCAGGCGGTCATCCTGGCCGCCAAACACCAGTCCTGGGGCGATGGGCTGGTAATGATGGCCAAGTGCGGCAACGTCAATTTCATCTGCGGCGACCATATGCTGAACTATCCGCTGATCGGGTGGGTGCTGAATCGCTGCGGCGCGATCATTGTCTCCAACAAGGGCGGTGCCGCAGCGGCAGCCAGCTTGCGCGCCGGCGTGCAACGCTCCCACGGTGAAGGCCGGCCGCGCCCGATCCTGATTTATCCGGAAGGCCATCTGACCCCGGTCGGATCCGGTCTGCGCTATCGTTCCGGCGCCTGGCAGCTCTCCTCCCAGCTAGACCGGCCCGTCGTGCCCGTGGCAACCAATCTGGGCCAGTGCTGGCCGCAGCAGAAATGGACCAAATTCGCCGGCACGGCCGTGATTGAATTCCTTGATCCCATGGCACCCAGCTCTGATCGGGACACATTTCTCGCCGAACTGGAACGCCGCGTCGAAACCCGTTCCCGGCGCCTCGAGGCGGAGAATTCGGTGGCAGCGACAGAATCGGTCTTTGATCCCGAAAATGCAGGTCAAACCGACCCGGCCATGCATTAACACCTGGTCTGAATGAGCAACCAATAGCGGGAGTCGAGCGATGCGATCGCTGGTTTTCAATATCCTGTTCTGGGGCCTGTCGGCGCTGTTCGCCCTCGCCTGTTATGCCGCCGCCTGGCTGCCCTGGCGCGGCCCGCTTATGGCCGTCATAATCGCCTACGGTGCCACGACCCGTTTTTGCATGCGCTGGGTGGCGGGAATTGCCGTTGAAGTGCGCGGCCAGCCGCCGCGCGGTGAACCGGTCATCATAGCCGCCAAACACCAGGCCTATGCCGACGGCCCGTTGATGATGGCGATCGCCGGTGACCTCAATTTCGTCATTGGCAACGGGATCGAGAAATTCCCCCTGGTCAATCGCATCGTCCAGCGCGCCGGTGCGACCATGGTCGATGCCCAGGGCCATAACCGGGCCCAGGGCGCACTCAAGGAGAGCATCAGGCAGATCGCCGACGATCATCGCCCTGTCCTAATCTATCCGGAGGGGGGGATGGCGGCAGTCGGCGTAACCCGGCGTTACCGCAAAGGTGTATACATGCTCTATGCTGAGCTCGGCCGGAGCGTGGTACCGGTCGCAACCAATCTGGGCCTTCGATGGCCTGAAGAGGAATGGGACAAGCATCCCGGACCGGCCGTCATTGAATTCCTCGAACCGATCCCGCCCGGTCTGCCGCGCGAGATATTCATGCAACGCCTGCAGGATACCATCGAGACGCGCAGCCGCGAGCTCGAATCGGAGGGACGATCATGAGCGCCAAGATCGCAGGCGAGCTGATGACACAGCGGCGTTTCCTGCCGCTCTTGCTGGCGCAGTGCCTTGGCTCGCTCAACGACAACCTCTTCCGCTACGGGCTGGTGACCATGGTCACCTATAGCGGGCTGAGCCTGTTTGGACTCGAACGCGATATTCTCGTGCCGATCGCCGCCTCGATGATCACCCTGCCGATTTTCCTCTTCTCGGCGATCGCCGGACGGCTGGCCGACAAATATGACCGAACCTGTATCATGCGTGTCACCAAGCAGATCGAAATCTGGATCATGTTGCTGGCCGCCCTCGCCCTCTTCCTGCGCCAGCCACTCCTGCTCCTGCCGACCCTGTTTTTGATGGGCACGCAATCGGCCTTCTTCACCCCGGCCAAGAATTCCGCCCTGCCCTCGCTGATGGCGCCGCATGAGCTGGTCCCGGCCAATGCCCTGCTGAGCGGTTTTCTCAATGTCTCCATCCTGTTGGGTGTCGCCTTGGGAACCTGGCTCGCCGTGGTTCCGCTGGGCCCGGAAGTGATCGGCGGCGGTTTGGTGGTCATCGCGATTTTCGGCTGGATCTCGGCGCGGCAATTGCCGCGCGTTGAAGCCGCCAATCGCGACCTGCCTGTAACCTTCAACTTCATCGCCGAGACCTTCCGGGTGCTCGGTTATGCCCTGAAGGCGCCGGAAGTGCTGCGCCCGCTGCTGGGCGCGGCCTGGTTCTGGATGCTGGCCGCCTCAATCATTACCCTGATGCCAGTCTTCACCGCCTCGGTGCTCGGTGCCGACGCGACCGTTGTGTTGCTGTTCAGCGCCCTGTTCACAATCGGGGCCGCGGTCGGGGCCCTGTTGTGCGGCGCGCTCAGCGGCAAGGGAGATGCGCTGGCCTTCTCCATCGCCGGCGCGATCGGTCTGGTGATCTTCACCACCGATGTCGCCCTGGCGACCTGGTCCAACCCGATCGTGCCGGCCGGCGCGCCGCTGATCGGGGCCGGTGCCTTCTTCGCCGATCCATCGAACTGGCGCCTGCTGGCTGATCTCGGCTTCGCAGCGGTTTCCGCAGGCTTGTTTGTCGTCCCCCTGCAGGCGATGGCGCAGCGCCGGGCCGCTCCGGAAATGCGCGGACGCCTGCTCGCCGCCGGCGGCATCATGAATGCGGCAACGGCGACGCTGGGCCAGTTCACCCTCGCCTTCATCGCGCTGGGCCATCTGCCGATCCAGACCGCCTTCCTGCTGATCGCGTCGGGAAGCCTGCTGGCTGCAGCCATCATCGGCTGGCGTCTGGCGCTGCGCCGCAAGCCCGCAAGTGCGCCTTCCTGATGGTCAAATCGCAGCGCAGGCGCTAAAGGGCCAAGGCATGGACATTATCACGACAACAGATCAACTCGCCCGGGCCTGCGACGCCCTCCTCCAGGCCGAACATGTGGCCGTCGACACCGAATTCATGCGCGAGACGGTCTATTGGCCCGCCCTCTGCCTGATCCAGGCCGCCGGCGGCGAGACCGAAGTCATCATTGACCCGCTGGCTGAAGGCATCGATCTCGAGCCTTTCTGGGAGCTGATGGTCGATGAGCGGGTGATGAAAGTCTTCCACGCCGCGCGCCAGGATCTCGAGATCTTCTATAATCTCGGCGACGGTCTGATCCCGGCGCCGATGTTTGACAGCCAGGTCGCCGCCATGGCGATCGGCCTGGGCGATTCCATCGCCTATGACAATCTGGTCCAGACCCTGCTCAAACGTCCGGTCGACAAGGGTTCGCGCTTTACCGACTGGTCGCGCCGGCCGCTGTCGGACAACCAGCTCACCTATGCCATGGCCGATGTGACGCATTTGCGCGACATGTATCCGATCATGCGCGAGCGGCTGGAGCGGAAGAAACGCACCGCCTGGGTTGAGGACGAAATGGCAATCCTGACCAGTCCGGACACTTACCGGATGGACCCGGAAGATTCGTGGAAACGCCTGAAACTGCGCAAGACCCATCCCAAATGGCTCGCCGCCCTGCGCGCGGCAGCGGCCTGGCGCGAACGCGAGGCGCAGACCCGCGACATGCCGCGTCAGCGCGTGATGAAGGATGATGCGCTGTACGAAATCGCCACACTGGCACCAACCGAGGAAGGCCAGATGCAGGGCCTGCGCGCCGTGCCGCGCGGCTTCGAACGCTCGAAGCCGGCCGAGCGGCTCTATGCCGACATGAAAGCGGCGATGGCCGATCCCGAAGCCTATGCCCCCAAAGTCGAGAAACCGGCGCCGACGCCCCAGGGCATTGGACCGACAATCGAGCTGCTGAAAGTCTATCTCAAACTGGTCGCCGACGAGGCCGGTGTCGCCTCACGCCTGATCGCAACCGCGCCGGATCTCGAGAAAATCGCCTGTAGCGACACGCCCGATGTTCCCGCCATGCGCGGCTGGCGCCGCGAAGTCTTTGGCGAACCGGCGATGGGGCTCAAGCGTGGCGAGATTGCCCTGGTGCTCGAGGATGGCAAGGTTGCAGCCCGTCCGGTCGGCGCAAAGGGCAAATAGGCCGAACCCGGCTTAGCCGGCGCTGCGCAAATGTATGGCGGCCGGCGCATCGATCTGGCCGCTTTCCGCTTCGGGACCGGTCGCGTGCATGGTCGGCACAGCCCCCACCAGCGTGACCAGGGCCTCCAGATCGATCGGCCTGGAAAACAGATAGCCCTGGGCCTCGTCACAACCGAGCCGGCGGACCAGGTCGAGCTGGGCCGAGGTCTCCACGCCCTCCGCGACGGTGCGCATGCCCAGCACCCGGGCCAGCGCAATAATCGCACCGACAATCGCATCGGAACTGTCTTCCTGGCCCAGGCAATCGATAAAGGATTTGTCGATCTTGAGCTTGTCGAAATCGAATTTGCGCAGATAGCTGAATGAGGAATAGCCGGTCCCGAAATCATCCATGCTGATGCGCAGGCCGAGGGCGCGCAATTGCTGCAGCACAGCCAGATTGGCTTCGGTATCGGCCAGCAGTACGGACTCGGTAATCTCGACCTCGATTCGCTCCGGTGCGACGCCATTGGCCGCGAGGGCATTGATGAAGACGGCGCACAGATTGGGGCTGCGCAATTGCATCGGCGAGACATTGATTGCGACGCGGATATGCGGATCGATTTTCGCGGCCGCCGCGATCGCGCTGCGGATCACCCATTCGCCGACCGGCACGATCAGCCCGGAGCGCTCGGCCAGGTCGATAAAGCGATCCGGAGCGATATTGCCGAGCCGTGGATGCTCCCAGCGCAGAAGCGCCTCGCATCCGGCGATGACGCCTGTCGATGTATCGGCCAGCGGCTGATAGGCGAGATGCAATTCCTCTCCGGCTATGGCCGAGCGCAAATCATGCTCCAGCAACATCAATTCCTGCGCTTCCAGATCCATCGTCCAGTCGAATTCAACGACATGGCCGCGGCCCTGCGCCTTGGCCCGATACAGTGCCAGATCGCCCTGACGCAGCAGAACCTCCATGTCGTCATCAGTCTCGCAGACAGGACGCAATCCGATACTGGCGGAGCATTTCGCGGCACTGCCATCAATCAGATAGGGCTGCTCGATCGCATCGATGATCTGGCGCGCCAGCAGTTCGGCATTATGGCCGGGCTGGTTGATGACCACGGCGAATTCATCGCCGCCCATCCGGGCGACCAGTCCGGCACCGGTGATCACAGCGCGGATACGCCGCGCGGCTTCCACCAGCACCGCATCCCCGGCCGCATGGCCGAGCGTGTCATTGATGACCTTGAAGCGGTCGAGATCGATCAGCAGCAGGCTGCTGGCCTGTTTGCGCGCCGGCGCATAGCCGAGCACTTCACCGAGAACAGCGCGCAAGGTGCTGCGATTGGCCAGTCCGGTCAGACTGTCATGCGCGGCCAGGTGAGCAATGCGGTCAACACTCTCGCGTTCTCCGGTAATGTCGGAGGCAACGCCCTTATAGCCTGCAAAGACGCCATTTTGCCGCACGGGCTTGCCCGTCAGCGCGATCCAGCGCGCACCATTTTCCACAGTGGTGCGCACGACGTGGTTGGAGAAACTTCCGTCCCGCCGCATCAGTTCGTCAAGCTCCCGGCTTTGTGAATCGGGTTCGAAGAAAGTCAGAAAATCGTCAGTCATCCCGTGACCGGCTGCGGCGGAATCACCGACAAAACGCGCCCAGCCACCGGTTGGCCGGCCGGTCGCGTCCGTCGTCCACAACCAGTCCGAGGCCGCTTCCTCGAAGTCGCGCAGCAACATGCCGATCAGGTCGGCTTGGTCGCGTGCCAGTCGCTCACTGAGCAGACGGCCGACGAATTCCTTGCGAACGCGCGCCACGCCGTAGAGCAGTGTACTCGCATAGACCGTCAACATACCGCTGACGAAGAGATTGAGCGGCGTCGGATCCCGCAGCAGGCCGACATAGCTGCCCAGCGCCAGTAGCCCGACGAAAACCGTCGCCGCACGCGGTACCGTGCTCATGATGAAGGCGCCGCCACACATCATGCCAACGGCGACCACCGCGATCACCATCTGGTGTTGCGGGGTGGCACTGCTGAAGCACAGGGCTGGAAGCAGGGCCCAGACAATGCCCAGGATTGCGGTATCGCGCGTATTGGCTCCGATCGAGCGTTGCGACCGGGTCTGGGCCGGCGCGCGCCTGGACCGGCGCGCCGAATGCCATGCCCGCAAGGCAAGGACGAGCATCAGCGCTGTAATGGCAACGGCCCAGCCCAGGACAATCGAGCGCGCACCGGTATCGAACATCAGGCCGACCATCAGACCGACATTCAGCAGATTGGCGAGCACGATTAATGGCGCGAAACTCTGGAAGACCGTCAGCTGTTGAGCACGGACCCAGCCGGCGCTTTCCGGGGGAATGTCCACGGCAATTCCGGCCGCAACCGTCAGGCTGCTCCACCCGTCCAGGATGGTCTTGCGGATACCCGGCTGCAATGAAATCTTACGTCCCATGCCCCGGAAGTAACGGATCGCGCTTCAGAAATTGTATACTCGACGGCGCGACATGACGCATAAGTTATGCAAGCTACAGCGTCGGGCCCGAGACAACAGCGCTCGGCAGATGCCTATAAATACCGCACCTTCGCCTTGCGTCCGATCGCGGTGGCCAGGGTGCCGAGCAGGGAGACGGAGCGTTCGACATAGAGGTCCCGCACGCTCTCATCGACGTCCAGACACACCAGCTCCGGCTCGACGCGCAGGGTAAAGCGGTCGAGCAGGCTGGCCGAACGGCCTGACAACTTGGCGGCCAGGCGCAAGGTGCAGCCGAGCATCTGGGCGACATCGTGCTGGGCCTCGTCGATCAGATGGAAGACCGGCAGCTCATCCAGCGCGCTGCGGCGGCCGCCATACCGGTAATGCATCACCGCAGCAAGGAAGGCCCGTTCGGCATGATTAATGCCGGCAAAGGGGGCGTAGAGCACGCTGTCGCGGGTCAGTTCGAGACGGTGGTCGGGATGACGCCGCGCACCCAGATCGGCCAGCCGCGCAGCGGCTTCCTGCAGGACCCGGTCGCGGCGCGGCGTGAAGACGGTGTCGACACTGGCCATGGCCGGGGCAATCCATTGCGCCAGTGAGCGCCCGAAATCCGGGGTCGGCGAGACTGGCCGCGCCAGCGCTTCCGCGCCGGCAATCAAGGGGTCAATTGCCTGCACGGCAGCGGGCAGTTGCTGCATCAACACCCCTTCGCGAAGGCCATAGGCAGAGAAGACGACATTGGAAAACTTCCCCATCTCGACGATGCGGCTGAGCAGCAGGGCCGCATAGGGAATCGTCGGGGCGCGGCGCAGGGAAATGCCGGGAATGCCCGCCAGTGACGCGGTACTGAGCCGGCTGGCCAACCGCGTCAATTCCCGCACCCGCTTGGCATCGATGCGAAACTGGTGGGCGACACGCAGCGGGTAGTCAGAGCGCGCAAAGGCCAGCTGCGCCAGCGAACGCCAGGCACCGCCAATCGCGTAGAAGTCTCCGCCCTGCCCGATCAGGACACCGGCCTCACGCAAACGCTCATCAATCAGTCCGCAGACCGTATCAGCATCCCAGGGGCCCGGCGGAATAGCTTCCTGGGGGCCCAGCGCGAAAGTCTGCCCCGCACCGAGTGCACCGTGATCGATCGGGGTCAGCTCAAGGCTGGAGCCGCCCAGATCGCCCATCATGCCATCGGCGCCGGGAATACCCGTGACCAGGCCAAGGGCGGAAAGCTCGCCCTCCTCGGGCCCGGACAGAACACGCAGCTGAAACCCGGTTTCCACCGCCACGCGCTGGACGAATTCCGGCCCGTCACTCGCATTGCGCACGGCGGCTGTGGCAACCGCATAACGCTCGCCAACCCCCTTCGCATCAAGCAGACGCTCAAAGCGTTTCAGGGCCCGCATGGCGATATCGATATTGTCGGGATGCAGCGTGCCGCGCTGGCGCAGGCCACGCCCGAGTCCGGCCATCACTTTTTCATTGAAGACCGGCCAGATCGCCCGTCCCTCGAGGCGGAAATGCACCAGACGTACGGTATTCGAACCGACATCGATGACCGCGATATCCCGTTCGACTGCATTCTCCGCAAAGGCCGGATGGGTGATGTTGACCGGATCCAAGAGCGCTAACCATCCCCCGTCAGGACGGGCGGCTGGTCATTCTTGAGCGCATGGCCGCGTCCGGACAAGCTCGGATTGGTCATGAAATAGGCATGGGCGCTGAAGGCCTTCTTCATGCCCGAGGTGTCAACGCGGCGATACTCGCCGCGCCCGTCCATATACCAGCTCTGGGCCGTGTCATTGAGGTTGGCGACCATGATCTGGTCGAGCACCTGGCGATGCACGGTCGGGTTCTGGATCGGGCAGAGCAGTTCGACGCGGCGGTCGAGATTGCGCGGCATCCAGTCGGCCGAGGAAATGAACACCTTCGCCGCTGGCGACGGCATCTCGCTGCCATTGGCAAAACAGGCGATGCGCGAATGTTCCAGGAAACGCCCGACCAGGCTTTTGACCCGGATATTCTCCGACAGGCCGGGAATGCCCGGGCGCAGGCAGCACACACCGCGCACGATGAGTTCAATACGCACGCCCGCCTGGCTTGCGCGGTAAAGCCCATCAATGATTTCCGGATGTACCAGCGCGTTGAGCTTGGCCCAGATGGCCGCCGGCTTGCCCGCTCGTGCATTGGTGATCTCATTCTCCATGAGCGCCAGCAAATCCTCCTTCAGCCGCAGCGGCGAAACCGAAAGGCGTTCAAGATTTTCCGGGCGCGCATAGCCGGTGACGAAATTGAAGATCCGCCCGGCATCACGGCCGAAGGCCGGATCCGCAGTGAAGAGCGAGAGGTCGGTGTAAATTCGCGCCGTGATCGGGTGGTAATTGCCGGTGCCGAAATGCGCATAGGTGCGCAGAAGCGGACCTTCACGCCGCACGACGAGCGAGATCTTGGCGTGGGTCTTGTACTCCATGAAGCCGTAGACGACCTGCACGCCTGCGCGTTCCAGGTCGCGGGCCCATTTCAGATTGGCCTCCTCGTCAAAGCGCGCCTTGAGTTCGACCAGGGCGGTGACATTCTTGCCTGCTTCGGCGGCCTCGATCAGCGCGGCGACGATCGGCGAGTTTTTTGAGGTGCGATAGAGCGTCTGCTTGATGGTCACGACATCGGGATCGGCCGCCGCCTGCCGCAGGAATTTCACCACGACATCGAAACTTTCATAGGGATGGTGGACGATGATGTCCTTCTCCCGGATCGCCTCGAAGCAATCGCCGCCATGATCGCGAATCCGTTCCGGATAGCGCGGCTCGTAGGCCGGGAAAACCAGATCGGACCGGTCGTCAGGAATGAGCTGATCAATCTGCGCCAGTCCGAGAAGTCCGGGCATCGGCACCACATCCTGCTCTTCGGCATGAAGGTGAGCGACGATGAAATCGCGCAGGCCCGCCGGCATTTCCGCATCCAGCGTCAAACGAACAATAACGCCACGGCGGCGTTGCTTCATCAGACGTTCGAACTCGAGCACCAGGTCCTCGGATTCTTCCTCGATCTCGATATCGCTGTCGCGGATTACGCGAAACGCCCCGCGTCCGAGCATTTCATAGCCGGGGAAGAGTTCGTCGACATACATGGACAGGACGGTTTCCAGGGCCACGAAGCGCCGGTCCGGGCGGCCGCGTTGGCCATGGGCGCGGGCTGGCAATTCGACGAAGCGCTTGACCCCGGACGGCATCGGGATCAGCGCATTCATGATCTTGCCGGTGCGGTTATTGCGCAATTGCAGGGCCAGGGCGAAGCCCAGATTGGGGATGAAGGGAAAGGGGTGCGCCGGGTCAATCGCCAGCGGCGTGATCACCGGCAGGGTGTGGGAGAGGAATTCACCACGCAGCCAGGCGATATCGGCCTTCGACAGATCGGCCTCTGCCAGGACACAAACGCCAAGCGCCGCGATTTCATCGCGCAAATCACACCATAATGATTGCTGCTTGCCCATCAGCTCACTGGCCAGGACATGGATTTGTTCGACCTGCTCTGCCGGCGTCAGCCCGTCAAGACTGGTGGCGGTTACGCCATTACGGATCTGGGCCCGCAGGCCAGCCACGCGGACCATGTAGAATTCATCGAGATTACTCGCCGAAATCGACAGGAAACGCAGACGTTCAAGCGCTGGATGATTGGGGTTTTCCGCCTCGCTGATGACGCGCCGGTTGAAACGGAGCCAGGACAGTTCGCGGTTCAGGAACCGCTCCGGCGATGCCATCAGGGCGGGGATGTCCAGCGTCGTAACCGGCGTGGCGAGCTTGGTCATTCGCAGTCTCCATCATCGGGAAGGTCTTCGAGCACCGCGCGGGCCACAGCGCGGCTGACCGGCGTCTGCCGGGCCAGGGCGAGCTTGTCCATGCGGTCGACAAGACTGCGCACGGCCGAGACCGAGCGCTCCATGCGCGGCAGCATATACTCTATGACGCCGGGCCGCAGCGGCGCTCCCCGGTCCTGGAATTGTTTTCGCAGGAGCCGGGTCAGCAATTCATCATCGGGCTCGCTCAACTCGACATGCGGCAAGGCCCGCAGGCGTGAAACCAGATCCGGCAGGCTGGCACGCCACAGCACGGGCGGCGCGGCCCCCGTGATCAGCAGGGCCGGGATATCGCCTTCTGCGGCCCGGTTGATGGCGTGAAACAGCGCCGCATCATCAACGCCGCCATCGACATCCTCGACCACCAGGCAGCGCCCGGATGGCAGGATGGCCAGACAGGCGGCCAGGCCAGCCGCATCGGTGATCGAAGCGCCGGCCTGTTGCGCCCAGATAGCCGCGAGATGCGATTTGCCGGAACCGCCGGGCCCGGTCAGTGCCATCACGGCGCGCGGCCAGTCGCGCCAGCGCGACAGGGCCGCAACAGCGTCCGCATTGGCGCGGCCTTCGACGAAACTCTCCGCGCTGAAATCCACCCTTACGGGCAGATTGAGCACCAATTGGCCGGTCATGCGTTTACAGGTCCGATCCTGGCTCAGAATGCGCTGCGAATGACCCAGCCCAGCCCGGGATGCTGCTCCAGCGCCGCACCCCGTTCAGCAAGCTCGGAGGTCAATTGTTCGAGCGCGCCGCGATGGCTCACCGTCATCAGGGCACCGTCGCGCGAGATCGCATCGAGACGCGCATCGCTGACCAGTGAGGCCCCGGTCAGCGCCGCCTGCAGCGATTGCCATTCGACGAGCCCGCCATAAATCACCGTAATGCGCATTTCCTCGGTCGAGGTATTGCGCACGATCGCCTCGCGTTTCCAGGCATTTTCCCGCCCGTTGACGAAGCTCAGGGCGCCCTCGCGCCAGGTGCCATAAACGGTTTCCGGCCCCCAGGTATCGACCGCCATCTCGGCCCCAGTTTCCAGGCTCACGAGAAACCCGCCCACACGGCGCACGCCGTCACGTTCCTGACCACGCAGAATGGCGATCCGGCTGACACCGTAGAGCGCGGCAATCTCGCGCAGGCGTGTCTCGTCCAGGCCCAGCGCATCGCGCGCCGACAGGATCGAGCGGCCCGTATCGCCGTCCGGCACCATCATCGGTGCCAGGGCGTGGGCATAGGAACGGCTGGTCCAGGCCGACAACCAGGGATTATCATCCCAGAGGTAGAATTGCCCGCCGGCATCATAGACCGGCAGAACCAGGGTCGGCCGCGCCTGGGATTCGACGAAGGGAACGCCATAGCTGCTGAGCAGTCGCACCACGGCCCGCCGGTCGAAATTGACGGCCAGCTCACCGAGATAGCGCGTCGCGCTGCGCTGCTCATTATCGATCTGCAAGCCGGAGATCAGCTCGGCGATCGCGGAGGCGTCGAAGATGGAATCGATCGCGCCAGCCGAACCGAAATCGAGCGGCGTGCCGACGCGGTCCTCCGGCAGGGTCATGCGTTCGATCAGCCGCTGGGCCGCCATCGCCTGTCCACGACGCATGGCGATGGTCTGGGCGTCGAGCGCATTGCTGCCGGTGGCGTCGATTGAGACGCCGAGAATCGTATACGGGTCATCGGCGCTGGCGAGAGCGGGAATGGCGAAGAACAGGCAGATCGCGGCAAATATCGGTCGCACGGGCACGACTCCTTGGTATCGATTGAGCTTTAGTATAGCCAGACACAGTCGCGCGTGAAGCCCGTGACTTGCTTCTCAGGCAGGTTTCGACTGTACTCCGCCGCGTTTCACACAGGGCTTGGAAACCAGCATGACCGCCAGCGATGACAAAAAACTCCCGAACGGACTGACCTATGCCGCCAGCGGCGTCGATATCGATGCCGGTGACGCGCTGGTCGACCGGATCAAACCGCTGGCCAAATCGACCCGCCGCCCCGGCGCTGCGGCCGATCTGGGCGGGTTTGGCGGCGCCTTCGATCTCAAGGCGGCGGGCTATCATGACCCGATCCTGATCTCCGGCACCGATGGTGTCGGCACCAAGCTGCGGCTGGCGATCGATACCGGCAAGCTGGACACGGTCGGCATCGACCTCGTCGCCATGTGCGTCAATGACGTGCTCGCCCAGGGCGCCGAGCCGCTCTATTTCCTCGATTATCTCGCCACTTCCCGGCTCGACCCGGTGCGCGGCGAAGCGATTATTGCCGGCATTGCGGCGGGTTGCCGAGAAAGCGGCTGCGCCCTGATCGGCGGCGAGACCGCCGAAATGCCCGGCATGTATGAGGGCGAAGATTTCGATCTGGCCGGCTTTGTCGTCGGCGCGGCCGAGCGCGGCGCGCTGTTGCCCGACCATGAGCGCATGGCCGCCGGTGATGTGCTGATCGGCCTCGCCTCATCGGGCGTGCATTCCAATGGGTTTTCGCTGGTGCGCAAGGTCGTGGAACTGTCCGGCCTGACCTGGTCGGATCCCGCTCCCTTCGCCCCTGGTCTGACACTGGGCGAAGCCCTGCTGGCGCCGACACGGCTGTATGTGAAGGCCTGCCTGCCGCTGATCAAGGCCGGCCTGGTCAATGGCCTGGCCCATATCACCGGCGGCGGCCTGGTCGAAAATCCGCCGCGCATGACACCGGACCATCTCGTGCCGGTCATCAATTACGACGCCTTCGAACTTCCGCCCGTCTTCGCCTGGCTGGCAAAAACCGGCGGGATTTCGGCGCATGAAATGCACCGCACCTTCAATTGCGGCATCGGCATGCTGCTCTGCGTCGCCCCCGGCGATGTCGATGCGACGATCAGCGCGCTTGCGCAAGCCGGCGAGACCGCCATGATTATCGGCGAAATCAAACCAGCCTGACCCCGGGCCAAGCCCCAGATCGCAACCTGAGCCAAGGACGCACAAGATGGCGAAAACCCGAATCGCCGTGCTCATTTCCGGGCGCGGTTCCAACATGCAGGCGATCATCGAAGCGGCGAAGGCTGACAGCTATCCCGCTGAAATCGTGGTCGTCGTCTCCAATAATCCCGATGCCGCGGGGCTCGATTACGCCCGCGAGGCCGGTATAGAGACCGAGGTGGTCGATCATCGCGAGTTTGAAACCCGCGAAGAGTTTGAACAGGCGCTCGACGCTGTGCTGAAGCTCTACGATACCCGTATCGTCTGCCTGGCCGGCTTCATGCGCATCCTCACGCCCTGGTTCACAGAGCGCTGGCGCGACCTTCTGCTCAATATCCACCCCTCGCTCCTGCCGGCCTTCAAGGGTCTGCACACCCATGAGCGGGCGCTGGAAACCGGCGTGCGCATACACGGCTGCACGGTCCATTATGTGCGCCCGGAAATGGATGACGGCCCGATCATCGGCCAGGCCGCCGTGCCGGTCCTGCCCGATGATACGCCCTCAAGCCTGGCAGCCCGCGTCGTCGCCGCCGAACACAAGCTGTACCGGCAATGCATCGCCCTGGCCTGCGCCGGCAAGGCGCGCGTCGCCGGCGGCCGGGTCCGCCTGCAAGTGCGCGAATTCGGTGCCGAATTGCTGATGAACCCGCACGATTGAGACGATCAGGGATCTCACGATGCAAGTCACACCATCCCTGGAGATCGATGAAGCCGAACTGGAAGAGCGTTATACCCGCGCCTCAGGCCCCGGCGGCCAGCATGTCAACAAGACCGAGAGTGCGGTGCAGCTGCGCTATAATCTCGCCGCCTCGACGGCCCTGCCGCCAGCCGTCAAGGCCCGCCTGGTCCGCCTCGCCGCCAGCCGCCTGACCAAGGATGGCGTGCTGGTGATACGCGCCGAGGAAACCCGCTCGCAGGAGCGCAATCGTGCCGCCGCGCGCGAACGCCTCAGGGCGCTGATCCTCGAAGCCCTCACCCCGCCCAAGCCGCGCATCAAGTCGCGGCCCTCGCTGTCCTCGATCAAGAAGGTCAAGGCGGCGAAAGCGATCCGGGGAACGCGCAAGTCGCTGCGGCAGAAGCCGGCGGCTGAGGATTAGGGCGCAAGCTCGCCTGCATGCACTTCAATGGTGATGCGCGCGGTTCGCGTGTTCGCAGACAGCGATTGCTTGTTGAGTTCGACAGGCTTGCGCTGGTGAGCGACCAGCGAGACGACCAGCGCTAAGTGGCCGTAAAGACAATTTCGCCAATCCGGACTGGAAATGGAGGCCGCCGTGAAGCAGCCTATTTCGCCCCGCCCTCGACGCCCGGGCAGGTATAGCTGAAGAAACTGCCGTCATAACCGATCGTGCGGCAGAAAATGGTCTGCTCGCTCATCACGATATAGGCGATATTCCGGACGCCTGTCAGATTGGCTCCCGTCAGATCGGCGTCGGCGATATTCGCACGGTTCATGTCTGAATGACCGAATATCGCCGAGGTCAGGGTGGCGGCCGTGAAGTTGGCCTCGACCAGGTTCGTGCTTGAAAAATCGGTGCCGTCCAGATTCGCTCGGCTGAAATCAGCTCCGGTCAGATTGGCGCGGAACAGATTCGCCCCCGACAGATTGGCGCCGATCAGGCTGGCGCCAGCCATTTCCGAGCGCATCCACTTATTGGTGTGGATCGTGACCCCGTTCAGATTGGCCCGCGTCAGATTGGTGTCCGCGAAATTGGTCTCATCGAGCCATTGCTGCTGCAGATTGGCCCCGGTCAGGTTGGTGTTGTAAAAATCGGTAAAGCGCAAATTGGCGCCGGTCAGATTGGCGCCGGCCAGATCGACGCCCTGGAAGTTTGCGCCCGACAGGATAGCATTGTTGAGATGGACGCCGCTCATCTGCGAACCGCGAAAATCGACTTCCAGAAAGAACATTGCGCTCAGATTGGCCCCGCGCAGATCAAGTCCTGTCCAGGCATCCAGTCGCGTGTGTGCATCCATCGTCGTTTGCTGAAGATTGGTGCGCAGCAGGGTCGCGCCGCCCAGATTGGCGCCGCGCAAGATCGCTCCGGACAAATTGGCATCGGTCAGATTGGCACCGGTGAGATTGGCGCCGGTGAGATCGGCTCCGGTCAGATCGGCATGCGTCAGATTGGCCCCGGTGAAGTTGGCGCCGGTCAGACTCGCCCCTGACAGATTGGCATGGTCGAATATGGCGCGCGTCAGATTGGCGTTCGCGAAGTCTTCGCCAGACAGGGCGGCGCGGGTGAAATCGCTGCCGCTGAAATCATAATCCCCGCCCATAGTGACACCTGGACGATTCCAGCCGGCAAAATTGCAGCGGAGGCAAGCATTGGCGTCCCGCCGGCTTTGATCCCCCGCGCTTTGCGCCCAGCGCTTTGCATCGGCGCACTCGCCCGGTTCATCCAATCGCCTCAGCCGAGCCCAGCCGACACCATCATCCGCTGGCTCGACGTTGACCAGAAAGTGGCAGTCGAGCGCCTGGATGCGCGCGTTAAGCTCCGCCATGGTGAGCGACGAGCTGGAGGTGGGATACTCGCTCCTTGGCAGTTGGTTCTGCCCCCAGGCCGCCGTCTGCAGAAAGCAGGCTGCGACAAGGCAAGCGGCAATGATTTTCGCTGGAGACTTCAGAACACTCGATGGCATGGCCAACTCAACCCGCTTCATTCACGCGTTGAGCCGACCCTGCGCCGCGCACTTCCACCCGTTGGCGGAATAGTATCGCGAAACGCCCTGGGATCAAGCTGTTCAAATTCATCGCATAACGGCGATCGAACAGATCGGGCCCGGGTCAATGCGCGCACGACGCGCGCCTGTTTCACCCGGTCGCCGGATCAGACCGCCGCGACGCCCTCGCCTACCGCCGCATCAATCGCCGCCAGATGCGCCTCGATCTCAGCCGGTTCGAGGAAACTGCCGCGGAAGGAATTCTTCGCCAGCTCGATGATCTCAGCCTCGGTCAGCCCGATCGCATCGGCCGTGCGGCGGTAATTCTCGTTGATATAGCCGCCGAAATAGGCCGGGTCGTCGGAATTGACCGTCGCGCGCAAGCCGAGCGAGAGCATGGTCTTGAGCGGGTGATCCTCGAGCCGATTAATGACACACAGGCGCAGATTGGAGAGCGGACACACGGTCAGCGTCATCTTCTCGCGGCCAAGGCGGGCGACCAGCGTGCCGTCCTCCAGGGCGCGATTGCCATGGTCGAGCCGGTCGATATCCAGCATGTCGAGCGCTTCATGGATATAGGCCGGCGGCCCCTCCTCGCCGGCATGCGCGACGCGCTTGAGACCAAGCGTGCCGGCGGCAGCAAACACCTGGCGGAATTTCGACGGCGGATGGCCAAGCTCTGAACTGTCGAGACCGACACCGTCGATGCGGTTGAGATGCTCGGCCGCCATTTCCAGCGTCTCGAAGGCGGCCTCCTCGGAGAGATGGCGCAGGAAGCACAGGATGAGCTTCGAGGTGATGCCCCATTTCACGCGTCCCTCATCGAGGGCGGAGGTGATGCCATTGATCACGGTGGCAAAAGCGATACCGCGATCGGTATGGCCCTGGGGATCGAAGAAAACCTCGACATGGCGGACATTGTCGGCGTGGACACGCTCGAGATAGGCCATCGTCAGGTCATGGAAGTCCGCCTCGGTGACCAGCACATTCATGCCGACATAATAGATATCGAGAAAGTCCTGCAGATTGGAGAAATCATAGGCCTTGCGGATATCCTCGACGCTGGCGAAGGGGATTTCGATGCCGTTGCGCTTCGCCAGTTCAAACATCAGCTCCGGCTCCAGCGAGCCTTCCAGATGCAGGTGGAGTTCGGCCTTGGGCAGGCGTTCGATCAGGGCGTGAAGGGATGACATGCCGGGCCTCGCATTTGCGGTGGGATGAGTCGGGCGCAAACTGACGCGCGCCGGGCCAATCGGCAAGGGCCTCAACCGAGAAGGATCATCGCGGTCGTGACCAGGAGGATCGCCCCGATGGCGAGATTGAGGATACGCGCCGAGCGGCCATCAGCCATGAAACGCTTCAACGCCCCGCCCGTGAACACCCATAACAGGCCGCAGGGCGAGCCGAACAGAATGAAGGTGACGACCATCAGAACCGCCCGCTCCGGTGCGGTATCGGCCAGGGCGACATAGGCGCCGGCCGCCGACAGCGTCATCAACAGGGCTTTCGGATTGACCCACTGGAACAGCGCCGCCTCATAGCTCCGGATCGGACGCGAGCGCGAGGGCGCCGCCGCCTGACCCCGCGCACCCGGCTTCGCCAGACCCGCACGCAAAAACAGCCAAGCCATCCAGACGAGCCAGATCGCGCCGCCGAATTTGACCAGCATCACGGCCATCGGAAAGCGCGCCACCAGCGTGCCGAGTCCGAAAACCGCCGCGACGAGCATGATGTTGAAACCGATATTGACGCCGAGCCAGGTCGGCAGGGTCGCGCGCACGCCGAACAGGGCGCTCGAGGACATCAGCATCAGATTGTTCGGCCCCGGCGTTACCGACATGACGATGACGAAGCCGACCAGGCTCAGATATAGCGCAACATCCATCAGTCATGGCTCCCGACGCGAAGCCATTCAATCCGGCAGGCCCGGCCCGGTTTCAAGCCGGGCGCGCAGCGCGTCACCCCGCTCGCCCCGCCGTCAGGATCATCACGACCGTGGCGATGAAGACGGCGCCGATGGCGAAGTTCAGGATGCGGGCGTGCCGGTGATTGCCCATCACCCGCCGCAACATCCCGCCCGCCAGCACATAGATCAGGCCGCACGGCGTGCCGAACAGCGCGAACACGCCAAGCATCACCGCGGCCCGCTCGCCCGAGGCCTCGCCGAGCGCCGAATAGCCGCCGACGATCGACATCGCCAGCAAGAGGCCCTTCGGATTGACCCACTGGAACAGCATGGCCTCGGGCACATTCATCGGACGCGCCCCGGTCTTGGCGGCCTCGGCCGGGTCGGTGACGCCGCCGCGAATGCCGGCCCGGATATAGGTCCAGCCCATCCAGCCCAGCCAGGCGGCACCACCCAGGCGAACCAGCAAGGCCGTCCAGGCGAAGCGCTCGAATAATTCACCCAGGCCGAACACCATTGCCGTCAGCAGGATGGCAAAGCCGAGATTGGCGCCGATCCAGTGCGGCACGGCCGCGCGGGCGCCAAACAGGGCGCTCGAGGTCAGCAGGATGAGATTGTTTGGCCCCGGCGTGCCCCACATGGCGAGGATCAGGCCGGCGAGGCTTGCCATCAATGCGATATCCAGAACGCACACTCCCCTGTCTCAACAAAAAAGGCCCGGCGTTTCCACCGGGCCTCCTGCAAGCGTATCAGCGGTCAGCCCTAGCCGACCATTTCGATACCGGCGAAGAAATAGGCGATTTCTTCAGCAGCGGTTTCCGGGGCGTCAGAGCCGTGGACCGAATTGGCTTCGATCGACTCGGCGAATTCCTTGCGGATCGTGCCGGCGTCGGCCTGTTCCGGATTGGTGGCGCCCATGACGTCACGATATTTCGCGATCGCGTTTTCGCCTTCGAGAACCTGAACCACGACCGGGCCGGAAATCATGAAGGAAACGAGGTCGTTGAAGAAGGGACGGGCCGCATGGACGCCGTAAAACGTCTCGGCCTGGGCGCGGCTCAGCTGCATGCGCTTTTGCGCGATGATGCGCAGGCCGGCGGCTTCAATCTTGGCATTGATGGCGCCGGTCAGATTGCGGGCAGTGGCGTCAGGTTTGATGATCGAGAAGGTGCGTTGCAGCGCCATGATGTGAATTCCTTGGATTGGGGAGGTTGAGATTGACCGGCCCGGCCGGGGTGGAGATGTTGCGCGGGCTTATAGCGGCGCTTGCGCAATGTGTGAAGCC
>NZ_CAXBKN010000002.1:0-52068 GCF_963976135.1 uncultured Maricaulis sp.
AGGTAGAAATCGGCCAGCATGCCCGGCGCGATGGTGCCCAGCTCGTCATCGACGCCGAGATAGGCGGCCATGCCATGGCTGGCCCAGGCGAGGATTTCCGGCGCTGTCATGCCGGTGCGCTGATACAGTTCCAGCTCGCGATGATAGGTGAAGGACCCGCCCAGATCGGTGCCGGGCACGATGAAAATGCCGGCTTCGCGCATCATCGAGATGGTGGCGATAATCTGGTCGAAGGCGCCGCGATAATTCGCATCATCCTCGGCATTGGCGATATCGGCCCAGGCGCTGCGGGCGCTGCGCTGGCTGTCCACCGGCATGTGATCGATATAATCGACAGCACCGGGCGTGAGCTCGCCATTGCGCGACAGCAGCAGGGCCTCATGGATCGCCAGGGTCGGATCGATGGCGACACCGCGCGCCGCCATCGCCGCGATCGTGTTCCGGACCGGCTCGCTTTGCAGGTCGAGCGCCGGTAGACGGCGAAGGGCGGTCAGGCGCAGCAGCTCGCGCGTGTCCTCGCCCTCTTCGAGCACCCAGCCGAGCATGACCTGGTTGATATGGGTCATCTCGTCATAGCCGGCGGCGATCATGGCGTCGGCATTGGTGAAGGCGGGCACATGGCCGGCGACGCGCAGGCCGCGCTCATGGGCGCGTTCGATCATGGCGGGCACCCAGTCGGGATTCATCGAGTTGTAGATCTTGATCTGGATGTAATCGCCGGTATCGGCATAAGTGTCGACGGCGGCGACCGCCTCTTCCTGGGTTTCAACCAGAATGCCGTTATTGGAGCTGAACGGGCTGCGACCTTCGATGAATCCGCTGCGGAAGACGCGCGGTCCGGCCAGCTGGCCGGATTCGATGCGATCGATCAGGGCGCCGAGGACCTCGTTATTATTGCCCATATCGCGCACGCTGGTGACGCCGGCGGCGAGGTTGAGCAGGGCATCGGTCTCGCCCATATGGCCGTGCATTTCGAACATGCCGGGCAGGAGGGAACCGCCGGCACCGTCAATCTCGACCTCACCGGAGCGCGTCGGCACGTCAAGCGCGTCGATGGCGGCAATGCGATTACCCTCGATCACGACCGAAACCGGTGCGCCAAGCGCCTGGCTCGCCGGATCAAAGACCCGGACATTGCGGATGCGGACCGGCGTGCCGTAATCATGGGCAGTGCTGGCCTGGATATTCTCGAGACGCGCCGCGCCATAGGCAGCGGCGATGCCGCGCAGGCGTTCGTCTTCGACTTCAAAACCGGTTTCCAGGATCGCGAAGCCCGGTGTGATCAGGCCGAAAAAGGCGCGGCCGTCCATCAGGATATAGGTCGGGTCCAGGCTGGTGCCGGTCATGGCATAGCTGGTGACCATGCGCTGGTTGGCGCCATCGGAGACGCTGAGCTGTTCGATCTCGCTGAGCTGCAGGGCACCGCCGGGAATGGCGTTGAGTATGCCGGTCTCATTGTCCATCAGGGCGCGCGCGGCGATCGCCAGCCAGTAGGGGCTGCCATCCTGGGGCACGTAGAAGGCCTCGCCCTCGATCACGGCCGCATCGCTGCCGGTGGCATCGGACCAGCTGGCCTGGTCGTCCTCGAACTCGAAGCTCTCCGAGATCGGATTGCCGAAGGTCGAGGCGCCTTCAATCGTCCAATGGGTCGGCAGGCCGGCCGCGCTCAGGGCCACGGTTTCGGAGATGGTCGGGCCGCGGCCATTATTGCGGTACTCGTATTCGACGCCATAGCCGGTCTCGGAGGCGGTGATTTCGAGCGCACCGATTTCAGTGCCGCCGACCAGGATGGTGAAGCGCGAGGCCTCGGTGGCGGCGGTCGCGGTCTCGCTGTCCGGCGTGGTGCCGGAATTGCCACAGGCGGCAAGGCTTGCGGCCAGCGCCAGCGCCAGGCCGAGTTTGGACGATGCATGCATGAGAATTCCCCCGAAAACGTGTCGATTGCCGCCCAGCACTAGCACCGAATCCGGCCGCTGTCAGCGCAGCGGGGCCGGTGTCTTGTCCCCGCCGGGCTGCGCTGTGCGATCATGGCGCCCGGGCCATGCCCCCGACGCAGAGATAATAGTCGTAGCAGGAGTGCAATTTCTCCCGTTTTGCAGAATTTTCCGATCCCCGCCCGATTGAGCTTTGCCCCGGGCACGCGCACTGTGACCCCATGGAATCATTTCTGCTGCAGGCGGCTATCTATCTCGGGGCCGGCGTCGTCGCTGTGCTGATCGCGCACCGGCTCGGGCTCGGCTCGGTGCTGGGCTATCTGCTGGCGGGGATCGCGATCGCGCCCTTGCTCGAACTGGTCGGCTCGCACACCGAGGACGTGCAGCATTTTGCCGAATTCGGTGTTGTCATCATGATGTTCCTGGTCGGACTGGAATTGCAGCCACGCCTGCTCTGGGACATGCGGGTCAGGCTGATCGGGCTGGGCGGCATGCAGGTCGCGGTGACGGGCCTGACCCTGGCCGGCGGTCTCGCCCTGGGTATGGACTGGCGGGTGGCCATCGCCCTGGGCATGATCCTGTCGCTCTCCTCGACCGCCATCGTGCTGCAGACGCTCGGCGAAAAGGGCTGGCTGCGCAGTGAGGGCGGCCAGTCGGCCTTTTCGGTTCTGCTCTTCCAGGACGTCGCCGTGATCCCGATGCTGGCCCTGATGCCGCTTCTGGCCGTCAGCACAGGCACGGGCGAAATGCCGATGGCGGGCGGTCCGCTCCTGGCCGAAGGGGCTGACGCGCCGGCGGCGGATATCAGCCTGATCATGCACCTTCCGGCCTGGGGCCAGGCGCTGCTGACGCTGGGGGCCGTTGTCCTGGTTGTCCTGGTCGGACGCTATCTGACCCGGCCGGTGTTTCGCGCCATCGGCCGCACCGGCCTGCACGAGATATTCTTCGCCGCTTCACTCTTGCTGGTGATATCGACCGCGCTGTTGATGGGCTGGGTCGGCCTCTCGGCTGCACTGGGGACTTTCCTGGCCGGTGTCGTGCTGGCCGACAGCGAATACCGCCACGAACTGGTCAGCGTGCTGGAACCCTTCAAGGGACTGTTGCTCGGGGTCTTCTTCATTACGGTCGGGGCGGGGATGCAGTTTTCCCTGCTGGCGCAGACACCGGCGCTCATCCTGGGCCTGGTCCTGGCGCTGATCCTGGTAAAGGGCGTGATCCTGTGGGGGCTGACCCTGGTCTTCGGCATTCGCGGACATGCCCGCTGGCTTTTCACCTTCTCGCTGGCCCAGAGCGGTGAATTCGGCTTCGTCCTGCTGACCTATGCGGTCGGGGTGCAGGTCCTGCCTGATCATATCGCCAATATCACCGGTCTGGTTGTCGCGCTCTCCATGATGGCGACACCGCTGGTCATGATCGTGTTTGAACGCTGGGTCGCGCCGCATGTCACGCGGCGCGGCGGGCCGTCCCGGCCAGCGGACCTGATCGAGGAAGAGGCGTCGGTGATCATCGCCGGCATGGGCCGTTTCGGCCAAATCGTCCAGCGGCTTCTGGTGATGGATGGCCACCGCCCCGTCGTGCTCGACAATTCGCCCGCCCATATCGAGGTGATGCGGAAATTCGGCATTCAGGTCTATTATGGCGACGCGTTGCGCCCGGGTCTGCTGGAGGCGGCGGGGATTGCCAAGGCGCGTCTGCTGATCGTGGCCACCGACAGCCAGGAGCGGGCAGTCGAGCTCGTCCAGCACGTCAAGCAGCGCTTTCCCCATGTCCGAATCATCGCCCGTGCGGCGAGCCGGGAGCATGTCTATCAGCTGCGCGCGGCCGGTGCCGACAGCGCGATCCGCGAACTGTTCGGCTCATCGCTCGAGGCCGGACGGCAGGCGCTGGAATTTCTCGGCCGCTCGCCCAGCCAGGCCGAGGGCAAGGCCAGGGCGTTCGCCGAGCATGATGAAGAAAGCCTGCGGCAACTCTTCGAAGTCTGGGACGCCGATACCGATGTATTCGACAATGCAGCCTATATGGAAAAAGCCCACTCGCGGGTGGTGTCCCTCGCCGAGCTGATGGCCGAGGATGCCGAGGAGAGGCTCGAGAACTGATCTCGTGCAAGGCGCGCCGGCCGGCCGCCGGTGAGCGTTTCGGCTTTCGGTTGCAACCAAATGTGACTAATACTCGACGTCAGGTTCTGGGAGGGGCCGGCCGTGCTTCGGATTTCTTGTTTCGTGACGCTAGCCTTTTTGCTGGCCTGTGGCCCGGTTGCCGCCGGTGCCGAGGATGTGCGCGAGGCCGGGGCGGGTGCGGTGCCGCCAACGCCTGCCGCGCACGGACCCGCAGCGAATTTGCCGGCCTGGAGTGAGACCAGTATCGAACAGCTGGCGATCGCCCTGTTCGATGCGCCCAGTCACGGCTTGCCTTCGCTGGACCAGACTGCCGGGGCCTTGCTCGACCGCTCGCTAGGGCTCGAGCAGCGCGCAGCGATGGCAAGTTCGGCCTTTCTGCGCTTTGGTGGCTGGCTGCGCTATGGCCTGACGGATTCGCAAACCCGCCAGCTCAATACGCTTGATGAGGCCGAGCGGGCCGAGCTGCACACTGTACTCGCCCGCGCCCTGGCCGAAGAGCGGGTCGCCGATGCGCTGGATGCGCTCGCTCCCGATCTCGGTGAATACCGCGCCCTGCGCGCCGAAATGCTGCGCTTGATGGCCTTGCAGCCGATCTGGCCCGGGATCGAGCCCGGCGCGACCCTCGCCACTGGCGATCATGGTCCGCGCGTCGATCAGCTACGCGCCCGGCTGTCGGCTGTCGGCCTCTATCGCGAGAGCTGGAGCGCCGGGGATGCGTTCGAATTGAGGCTTGAAACAGCGGTCAGGCGGTTTCAGGGACGGGCCAATCTCTCGCCCTCCGGGCAGATGGACCAGGCGACGCTAAACCATCTCAATATCACGCCGGAGCAACGGCTGTCGCAATTGCGCGTCAATCTCGAACAGCGCCGCTGGCAGAGCCGGGAGCCCGGCCGGCGTCATATACGGGTCAATCTCGCTGATTTCACGCTCGAGGCCTGGGCCGATGGTGCCCTGGCGCGCCGTCACCGGGTAATGGTCGGACGGCAGGTCAGTTCGACCCCGGAGTTTTCCGAGGACATGCAGTATCTCGTCCTCAATCCCTGGTGGGGGATCCCCGGCGGGTTGGCGCAGACCCGCTTCCGCTCCTTCCGGCGCAATCCGGGCCTCGCGGCCCAGCGCGGATTCCGCATTTATGATGCGGGCGGCAACCAGATATCCGTTTATGAGATCGACTGGAGTCGCTGGGGCCGGGACTGGCCCTATCGTATGTCGCAGCCGCCGGGCGCCGATAATCCGATGGGCGAGGTGAAGTTCATCTTCCCCAATAGTCACAATGTCTACATTCACGACACCACCGAGCGCGACCGGTTTTCCGAGACGCGCCGTGATTTCTCGGCCGCCTGTATTCGTGTCCATGACCCGCTTCTGCTGGCTGAATGGGTGCTGGACGGTCAGGAGGGCTGGGATGCCGAGCAGATCGAGCAAGTCGTTGCCGGCAACACGCCGACCGTGGTCTGGCTCGATGACCGCTTGCCGGTGCATATCAATTACTGGACGGTCGTCAGCAATGCTGATGGCGATGTGCGCTATCTCAATGATCTCTACCGGCGCGACGGGGGCCTGATCCGGCAATTCGAACTCGCCCTCGAGCAGGCCCGCGAGCTGGAAGGTGTGCGAATCGCCGGGAGTGGCCTGTCCCGGGCACGGTTTGAGTGACTGATTTGGCCCGGTTTCAGCTTGCAACGGACCTGAGATGACACATCCCGGCGCGGACGCACGCTCAGGGTGATGCCGCAGTGCAGCATTCCGGGTTCCGCGCGGCTGCCGGGCGCTTGGGGTCAAGTGTTCCGGCTGCATCCAAGCTGTAGCTCGCCTGCGCGCCTCTATGGCCGCAAATTGACCGCCGAGGCCTGCCCAGCTTTCGCCGCAAAGGTGTAGCGTCTCTGCAACGGCACCAGAAATTTGCACCGAATACGTGTTTTTTCGGACTTCGCGGTGGCGAAGCAGGACAGCTTGTTGTAATGAAATGAATGGGAAATATCCGGAGTGGGTGTTTTCGAATTTTCCGGAACGATTCCGGGAATACACTTTCACACCAAGGAGGCGAAAGCCTCCGGAGGGGGTATGATGAAAAAACGGCTTTTTACGGCGGTCGCCGTCGGAGCCTTCCTGGCAGCGGCTCCTGCGTTCGCTGACGAAGGCTGGTATGGTCGTGGTGCTGTCGGTTACGGCGGCCCAGGCGATACGGATGTATCTGGTTCGCTGAATGGCGAAATCAATGGCAAGGGCAATTGGCGCGAAGCTGTTGCTCTCGGCTATGAATGGGCCGACGGGTTCCGTTTCGAAGGCGAGCTTGCTCAGCGTTACAACAACACTGGTGCAATCGGCGGCTTCGAAGACAGCCTCAGCGATTTTCAGATCTGGTCGGTCATGGCGAACGCCATTTTCGATTTCAATCCTGAAGGCAGCTACCACCCATATATCGGTGTCGGCGTCGGTCTTGCTCGTGTCGATGGCTCGCTCGCGGGTTGGTCTACGGGTACGATTCCTTTCGCACCGACTCCAGCTGACTATGTTGTCGCGACTGGCGACGACTCGCCATTCGCTTGGCAGGTCATGGCCGGTATTGGCTGGGACCTCACCGAGCGTCTGACCCTGGATACCGAATACCGGTATTTCTCGGCCGGCGGCACGGATTTTGACCCAGGCGTGAGCGTTGATGCGCTTGCCGGTCATGAGGCCTGGATTGGTCTGCGTTATTCTTTCGCAGCCCCACCACCTCCACCACCGCCACCACCACCACCACCACCGCCACCACCGCCACCGCCACCGCCACCACCACCACCACCACCGGTCGTGTGTAACGATGTGCAGTTCCCAGTCTACTTCGAGTGGGATCGTGCGGACCTTACGGATCAAGCGCGTGCGGTTATCGCACAAGCTTCGAACCAGCGCGGTTCTTGCGGCGTGACACGCGTTTCGGTTTCGGGCTTTACCGACCGTTCCGGTGCAGCATCCTACAATGTGGGTCTGTCCGAGCGCCGTGCCCGCGTTGTTCGTGATGAACTGGTTCGCCTCGGCGTCCCGGCCAGCACGATCACGCTGGAAGCCTTTGGCGAAACCCGCAATGCGGTTCAGACGCCAGACGGTGTGCGCGAGCCGCTCAACCGTCGTGCAGAAGTGGTCATCGTCCTCAACTAATCTTGAGTATGATGCCTGAAATCGGGCGGTCCGGCTTTTTGCCGGGCCGCCCTTTTTCTTGGAATATTCGTGCTGTGAAACCCGCAGAACTGAGCAGATCGGGAGGCATTTTTCGCCTTCTTCAGGACAGACTTGACCCCGGCCGAAAGCTGGTTCTAATCGCCCCGACACGCAGCCGGGTGGTTTTGCCCGGCGCGATTTCGAGGACATTTCGATGAGCAAACCCGACAAGCCCTACCGCAAGCACGCCGTGGCCGGCCACAAGCTGAGCCCCGAAACCCAGATGATGAGCTATGGCTATGATCCAAAGCTCTCGGAAATGTCGATCAAGCCGCCCGTCTTCCTGACCTCGACCTTCGCTTTTGAAAGTGCCGAGGCCGGGGCCTCCTTCTTCCGTGTCTCCCTGGGCCAAGCCCAGGAAGGTGATCCGGAATCGGCTGGACTGATGTATTCGCGTTTCAACAACCCGAATATGGAAGTGCTCGAAGACCGTCTGGCGCTCTATGACGCCGCCGAAGAGGCCGCCGTGTTTTCGTCCGGCATGGCAGCGATCTCGACAACCCTGATGGCGCTGGCGCATGCCGGTTCCGTTATCCTGCAATCGACGCCGCTCTATGGTGGGACTGAAAGCCTGTTGCGCAAATTCTTGCCCAATTACGGTATCAAGAGCGTTGATTTCTTCGCAGCCGCTTCGGAAGACGAGATCCGTGCTGCCGCCGAGACCGCCATGGCGCTCGGCCCGGTCTCCGTCATCTATACCGAGACCCCGACCAATCCGACCAATGATCTGGTCGATCTGGCGGCCTGCAATCGCATTGCCGACATGATCGCCGAGAAGCAGGGCAAGCGCCCCTGGATCGTGGTCGACAATACCTTCCTCGGCCCGGTCGGCCAGGCGCCATTGGAACTAGGTGCCGATGTGCTGGTTTATTCGCTGACGAAATATGTGGGCGGCCATAGTGACCTGATTGCCGGGTCCGCGCTGGGTGCTTCCGAGCCGATGGCCCTGGTGCGCAGCCTGCGGGGCTATCTCGGAACCAATCTGGATCCGCATACCTGCTGGATGCTGCTGCGTTCGCTGGAAACCGTGAAGATCCGGATGGATGCTGCAGCCCTCGGTGCCAAGAAGGTTGCCGCCTTCCTGCGCGACCATCCCAAGGTCGACCGCGTTCGCTATCTCGGCTTTCTTGGCGAGGGCAATCGCGACGCGGAGGTCTTCAAGGCGCAATGTACCTCGGCCGGCTCGACCTTTGCCTTTGACCTGGCTGACGAAGCGAGCGCATTCCGCATGCTGAATGCCCTGCAGGTCATGAAACTCGCCGTCAGCCTTGGCGGTACCGAGACCCTGATCTGCCATCCCGGTTCGACGACCCATCGCGGTGTTGATCCGGAATTGCGTAAGCGCCAGGGCTTTTCGGAAGGCCTGGTCCGGATCTCGGTCGGCATCGAGAATCCCGATGACCTGATCGCCGATCTGGCGCAGGCGCTCGAGAAGGCCTGAGCCGAATTTGACAGTCTGGCCCCGGCGGATATGTCCGCCGGGGCTAGACCCCTTCTTTTAAACCATTATCACTGAGCCATGCTGAATCCTCTGGAGCTCAATGCTGACGAGCGCGCCGTCCTCGACTGGGTCGATACGCGCAGCGATGCGATGATCGAGACCGTCAAGGCCTGGTCCGCGATCAATTCCGGCAGCCGCAATCCCGAAGGGCTGGAGCGCATGAGGGCCTGTCTCGAGACCGCATTCGGCGCACTCGACGATGCCCGTATCGATGCCGTTGACCTGCAACCTTCCACCGTGGTCGAACCCGATGGCCGCGTGCACGAACAACCCTATACGCCATCCTTCCGCTGCCAGATCCGGCCGGAAGCGCCGATCCGCATCGCCATGACCGGCCATCATGACACGGTGTTTCCGCTCTCCAGCGCCTTCCAGTCGACGACGCTCTGGGATGAGGACACGCTCAATGGACCGGGCGTGGCTGATATGAAGGGCGGGATACTGGTCATGCTGCACGGCCTGCTGGCCCTGCAGCGTTCGCCTTGGAAGGATCAGATCGGTGTCGATGTGCTGATCAGTCCGGACGAGGAAATCGGTTCGCTCGGCTCGGCGCCGGTGCTGGCGGAAATCGGTGCCCGCGCTGATATCGGCATGACCTATGAGCCGGCCCTGGCCGATGGCTCTCTGGCCGGTGCCCGCAAGGGGTCGGGAAACTGGTCGCTCAAATTGTCAGGCCGCGCGGCTCATGCAGGCCGTGAACACCATCTCGGTCGTAATGCGCTCGCCGCAGCCTGTGCCTTCGGCCTTGAGCTGGACAGTCTCAATGGCCGCCGCGAGGACGTCACTTTCAATCTCGCCCGCATTGATGGCGGCGGCCCACCCAATGTCGTGCCCGACAATGCGGTGGTGCGTTTCAATATCCGGGTCAAGACCGAGAATGACCGTATCTGGGTGCTCGCCGAACTTGAGCGCCTGCTCGACATGGTCCGCATCCGCGACGGGATTGGCGCCGAACTCTATGGCGGTTTTACCCGCCCGCCCAAGCCGATGAGCCCGGCGAATGCCAAAATGTTCGAATGGACGCGCGCTGCCGGTTCGAGCCTCGGGCTAGATATTCGCTGGCAGGATACGGGCGGTGTCTGCGAGGGCAATAATCTGTGGGCCGCCGGCTGTCCGAATGTGGATACACTCGGCGTGCGCGGGGCCGATATTCATTCCGATCGCGAGATCGTGAAACTGTCCAGTTTCGGCGAGCGTGCCAAGCTCTCGGCCGTGATGCTGATGAAATTTGCTCAAGGCCGGTTCGATGCGCGCGAAGCGCGCGCGCTGGTCCAACAACAAGACTGACAGGTCGGGGAAGACAATGCTGATCGTACGCGCTGCCAAGGCAGCTGATATCGATGCCTTGAGCCTGTTGGCCGAGGAAGCCGGGACCGGATTCACCAGCCTGTCCGTCACACGCGATGTGCTGGCCGAACGGCTGGAAAAATCGGCGGCGGCCTATCAGTCCAACCCGCAAGGGCAGACCGAGGACACCTATCAGCTCATGCTGGAGGATACGGAGAGCGGCAAGATTATCGGTTGTTCGGCGATCAAGGCGATGGTCGGTGTGTCCAAGCCCTACTGGGACTTCAAGATCATCACCATTGCCCAGCATTCCGTCGATGCCCAGCGCCGCTTCGACATGGACGCCATGCTGCTGGTCAATGATTTCGCCGGATCGACCGAAGTCGGCACGCTCTTTGTCTCCGAAGCCGGACGCGGCGGCGGCGCCGGCCGTCTGGTCGCCCAGTCGCGTTATCTGCTGATGGGGGCGGCGCCGGAGCGCTTTGGCGAGAAAGTCCTGGCTGAATTGCGCGGCGTCGTGCTCGATGATGGCTCTTCGCCATTTTTCGACCATGTCTCGCGACCCTTCTTCCACATGGATTTCGATGAGGCCGATCGTCTCAGTGCGTCCACCGACAATCAATTCATCCTCGATCTCGGCCCGCAGCATTTGATCTATGTCGATCTACTGCCGGAATCCGTGCGCGATGTCATTGGCAAGACCCACCGTGACGGGGCTGGCGCGATGAATCTGCTGCGCTGGGAGGGCTTCCACTACGACAAATATGTCGACATTTTCGACGGTGGTCCGCTGGTTTCGACCTGGACGGAGAATATCCGCACCTTGCGTGAAAGCCGGGAAGTGACGGTGCGCGCCGCGACGACGGCTGGCGGTGTGCAGGGCATATTGTCGACGGACAGAATCGAAGATTTTCGCACGTGCGCTGTCGAGGCCGTCGATGATGGCGACGTGCTCGGCATCGCCTATGAAGTGATGCAGGCAATGGATTTGCGAGACGGAGAGCGCGCCCGTTTCTGGCGCCATCAGAGGTGATAGAATGAATTTCATCAATGGAGATTGGCGCGACGGCACGGCCGGCGCCTTCACCTCGACCAATCCGGCCGATAACTCGCTGGTCTGGACGGGCAAGGCTGCGGGCGCCGATGATGTCGCCCAAGCCTTCACCGCGGCGCGCCGAGCCTTTCCCGCCTGGGGACGTACCTCGCTGGCCGAGCGCATTGCGGCGGTCGAGCGCTTCAAGGCCGAGCTTGAGAACTGCAGGGAGGCACTCGCCGAACTGATCGCGCGCGAGACTGGCAAACCCTTGTGGGAAACAGCAGGCGAAGTCGGCGCGATGATTGGCAAGGTCGAGATTTCGATTTCCGCCCATGCCGACCGCACTGGTGGCTATGAGACGGATACCGCCTTTGGGTTTGCCCGCTTGGCACACAAACCGCTGGGCGTAATGTTCGTCCTCGGGCCCTATAATTTCCCCGGTCACCTGCCCAATGGCCATATTGTTCCGGCCCTGATCGCCGGCAATACTGTCGTCTTCAAGCCTTCCGAGGTCACGCCGGGCGTTGGCGAAGCCATGATCCGCGCCTGGGAGGCTGCCGGGCTTCCGGCGGGCGTCATCAATATGGTGCAGGGCGCGCGCGACACAGGTGCCGCGGCGCTCGACAATGCCGAGCTCGACGGCGTGCTCTTCACAGGTTCCTGGAGCACCGGCAAGTTTATCCATGAGAAATTTGCCGGCCGTCCCGGAATTCAGCTGGCGCTCGAAATGGGCGGCAATAGTCCGCTGGTGATCTGGGATGCTGCCGATGCCCGCGCCGCTGCCAGCATCGCGGTGCATTCGGCCTTTATCACTGCCGGACAGCGTTGCTCCTGTGCGCGCCGTCTGATTGTCCCGCGCGGCGAGTCTGGCGATGCCGTGATCGCGGCGATTCTGGAATTGTCGGACAAGTTGACGATCGGCAAATGGAATGACCCGGTTCAGCCCTTTATTGGCCCGCTGGTTTCGGCCGGGGCGGCACAGGTCGTGCTGGATGCCCAGGATGATCTGATCGCCCGCGGCGCCATCGCCCTGCGCAAGGTCAAGCGCGACACGCTTGGCGATGCCTTCCTGCGCCCGGGGCTGCTCGATGTCACCGGTATTGATGTGCCGGATGAAGAAGTCTTTGGACCCATGCTCCAGGTGACCCGCGTCGCCAGTTTCGAGGATGCCGTACAGGCGGCCAATAATACCGCCTATGGCCTCGCCGCTGGCCTGGTGTCCGACAGCCGTGAGCTGTGGGAGCGCTTCTGGGTCGAGAGCCGCGCCGGTATCGTCAACTGGAACCGGCCAACCTGCGGGGCTGCGTCCAACATGCCGTTCGGCGGACCGGGCCAGTCGGGCAATCTGCGGCCGAGTGCCTATTACGCAGCAGATTATTGCGCCTTCCCCGTCGCCACCCAGGCTGCGCGGGAGCCGGAATACATGGCCATCAAGGGCGTTGACTGAATTCAGGGAAGGCCTGCGCGATGACTGCCATTGAAGCCAATTTCGACGGACTGGTCGGCCCCACGCATAATTATGGCGGTTTGTCTGAAGGCAATCTCGCCAGTGCACGTAGTGAGGGATTGGCGTCCTCGCCGCGTGAAGCGGTGCTCGAAGGCATCGCCAAGATGAAGTCGCTGGCCGATATCGGCTTGCTGCAGGGCGTGATGCCACCGCATGAGCGGCCATTTCTGCCGCTGCTGAGAACCCTCGGCTTCAGCGGCAGTGATGCCGGGATCATCGAACAGGTCGGACGTGAAGCGCCGCATCTTCTGCGCCGCGCCAGTTCGGCTTCGGCGATGTGGGCCGCCAATGCTGCCATGGTCTCGCCCTCCGCTGACAGCGCTGACGGGCGGGTGCATTTCACGCCTGCCAACCTGCTGACGACCGGACATCGCGCGATCGAGGCGCCACAGACGCGCCGGGCGCTGGAGCGGATCTTCGCCGACGAGACCCGCTTCAGTGTCCACGACTCCTTGCCCTATCAGCCGGATTTTGCCGATGAGGGCGCTGCCAATCACGTCCGCCTGTGCGAGGCGCATGGCGCCACTGGCGTTGAAATTCTGGTCTGGGGGCGCGATGCGGCCTCAAGCTATGACGGGCGTTTCCCGGCGCGGCAGACGCGTCAGAGCTGCGAGGCCATAGCCCGCAGGCATGGCCTCGACCCGGCGCGCACCGTGCTCCTGCAACAGTCACGCACCGCGATCGAGGCGGGGGCTTTTCACAATGATGTGGTCTGCGTCGGGACCCGTACCTGTCTCTTCTACCATGAACAGGCCTTTGAGGATCGCGACGGGGCGGTTGCGGCCATCCGGCGGGCGGCTGATGGCCTGTTTGAACCGGATTTTGTTGAAGTGCCGGCAAGCGAAGTGACGCTGGACGATGCCATCACCTCCTATCTGTTCAATTCCCAATTGCTGCAAATCCCCGGCGAGGATCGTCTGGTGCTGCTGGCGCCTGAGGAAACCCGCGAGAACCCTGCCACACGGGCCTATTGCGAGCGCCTGGTCACCGGCAATGGCCCGATCGGCGCGGTGCGTTTCGCCTCGGTGCGCCAATCCATGCGCAATGGTGGTGGCCCAGCCTGTCTGCGGCTCCGTGTTGTGCTGACCGAAGTCGAGCGCCAAGCGCTTTCGGCGAATGTGATCATGACGCCCGACCTGTTCGCAGCGCTCAATGATTGGGGCATGACGCATTATCGCGAGAGCTTGTCGCCGGGCGACCTGGCTGATCCGCAATTGCTGGTCGAGAGCCGGCAGGCACTTGATGCCCTCAGCGTATTGCTCGGCCTTGGTTCGGATTTCTATCCGTTCCAGCGCGGATAAGGGCTGTTGAATCAATAAAGGCGGGCTGTATTTGACCCGAATCAGGATGGTATCGCGCCGAACCTTTCGCGGTTGTCATGGGGAGAAGGCGTGAGCCAAGGCGTTCCAATCATTCTGATCGATGACGATCCGGACGAACACTTCCTGTTCAGGACTGATCTTGAGGATGCCGGGTTTGAGCTCGACTTTTTGAGCTTTACCCAGCCCGAGGCGGCCCTTGCGCATCTGTTCCGGCGGGCCGGCGGACCTGTTCTGGTCCTGACCGATATGGGCTTGGCCGGTGATGATCCGATCGAATTCATAAAAATGGCAAGCGAAGTCCTGCATGGCGGCGCGATCGGTGCTTTTTCCGGCGCGCTGAATCCGGACAAGGAGGCGCGGTGCCGCCAGGCCGGCGCCAGCTTCTATATCGTCAAACCCATCTCGGGCGAGAAGCTCGAAACGGCGCTTGCGAATACGCCATCGCTGGGCATTGAAGTGCTGGCCGACGGCCGCCGCCGTCTGATCTGCCGCTAGCACGCTGCAGCATCGGGTCGAACTGACAGGTCGATGGATTTCTAGAGCGCTGCCGCCTGCTTCAACAGGCCACCGGCGCGGGCATATTCCTGGCTGCCCTCGCTATAGACCCGGTCGCCCTCGATGATCTGGGAGGGCTTGAGGTCGGGCTGGCCGCGCAGGCGCTGATAGATCGATTCGAAGTCCTGATAGGTCGCTTCCATCAATTCCTCGAAACTGTCGATCACGAAATAGCTCTGCTGAAAATCATCATAGCGATAATCGGTCCGCATGATCCGTTCGATGTCGAAATGGATGCGGTTGGGCGAGCGCGCTTCGAGGCTGAAGATTGATTCCGCACGCGAGGAGACGATCCCGGCACCATAGATCCGCCGACCCTCGGGCGTGTTGATGAGGCCGAACTCGACCGTATACCAGTAGAGCCGGGTAATCTGCTCGATGGCATCGAATCCGATCGAACGAAGGCCGCCGCGGCCATAGGCGGCCATATAGTCGGCGAAAACCGGCAGGCTCAGCAGCGGGACGTGGCCGAAGACATCGTGGAAGATGTCGGGCTCGGGTAGGTAGTCGAGTTTTTCGCCATCGCGAATGAAACGGCCTGAGACGAAGCGGCGATTGGCCAGGTGTTCGAAGAATTCCTTCTCCGGGATGAGACCGGGCACGGTCACCACGGTCCAGCCGGTCAGGGCTTCCAGCTTCTCATTGACGCGCCGGAAGTCGGGAATGCCGCCCTCATTGAGATTGAGCAATTCCAGACCCTTGAAGAATTCCGGTACGGCCCGATTGCCGAGAATTTTCATCTGACGCTCGTACAGCGTCGTCCAGATAGCGTGTTCCTCGGCCGAATAGCGATCCCATTTCTGCTCAATCGTGAAGTCCGCAGCCGGGGTCTGTTCGGCGATGACGGGGTCGTTGACGGGCATGGCGGATATCCTGGGCGCGATCTGGTTTCATTTGTAACCAATATAGGCTGGTTTGGCGCGCCGCGAAACGGGCGAATGGACACAGCGCTGCGCAGCACGAAAACGCCGCCCCCGGTGCGGGGACGGCGCTTCATCGTCAGGCTTGCGGCTGGCGCGGATTAATTGCTGCAGAGCAGATCGACCATCGGCTCGCAACGTCCGTCCCGGCATTCCTGGTTTGCACCAATATACCAGGTTCGCGCACGGCTATAACGGTCGACCGAGAAATGCACGGCGCGGCTATAACCGGCTGACCGGCAAACCCGGCGAGCCACTTCTTCATCGCAAAAGCGGCCGCCTTCGCCGAGGCAGCGGTCGATGCCCATGCCGTTGACTTCAGGACGGGCAAAGAAGGTCGCGTCCACACCGCGCACACCGCCGCGCACATTCATGCCGCGATCACCGCCGGGACCGGGGTAGCCGGAGCCGCCGCCGGGGCCAGGATAGCCATTGCCGGGCTGGCCATAGGAGCCATCGACGCGGCGCAGAGAGGAAATCGTATTGCGCAGATAGAAGCGCGTCAGATCCTCGACGCTGTCACCCTCGAAATATTCGCATCGGCCACGATAGTCCGAATGCTCGCAGGCCTGCCATGTCTCACCGCGGGCGACCGCCAGGCTGTCAGCGCGATCATTGAATCCGATCCGGTCGAGATCGGGGTTGTCCTGCTGGATATCGACGCGTTGCCCGGTGAAGCGTGTGCCATCGAACAACCACACGCCGTTCCTCGGCTGCGGACCATAATCACCGCCCGGACGCGGGCCACCGGTATTGCCGTTATAGTCAGGCTCCGCCGAACTGATCCGGCCGGCCAGCCCGCCACGGATTGCGGGGAGATCGCCATCTACCTGCATGCAGGGCGCGCCAAAATTGGCGTCATCGCAAATGCGCCAGCTGCCGCGGCCGCTATAGCGGATAGACTGGGTGGCATCATTGAAACCCAGGCGGCTCAGATCGGCCTGGGATTCGGTGAGAATGACAGCCCGTCCGGTGTAGTTCGGGCCGGCATAGAGCGTCAGCGAATTGCCGCCACCCGGGCGGCCCTGGCCGGAATTGGGTGCCGGCGCGACCGGGCGGACGCCGGTATAGAGATTGTCGTAGCGACCGAGGTTGGCCTCATTGCCGGCATAGGTGAAGCAGCCGCCCGAGTAATTGGAATCAACACACAACTCCCACTGACCCGACACAATCCGGAATGAACTGGTGCGGTCGTTGAAGCGCATTGAGGACAGATCGCTCGTCGCCCGGTTGATGGTCAGGCTCTGGCCCTGGAAATTCGGTTGGTCATAGAGAATGATTTCCTGGGCGCTGGCGGTGCCCGCGGCGCCAGCAAACGCCAGGGCGGCCATGGCTGCCAGTCTGTAGCGTATCGTCATTTTTGCTCTCCCTCAGTACAGGATTGTGAGTGTAACGCGATAATCATGGCGCAGGGAAACTGAACTCAAGCGCGCAGCCATGTTCAGTCGGTATTCAGGCTTTCGCGCCTGCCTGTTCCGCTCGTGCCGGGGTTGCAAGCTAGCCATTTCCGTCATCATCGGCTGGTTCGTCCGTCGGTGCCGGGTCTGGTGGCGGGGTATTGCGGGCCCGGTTGAGCAGGCCGCGCAGGAGTTGCTGCGCGGGGTCTTCGGCTTGCGGCTGTGCCGGCTCGCTCTCGTCTGCCGGCTGTTCGGGAGTGCTGTCGCCGCCCAGTCCGAGCGCATCGAGCAAGGTATTGCGCACGGCTTCCTCCGGTGTCGTGGCTGCGCCGCTCGAGCCGCCGAGCGCGTTTCTGACGGCGCCGGTGAGCAAGGCCTGACCGACGGCCTCGGTGTCGACGCCAATCGTGACATCATTGAAGCTGCCGCGAATGCGGACAGGCACAGTAATGCCCTGCAAGTCACGATCGCCGCCCTGGCCCTGGATCGAGGCGACGGCCCGAGGCTGTAGCCGGTAGTCCACAGTCTGGTCTGGCAGATTGACCCAGCCCGAGCCGGTAATGCGCAGGAGCGGGCTGAGCAGGAGCAGGTCGCTATTGGTGATCCGCCCCGCGCTCGCATCGAATGTGCCGGTGAGGGCACTGAAATCAGTCTCGGCATTGTCACCGGTCGCGGCCGGAGTGGCCGGGTCGCTGGCAGATGCATTGCCATTGCCGGACACGAAGCTGGAGACATTGCGGATGGTCTGGGCCACGTTGATGCCGGTGATGGCACCGTCGGCGAAGCTGAATTGACCATTGCCCGCCAGGCTTCGCATAATGCCCGCCTGGCTCTCGCCGGAGCTGGTGAAGGCCAGCGCCATGGACCCTGTGCCGCGCAGGCGCTCGAAGCCGGCCGCGGCAGTCAGGAAGGGCTGGGCGTCGAGCCCGGTCAGGTCGGCGCGCAGCGAGTAGGATGCCGGGCGCGACCGGCCATTGACGACGATGTCGGCTGTGCCCTGGCCTTCATAGAGCGCGATCTGTGTCAGATTGGCTTCCAGTCGGCTATTGGCGATGCGCACACGCAATTCGGTATCGCTGACTTCGATTTCGTTGAATTTCAGCGTGCCGACGCCGAGCCGCAAATCGGCATCCACCAGGCCAAGGCCCGCCAGATCGATGGTTTCCTCGCTCCAGGGGGCAATTGCGGCGGGGCCGGCGCTGGTCTGCGGGGCGGGCTCGGGCAGATAGGGGGTGATGTCCAGCCGGCCCAGGGTGAGCGTGCCGTTGAGCCGGGGTTTCGCCGATTCCAGATTGATGTTGAGGCTGCCGGATCCGGCGATGTCGTCGAGCTGGATCGCATTGGCGGTCAGCGTGATATGGGTCGGGTCGCCGGCGAGGCGTCCCGCAGTGCTGAAACGGCGCAGGCCGTCGCCTGGCGGCATGTCGAAGCTGGCAAATCGAGCCAGATTGCGGATCGAGGGGATGGTCGTATTGAAGGCCCCGTCGAGGGCGAGATCGGCGGATTCGCGGAAATTGCCGTCGAAATGCGCGGTCACCAGATTGCCGCCCAGATCGAGCAGGAAGCCGGTCTCCCGGCCTTCGAAGAAACCGCGCAGCG
Source organism: uncultured Maricaulis sp. (assembly GCF_963976135.1). GTDB lineage: Bacteria > Pseudomonadota > Alphaproteobacteria > Caulobacterales > Maricaulaceae > Maricaulis. The sequence goes on from NZ_CAXBKN010000002.1 coordinate 18,377, forward strand.
AGGCGATGCGCGCCGTGAAGTTCATCCGTTCGCCATTGGCGCTCAGCGAACCGTCCAACTGCATCGGACCGTCCAGGGAGGGCAGGCCGATCGCGAGGTCGAGGCCGGTAATGTCATGGCTCTGGCTGGCGTCGGAATAGGTGATCGTACCGTTCTCGATCCGGATATCACCGAAACTGGCGTCCAGGGGCAGGGCGCCGGGACGGCGAAACCCGTCGCCGGAAGCGGGCGGCGGGGTCTGACCTGCTTCCGCCATTGTCCAGTTATTGCGCCCGCCGCGCTGCTGCAGCCGGATAATCGGATCGATCAGGACGAATTCGGCGATCTCGATCTGGCGCGACAGGAGCGGTTGCAGCTTCACGGCTACCCGCATTTCGCCCATTTCCGCGAATGCGGCATCGCCGAACCCCTCGGCATTGGCGATCGAGACAGTGCTGGCCCGGATCTCGATGCGCGGCAGCAGGCGCAGCTCCAGCTCGCCATCCAGAGCGACATCGCGATGCAGGGCCTCGCTGGCGGCGATCTGTACGCGGTCGCGATAGAAGGAGGAGGGGATTACGAAGGGGATAATGATCGCCGCGCCGATGACGAGCACGATCAGAACGAAGATGACTTGCAGCAGGCGTGTCATGAGTAGGAACTCCAGGCGGGTTGCTCGCAGATGCCGCGCGGTCACCGGTCAGCCGATTTTCGGACGAGACGGGGTCGCAGCGCTGCGATAGTCTTACGGTTAATTGACGCAAAATCGAAGGGGGAGTTGAGGATGGACAATGGAAAATCGACGGAACTGTTCCGGCGCCGCGAAATTCTGATCGGCCTGGCCGCCGGGACAATGCTTCCCTTCATCTCCGCTTGCGCCGAAAATGCCGCCCTCGGGCGCAGCCAGCTCATGCTGATATCCGACGCGCAGCTGACGCAATTATCGGCTCAGGCGTGGCAGGAGAGCCTGAATCGCGAGCGTGTTTCGCGCGATCCGGCCTATACGCGCCGGCTCGACCGGGTCGGGCAGCGGATCGTGCATGCCTCCGGCCAGACCCATCTGGACTGGGAGTTCGTTGTCTTTGACAGCGACACGGTCAATGCCTGGGTGCTACCCAATGGCAAGGTCGGGTTTTATAAGGGCATTCTCGACCTGATGGAAACCGACGACCATGTCGCGACCGTGATGGGCCACGAGATTGGTCACATCGCAGGGCGGCATTCCGCCGAACGCGCCAGTCAGCAAATGGCCGCGCAGATTGGCATGAGCCTGGTCAGCACGGCGCTCAACACGAGTGCCGATATTGCCTATAGCGACCAGCTTGGCGCTGCGCTGGGCATGGGGGTGAGCCTGGGAATCATCCTGCCCTATTCGCGCCAGCACGAGTTCGAAGCCGATCGGCTCGGGATCGACTACATGGTCGCTGCCGGCTATGATCCGCGCCAGGCGATCGATTTCTGGATCGCGATGTCCACCACCCACCAGGGTGGCCAGCTGGAGTTCGCATCGACTCACCCGTCCGACGAACACCGGATCGAGGCGATGCGGGCGCATATGGCCGCGCGCGGCTATGTCTGAGGCTGGATGATGCCGGCCTGCAAATCGCCTGATTGCATGGTTGCCACCGCACGAGGGTGGCGCTAGTTTCCCGCGCCTCACGCCCTGTCCAACAGGTGCGTGCCCGGTGCCGCCTTAGCTCAGTTGGTTAGAGCGCTAGAATGTGGATCTAGAGGTCCCCCGTTCAATTCGGGGAGGCGGTACCATTTCCAACCATCCAGCGGCAAGCCTGCCACCGGCCGGTGCCTATCGCGCCTGGCCCTTGGCGTCCGGTGTGAGGTCGGCGGACACGATGACCTGGGCATTGGCCTCGAGGAATTCGATCAGGGCGGGCAGGGGCATCGCCTTCGCGAGCGCATAGCCCTGGGCCCAGTCGCATCCCATCAGTTTCAGCAGTGCCAGGGATTCGAGGGTTTCGACGCCCTCGGCCGTCATCTCCAGGCCCAGGCCGTGCGCCAGGTCCGATGTCGATTTGACCAGCATCCGGTCCCGTTGCGACGAGGCCATATGGGTCACGAAGGCGCGGTCGAGTTTCAGCTCATGGCTGGGCAGGGTCTTGAGATAGGCCAGTGAGGACAGGCCGGAACCGTAATCATCGATCGCCAGCTTGATGCCGGCCGCGGCCCATTTCTCGAGATTTTCCAGCGCTCGTTCCGGGTTCTGCATCGCGGCCGTTTCGGTCACTTCGAAGGAAATGCGCCCGGGGCCGCGGGTGGCTGTACGCAGGGCCAATTCGGCAAAATCAGGGTCAGAGATCAGCGAACCGGAAATATTGACCGCGAGGCTGATATCGTGACCGGCGGTGCGGAGAGTCTCCTGGTCGCGGACAACCTGTTCGATCGACCACAGCGTGAATTCACGGATATGCCCGGTCTCTTCGGCCAGCGGGATGAAACTGTCGGGGAAGACGACGCCCTCCTCGGGATCGGTCCAGCGGCACAGGGCTTCGGCGGCACGGTAGCTACCCGACGCCAGATGAAGCTTGGGCTGATACTGCATCGCCATATCGCCATTGCGCGTTGCGGTGATCATGCGGCTCATCAGCGTCAGATTCTGGTCGGGATCGCCGAAGCGCACGGCGTCGAAGACCGCGGCCCAGCTGGAGGTTTCGCGCGCCTGGTCGACGGCGATGATGGCATTTTTGACGCAATCCTCGCCGCCGGTGCCGGCGTACAGGCCTGCGGTGACGGCGACGTCGATATCGACACCGTCCAGCGTCACCGGGCTGTTGAAGCACATGCGGATCCGTTCGGCCGCCGGCAGGACCGCATTGGCATCGGCGACGGCGATGATGACGCCGAGTGTGTCCGGGCTCAGCGTAGCGACAATCTCACAGCCGAGATTGGCGCGAATCCGCTCCGCCATCGCCGCTTTGAGCATGGAGATGCGGGCAAAGCCGAGGGCGTTCTTGAGATGTTTGAAACGCTCGATGCCAAGCGCGACCAGAGTGACCGGATGTCCGGCCGTCCTGGCCAGGTGGACAATCGAACGCTCGACGGCTGTCCGGGAGGGCAGGCCGGTCTCGATGTCCTCGTAAAGCGCTTTTTCAAGCACAAGCTGACGATCGCGCGAGGCGCGCTGGCGGACATAGATGAGCAGCAGGACGACGACTGCGAGCACCAGCAAGGCGCTGACGGCGATCAGGCGCTGGCGGGCATGCGCATTGGCCAATTGCAGGTCCTGTTCCGACCCGACGAGGCGAAGCTGTTCGATCCGCATATTCTGTTCGGCGAAGTCGAACTGGGCGGCCAGCAGGCTGGTATTGGCTGAGGCCGCGACTTCGCGCGCATCGTCGTCAAGGCGCTTGAAGGCGCGCAAATGCGGTATCGCCTCACTCCACAGCGTCAGCGCCTGATAGATGTCCGCGGCGGTGGCATGGAATTCGGTGTAGCTCTGGGTCGTTTCGGCGAGCGAAACGCCGTCGAACGTGCGGGCGATTTCCCTGCGCGCGTCTTGCAGATCGCCGCGCTCATAGGAAATCCGTGCGTGCGTCCCCCAGAGAAAACGCGTCCATTCATCGCGGGCGGAATCGCCGCTGATGGAAAAGGCCTCGTCGACGGTGTTGGCGGCTGCGTCCAGTTCGCCGAACGCGACTTGCAGCGAGGCCATATTGTTGAGGATGCGGGCCTGCAGGGCCGTGCTGCCCATCTCCGCGGCGAGCTCGCGGGCCCGCTGGAAATGCTCCAGGGCTTCCTGGTACTGGCCCAGTTCGCGATAGGCATTGCCCAGATTATTATTGGCTGCCAGGTCGAGCGAGGGATCGCCCGGATGGCGCCTCATCGCATCGACATAATAGCTTTCGGCGCGGCGGTACTGGTGCGCATCATTATAGATCGAGCCGATCGACTGCAGCACGATCGACTCGCTGCGCGTATCGCCGATCGCGCGAAAGACTTCGTAGGCGCGCTGAAAATTGTCGAAGGCCGCTCCGTATTCGCTGGTCACCTTGTCGATGCGGCCGAGGGAGACCAGGATATCGGCGAACAGCTTGGTCGGCTCCGGCTCTGCGCCGAGAATGTCCAGGGCCTGCTGGGCGACAGGACGGGCCTCGACCGGTCGGCCGAGTCGCGTCAGGGCTTCGGATTTGAGCCACCAGACGGTTGCGAACTCAGTGTCGATCCCGGTTCGCCCGGAACCGTCAGCCAGCAGCGCTTCGGCGGCGGTGATGTGGGCCAGGGCGGCATTCGGGTCGGCCATCATGTTGGCGCGCGCCGCAGCGAGCTCCGACTCGACCGTCCTGACGTCTGGCTCCAGCATTTCGGCTGCGGGCAGCTGCAATTGCACCGCCTGCGCCGGACTGGCCAGGAGCAGGAGCGCGCTCAGCGCGGTCGCGGGGAAATGCCACATCTTCATGCCGTCGCTCCGGCCGGCGGCGCGAGGGCGGCGCGGGCGAGTGTGGGACGGCGAATTTCATTGAGGCGGCGCATCCCGGATCCTGACTGGGCTCGTGTGGTCTGTTTGAGCTACCAGGTTGGACGACAATGGTTAAATTCGCGCGAACATCGGACTTTCTCAATGATTTGCGTGGGTTGGCGAGCGATTCTTGGGTGGGGCTGGCCGGGCCTGCCACGCGGCGCGGGAGGGGCACACGCGAACCGCCGCCCCAGAGATCTGGGACGGCGGTCCGGTTGTGCAGGGCTGCGCTCGATTGCGCTGCTAGAATTCGAGGCGGAAGCGCGCGCCTGTCGCCATGCCGGCGACATCTTCGGCGGAGGTCTCGCCAGCGAGTTCGGCGCGGGTGAAGAGGCTCAGATCGGCGCGGCCGTCGAAGACTGGCGTTGCGTAGATGAGCTCGGCGAATAATGGCCGCTGTCCACCCAATTCCCAACGCTGCAGATCGGTACCCAGTTCGCCCGTGGTCCGGTCAATGACCTTGGTCGAATTGTATTCGAGGGCACCGGATTCCACGTGCAGCGGCTGGATGATGCTGAAACGTACCGCATCCACCGAGGTGAACAGCCCGTCACGGCGTGCCGTCAGCTGGAAGGCGCTTGAAACGGTGCCGTCCGGCAGCGACAACAGGGAGTCGCCGAAGCTGGCGGACCGCGTCCGGGCCAGGGTTGCGGAACTGCTCAGGGTCACCGCCAGCGGCAGGCGGGCCTCGGCCCCGATCGTCAGGGAGTCCGTGGTCGCTCCACCTTCCAGGCTCAGGCCGCTGCTGCCCTGGGCACCGAGCAGGCCCGAGGCTTCAAACAGGCCGGTATAGGTGACATGGGCGGTCAAATTGTCGTTGATCTGATGGCTGACACTGGTCAGGAAAGCGGTCGCTTCATAGGCGGCCAGCCCCTCGGTCGAGGTCTGCTGTTCGCCGGTGATCGGATTGACGAACAAGTGCTCATCTTGCGAGGTGGTGACGCCGAAATCCATGCGTGTCCGGTCGCCAAGCGGCAGGGTCGACATGGCGTAGGCACCGCCTGAGGCAAAGCCGAGGACGGGATTGACGCCACCGGTTTCCGGGCGGTGATCGGAGAACAGTCCGAAGCCGTCCTGCTGGTTCAGGGCCATTGCCCCTTCGCCTGAGCCGAGACGCAGTTCGCGGCCGGTTTCGGTATCCCGGAAACTGATGCCGGCCTGGAATGGCAAGCCGCTCGTCGAGAGCGGTGCCCGCGGGTCGGCGGCGGCAGCGGTGCTGCTGATCGCGAACCGGCCGTCGGAGGAGAGCTGGTAGGCGGTTTCGCCGGTATCGTTGAACTGACGGCCATTGACGAGCCACCAGGTGCGTTCACGCAGATAGGTTTCCGCATTGGCCCGCATGTTCCGGTCGCGGCCGGAATCGTCGAACATCAGATCGGCAACCGAGATTTCGAAATCGCGATAGGTGTCGCCGATCGGCTCGAATACGGTGATCGAGTTGTCGCGTGCCCGGCGGAAGGAGAGCCGTCCGCTGGCCAGCGAAATGACATCGATCGACTGTTCTGTGTAACCGCCTCGTCTGGACCGCGAACGTTCCAGATGCACCAGGTTTGTCATGTCGAGCGGGGACATGGCGGCATCGATATCGAGCAGGCCCCAGCCATAGACTTCGTCGACACCGGGGGCGCCGAGATCTTCGGCCGAGAACAGCAGCACATCGGCGACATCGCCAGCCTCGAGCCAGTTCCAGCGACCCAGGACCAGCGCCGCGGCGCCGGTGACCAGTGGGGCCGCGAAGGATGTGCCCGAGAGGCGCGTGACACCGCCTTCACCGTCGGAGACCAGCAGCAATTCGCCGGGCGCGACCAGGAAACGGTCCATCAGCCGGTAGCCGTCCCGGCAACGTCCACGCACTGTCAAGCACGCCGTGCCCGGGCGATTGGAGAAGGAAGAGATGTCGCCATTCGGATTGACCGAGCCGACGATCAGCAGATTGTCCAGGGTGGACACGCCTGTCCAGTCGAGATCGGTCGTCTGTGTGACGCCGTCATTGCCGGCGGCCACGACCAGCAGGATGTCATCGGTCGCACGGGCGATGTGCTTGTCGCTGAAAATGGTGGCCCACTGCTGATGCAGCGTCCAGCCAGGCATGCCGAGCGACATGTTGATGATGTCGGGCCCCGGACGGGCCAGTTGCAGCAAGCCGCTGCGAACATCATCCCAATTGGTGCTCAGCGTTTCGTCGAAAGGATTATAGGTGTTGAAGATCACGTCCGGGGCAACGCCCATCACGCCGCTCCCATCATGGGGCGCGCCGATCAGACTGGCGACGGCCGCGCCATGATTGAAGTTCAGATAGTCGCGTTCGCCGTATTCCGAGCGAACATTCATGCCCTCATCGGACTGGAAGCTGAAGTCCAGCAAGCCGACCAGCACACCATCGCCGCCGCCGGCAGCCTGTGACAGCGCCGGGGACCAGTTGATGGCCGGCATCCAGTGATCGAAACGATCCGTGCCGGAGAAGTTCATCAGCCCGTCATAGAAGGCCAGGAAGAAGGCCGAGCGTTGTTGCGCAGTAACCTGGTCCAGGGAATCCGGATCGTTCGGGTCGATGCCATAACGGGCCAGCAGGTCCTGCAGGAACTGGTTGCGGAAGGACTGTCCGGTCTGCGCCTCGACGGCCTCGCCGAAGACGGCCTCAGCCTGGTCGAACAGACCTTCCAGCTGGGCAGCCAGTGCGGTCGCGTCGCCCGTGAACGGATCGATATCGCCCCAGAAGGCATCGATATCACCCCACAGGGGGCCGACATCGCCCCAGAAGGCATCGATATCGCCGTAGAAGGGGTTGATGTCGCCGTGGAAAGGATCGATATCGCCCCAGAAGGCGCTGATATCGCCGTGGAAGGGATTGATGTCACCCCAGAACGGACTGATATCGCCCCAGAATGGCGAGATGTCGCCATAGAAGGGGTTGATATCGCCGTGGAATGGATTGATGTCGCCATGGAAGGGATTGATGTCCCCATGGAATGGCAGGACAAATTGCGTTTCCGCCGAATCCGACGTGACGCCCCTGTCGCTGCCCGCCATTGCGGCGGGAGCGAGGAGTGATCCAGCGGAGGCCGTCAACATCAGAGTGGCGGTGGTCCGTAAGAGGAAGTTTTTCATGTCGATCCCGTCCAAATGTATTTGCGTCTTGGATCGATAATGCGCCTCTGAACGTAAGGCGGTCCTAACAAGGTAGGTTAGCAAACCCTTAATCTGAGCAGTGGTTTACAGCTGATTGAGCAGTGTCGGCAAATGCCGCGCATTTTCCGGCCTGCCGCGGTGAGCCGCAGGCCGGAATCGCTTGCGTGGATCGGGCTCGCCGCCGTTATGCGTCCGGTGCGGCCGGGCCCTGCGCCTCCGCGGCGGATTCTGCAGCGGCGCGTTCCTCGATCAATGCGCGCGCTGCATCCAGGCTGTCGACCGGCTCGATCGTGTCGATGAAGCAGCGGACATCGTCGCGTGTGTAAACATATTCGAGGAAGGGCGTGTACAGCGTCGTTGTCGAGGGGAAGCTGAGGCCGACCTCGACGCCGAAGCGCAAGCCCGGGCACCGATGGCGCAGCGTGACCAGATAATGATGGCTGGCGCCGCCATTGAGCACCAGGTGCTCATTATCGATCACGCTATAGCCATTGATATTGACCAGCCGGATACGTTCGGCTGCCGCCGGGGCGCTCAGCGCCAGCAAGCCGGCCAGTGCGGCCATGATGGATAAATGGATCCGGTTCATCTTGAACTCCCGTTCAGTGTGGTCCCTCACGCGCAGATTACCACATCGGTGCCGCGGGCAAGCATAATCATCGTTAACGTGCGGTTAGGCGTAAGGGCCCGATGCTTGGCTGCGAATCGATTCAGCAAAATTGCGGAGGTCTGACGTGGTCAGCCCGATTGAAGTAAGCCAGCAGGAATCCACCACGCGCCTGATCCGTCAGGCTGCGCGGGAAACCGGCACGGATTTCAACTTCCTGCTGCGGACGGCGGCGCGGGAAAGCAATTTCGACGCCGGCGCGCAGGCTTCGACCTCAAGCGCGGCGGGCATGTATCAGTTTATCGAGCAAACCTGGCTGGGTGTGATGCAGCGCCATGGTGGCGAGCATGGGCATGGCGATGCGGCACAGGCGATTACCCAGGGCGAAAATGGCCGGTTCGCCGTTTCCGACCCCACCGAGCGGTCCCGTATCCTGGATCTGCGCTTCGACCCGGAAACCGCCGCCCGCATGGCTGGTGAGCTGGCCTCGGAGAATGCCCAGGTCATTGAGTCACGACTGGGACGGCCGGCGTCCGGTGGCGAGCTCTATGCCGCACATTTCCTCGGTGCCAACGGCGCGGCCGGCCTGATCGCCGCCGCCGAGCGCTCGCCGGGCATGCGGGCCGACGAATTGTTTCCGCAAGCCGCGCAGGCCAACCGGCCGATCTTCTATGAGGGCGGCCGCGCACGATCGGCGAGCGAAGTGCTTGCTTCGCTGACGCGTGAACGGCCTGTCGTCAATCTTCCCGCCTCGGGGCCTGCCCCGGTCGTGGTGCCGAGGACGGGCTCCGGTTCGCCGGGCGGGCTGTATGGCGGACCGGTCAATCCGGGAAGTCAGCGCGTGGGGGATGGTGAGCTGTCACCGGCTTTGATGGAAATTCTCGCCTCGCTGGACGCTCCGGCTGCCGGCCGTGTCCGCGAAACGTAAACGGATACTTTCCGCGACAAGCTTTCATTAAGCATGTCGGCGTTAAGCTTCATTAAGTTCTGAAAGAATTCGGGAAAGCCATGACCGTCGTCGCGCTGCGAAATCGCCTGACTGAAACCGATGTCCGCCGCCTCGTGCGTGGGCAGACGGACGAAGACCGCGCCCTGGCGGCGCGCAAGATCTGCCATCGTATCGATGGGGCCAATCTGACCGATGCGGAACGCGCTGCGGCCCACGATATTCTTGAATTAATCGCACGCGATGCTGCAGAGCTGGTCCGGCGGGCGATGGCGGTCACCTTGCGCCAATCGCCCAACCTGCCGCACGACATTGCCGTCAAACTTGCGTCTGATGTCGATTCAGTGGCCACGCCCGTCTTGTTATCCTCTCCAGCGCTGACCGATGAGGATTTGATCGAGATCCTGAATGGCGCGAGCTCGGCGAAATACTGTGCCGTTGCCGCACGCGATCATGTGTCGCCGATCATTGTGCACGAGATTCTCGACTCCAGGGATGAGAAAGCCGTCGGTGTTGTCGCATCCAATGACGGGGCGGAATTCAACGAGGCGGCCTATCAGCGCGCCTTCAGCGAGTTTTGCGAGTGTCAGCCGGTGATGGATGCCTTCGTGGCGCGTTCCCATCTGCCGCTGGATATCACCGAGCGTCTGATCTCGCACATAAGCGACCAGGCGCTTGACCGTCTGGTCAAGAACCATGCCCTGCCGCCGCAGCTCGCCGTCGAGATCGCCGAGGGCGCGCGTGAGCGTGCGACCATCGATCTGGTGGATCAGGCCGGTCTCGCGCATGATCCGAGGCATTTTGTGCAGCAATTGCGGATGAATAGCCGGCTGACGCCGTCATTGATCCTGCGCGCCCTGTTCCGCGGTCATGTGAGTTTTGTCGAGCATGCCTTCGCGGAATTGTCGGGCTTGCCGCATGCGAAGGCCTGGCTGCTGGTTCATGATGCCGGACCGCTTGGGCTGCGCGCCATCTATGACCGCACCGGCATGCCACCACGCCTCTATCCGGCGATCCGGGCAGGCCTGGATGTCTATCACTCGACCGAAATGCCTCATGACGGCGAGGGGCGCGAACACTTTCGTCGTGTGCTGGCGGAGCGGGCCATCACACGGTTCCAAGGCATTCCCGAAGAAGATCTGGATTATGTTCTGCGGCGGTTCGCCGAGGACGCTCAGCCGTTGGCAGCTGCCGGCTGAGGCTGGTCCTTCCAGGGCGCTGCAAAGGCTTCGGCCATCTCTTCAAGCTGACCTGCCAGCTCGGCGGCAACCGGATCGGTGGTGTCGCGGATATTCTGTACCAGCGCCGCGCGGATGGCATTTACATGCGCCAGAACGAGGCCAGCCGGCGCGACTTCGCGCTTCTCGGGCATGTCGATCATCTTGGCCATTGATGAGGCGAGGCGGGTGATGATCGGGAATTCATAGGTCGAGCCGAGGCCGCGCAGATCGTGCGCGCGGATGAAGAGGTCTTCGCCCTCCTGGCCTTTCAGCCCTTCCTTGCGAACAATACTCGCGGATTTTTCGAGTTTCTCGACCTCATCTTCAAGCCAGAGCGCAAAATCTGACCGCATCTCATTGAGGGCATTGTCCGCCTTCTCGATCAAATGCAGGTCAGCGGCGCCAATCGGCCCACCGATTTTGATCTGCAGCATGTTCGGCGCGGCAATCATTTCGACGTCGGGATTGGTTTTGGCCATGCGAGAAGTCCTCTTAATGGGAAGCGGTGAGTTGGGCTGCCGGACGGATCAGGTCAGACCGATCGGCTTCCCGGCGTTCGGGGCCGACATAGGAATCGGTTTCCACGAACCCTTGATCGCCGGTCAGGACGTCACGCAGGCAACTGGCGAGTGCGGCGGCTGTGACAGGCTTGATGAGGAAGGCGTTGACGCCGGCCCGGCGGGCCTGGCGAATCTTGTCTGTACCGTCATAGGCGGTCAGCATGATGACCGGCAGGCCCGGAACCGGGCTGGAAACAGGGGAGCGGATGCAGCTGACCAGATCGATCCCGTCGCGCGGCTTCATTTTCCAATCGGTGATGACCAGATCAATCGCTTGCGATTTCAGGAGGTCGAGCGCCTGGGACACCGATCCGGTCTCGATGACTTTCGCGCAGCCAAAGGCCTGCAGCGAGACCCGAAGGACGCCGCGCAGTGCAGCATTGTCGTCCACGACCAGAATTCGTGTCTGGGACAAGGTTTCTTCGAGCGCCATTTTCATCGTCTCGCCGGTGCGGATGCGAATTGAGTTACTGGCCGCTACTGTAGTGATTGGTGCTTAACGCCGCCCTAAGCGTGGCTAACTTTCAAACTGTTCGGTGAGGATGCGCTCGGCCAGGTCACGGCCGCGATCAAACAGGATGGTGAGAGTGACGTCCTCGGCCTCGACGACCTCCACCCAGGCCACTTCCCGGAATTCCTGATTATCGGCGACGGCGTGAACCGGGCGCAGGCGCGGTTCGGCAATCTCAAATCCGACCTTCGCGCTGTGCGGCAGGAGCGCGCCGCGCCAGCGACGTGGCCGAAAGGCGCTGATCGGCGTCAGGGCCAGTACCTTGGAATCGAGCGGGAGGATGGGGCCGTGGGCCGAGAGATTATATGCGGTCGAGCCCGCTGGCGTGGCGACCATCACACCATCGGCCTGCAGCTCGCTCATCCGGGCGCGGCCGTCAATATTGATGCGGATCTTGGCGGTCTGGCGGGTGCCACGCAGCAATGAGACCTCATTGATCGCCAGGGCCTTGAAGGGGTGGCCATAGACATCCTCGCCGGTGGCGCGAAGCGGGTGGAGGCGGGCGTGCTCGGCATCCGCCAGGCGGGCGAGCAGGCCATCTTCCCTGAATTCATTCATCAGGAAGCCGACCGAGCCGAAATTCATGCCATAGACGCTGGCCCCCGTCCGCATCGCGGCGTGGAGCGCGTCCAGCATGAGACCGTCACCGCCCAGGGCGACAATGATCTCGGCCTGGTCCAGTTCCACATGACCATATTGTTGCTCAAGCCGGGCTTTGGCGGCCTTGGCATCGGGGCGGGGGCTGGCGAGAAAAGCGAGGGTAGGGGGCAAGAGAGCGTCCGTTATGACCGGCGCGTATTCAAGACCTGCTTCCGAGTTGACGCAAGGCGTTGGCAGCTTTCTCCGGCCCGTACATCCGGAAGATATTGGCAGCGGCGCTCATTGCGTCGCCCTCAAGCTGTTGATGCATGCGTCCGTCCCGCTGCAGGGCCCGGTGGACGGTCGGGTAGTCAGTCCGGTCGAGGCCGCAAGCCTGGCAAGCCATCGCTGCGGCACGCACGCCGCCCATGGCGAGCGCGACGCGCCATTGTGCCGGTGTGAGATTGCAGAGCCTGGCGACCGCATGGTCAAACACTGCGCCCTTGCCGGCCCGCAGGGCGGTCAGTGCGTAATTACCCGTCAGCGCACCAGACTTCATGGCTGCGTCCACTGCCTGCGCGGCTTCCGTGTCGACACCGGCCGAGGTGGCACTCAGCGCGGCCTTCACCGCCAGGCCCTCGACGTAATTCTTGTCGAGGGCGAAGCGACGGTATAAATCCTCACGCCAGTTTTCCGGCAGCATGATGCAAAGCTGGGTCGCATAGTCGGCTGTCAGATCATGCCGGCGGGCCAGGGCCTCGCGCAGCTTCATATGATCCTTGGCGACGGACAGGCAGATATCCAGGGCCGATTCACTGATCTGCGCTGTCGCGTTATTGGCCAGAGCCCGCAGAATGATGGCTTCGCCCGGTTTTGCCAGCACATCGGTGACGGCGGGGCCAAGATTGGCCCGGCCGGCCAGATGCCGGCGGTGATCGATCGATCCGGTTTCGGCGAGACTGATCATGTCCTGCTGGGTCAGCCGCTGGCTGTTGCGAATGACAATGCAGGCGACGTCGATTTCGTCGAAGGCGAAGTGCCGGATCGCGGAATGCGGTGCCCATTCGGACGACGCCAGTTTTTCCACCATGGCAATTTTGGTGGGCGCGTCGATCGTGCTGGAGAGGGTGACCAGCAGGTCGCCCGCGATCGGGTCTGCGGTCGGCGATAGCGGTTGGGCCAGGCACATTTCCGTGACGCCCAAAGCAAGCTCGCGACGCTTGGAGGGGTCTCGCATTTTTGCGAGTTGGGCTATAGCGTGTGCAGATTGACTGACCATGGACCTGGCGTGAGTTTGCTTATTCTTGCGATCTATTAAGACTGACTTGCCTTGAAAACTTGTTAATGAGGCTGAGCCCGGAGGCGACTGGCAGTGAAGGATATGTCCGAACCAATACTCTTGGCTGAGTACTCGCGTGTCAGGACGAACACACAGACGATGGTCGACCATCTCGGCTGCGAGGACATGGTGATCCAGACCATGCCCGACGTCAGCCCAACCAAGTGGCACCTCGCACATACCAGCTGGTTCTGGGAAACATTCCTGCTGCTTGAGTCGCTCGACGGGTATCAAGAATATAGGCGCGATTATAATTATTTATTCAATTCTTACTATGAGGCGATCGGAGAGCGGCACCCGCGTGAGCGGCGTGGTTTTCTCTCGAGGCCCGGCCTGACCGAGGTGTTGGGCTATCGCGAGCATGTTGACGAGGCGATGGGGCGTCTGCTGTCTGCACTCGAGGGCGAGGCGCTTGAGCGCCTTGAGCCTCTAGTCAGGCTTGGGCTGGCGCATGAGGAACAGCACCAGGAGCTAATCCTCACCGATATCAAGCATGTGCTGTCGCACCACCCATTTGCCCCGATCGCCTTTCCCGAACGCCGCCCGGATGTCGTGGCCGGTGACGGGGCCGCGCCGTCCTGGGTCGGTTTCGATGGCGGCGTGTTTGCCTTCGGTGCGGAGGGATTACCGTTTCAGTTCGACAATGAGGGACCGTCTCATGAGGCCGTGCTGACTCCTTTTGCCCTGGCTGACCGGCCGGTGACCAATGGGGAATATGCCGCTTTCATCCGGGATGGCGGCTATCGCACGCCCTCACTCTGGCTGGCCGATGGCTGGGCTCGTCTCAATGCCGAGGGCTGGCAGGCGCCGCTCTACTGGCGTGAACGCGACGGGGAGTGGCGCGAGTTTACCCTGCATGGCGAGGGGGAAATCCGGCCGGATTCTCCGGTCGTGCATCTCAGCTATTATGAAGCATCCGCCTATGCCGAATGGGCCGGAGCGCGTCTCCCCGGCGAGCGCGAATGGGAACATGCTGCCAGGCGTGCAGCCGGTCCGGACGGGCGTTTTGCAATGCCGGGTTATTCGGCGCATCCAGGGGATTGCGAGCCGGGCACAGGTCTGCGCCAGATGTTTGGCGGGGTGTGGGAATGGACGCGGTCCGACTATGCTCCCTATCCGCGTTACCGGCCGGCCGCCGGCGCGGTCGGCGAATACAATGGCAAATTCATGAGCGGCCAATACGTCCTGCGCGGCGGGTCTTGCGCCACCTCGCGCGGGCATGTGCGGCCGACCTACCGGAATTTCTTCCCGCCGCAGGCGCGCTGGCAGTTTTCCGGCTTGCGGCTGGCAAAGGATATTTGACCGCGCCCGCCGGGCGGCGGATGATCGGAACGATATAATCAAAACACCTTGCGGGAGGTAAGCATGGACGATCAAACGGCCCTGTCGGTTCAGGATCAGGTTTCGGCCGAAGAATGGAAAGCGCGTTGCGACCTGGCGGCATTGTATCGCCTGGTACGCATGCATGGATGGGATGATCTCTTTTTCACCCATATCTCGATGCGGGTGCCCGGACCGGAAGAGCATTTCCTGCTCAATCCTTTCGGCCTGCTCTATGAGGATGTGACCGCCTCCAATCTGGTCAAGGTTGACCTGGACGGCAATGTGCTTCCGCCGTCGCGCTATGGCATTAATCCGGCCGGTTTCACCATCCACTCCGCCATTCATGCGGCACGCGAAGATGTTCATGTCGCGCTGCATCTGCACTCCGACGCCGGCGTTGCAGTAGCGGCGCAGAAGGGCGGTTTGCGGCCAATCTCCCAGCTCGCCATGAATATTTTCAACGATGTGGCCTATCATGGCTATGAAGGCATCGCGCTGGAAGCCGATGAGAAACAGAGGCTTGTTGCTGATCTGGGCGACAAGAATCTCATGATTCTGTCCAGTCATGGCACATTGTCGGTTGGCGACCACCCGTTCAGCGCGTATATTCGAATCTACCTACTTGAACGTGCGTGCCGCATTCAGGTGATGGCACAGGCCGGCGGAGAACTGATCGAATGGGATCAGAAGATGCAGGATCGGGTGTTTGGCCAGTCATCGGAGATCTCGGGCAACGAGTTCTTCAAGGAAATTGCCTGGGCGGCGCTGCTCGACCGCGTCCGCCGCGAAAGCCCTGGCTTCGACGCCTGACGCTGCCGCTCGCGCTGTTTGCGATCGCGGCGCCGGCTCAGGCCGGGGCGTGGCCGCAACAGCGCGGCGAGGGCTTGATGATTACCACGACCTTGCTCGACCGCGCCGAGCTGAGCTTCGGTCCGAATGGCGAGCGGCGTGATGACGGCTATTTCTACAAGGACGAGCTGGCGCTCTATCTCGAATACGGGCTGACCGACAGGTTCACCCTGGTGTCACGCGCCGCCTGGCAGACGGTTGAGCGCCGCAATGGTCCTGACTTCGACAGCGCTCAGGGCTTCGCCGCAACCGAGTTTGGCCTGCGGCGCGTGCTATATCTGGATGGCGGACAAGTCTTGTCGCTGCAGGCGATGGCAATCCTGCCGGGGGCGGGCGAGAATATTTCCGATCAACCGCTGGGCGATGGCGGCAATGCCTGGGAGGCACGGGGCCTGTGGGGGGGCAATCTGACGCGCAACCTGTTCGCGGATGTCCAGCTGGCCTATCGCTGGCGCGACGGTTTGTATGCCGATGAGGCACGGCTCGACCTGACACTGGGCTGGCAGCCCGCAGACGCCTGGCAGGTTCTGGTCCAGGGGTTTTCCGTCTGGAGCCTGGACGCCGTGCAGCCGCATGTGCGCCCGTTCGAGCAGCACAAGGTTCAACTCTCGATCGGGCGCGAAATCGGTGAGATGGAGTATCATCTCGGCGCTGTATTGACGCCGGCAGGGCGCAATACAATCGAGGAACACGCGCTCTTCCTCTCGGTCTGGCGCCGCTTCTAGTCTGCGGGTTGCGAATTGTCGGGCGCGGTTCTCGCTTCGATAAAGGCGATCACGTCGCGGCGATCATCGGCATTGCGAAGTCCGACAAAGCTCATTCGATTGCCCGGCACCAGTTCGCGCGGATTCTCGATCCAGGCGTCCAGTGTTTCCCGACCCCATGTCAGGCCCGATTCCCGTAGCGGGCGTGAATAGCTGAAGCCGGCCGCATTTGCCGCCGGCTGGCCCAGCACATCGTGGAGATTGGGCCCGACCGTGTGCCGGCCGCCCTCATTGAGTGTGTGGCAGGACTGGCAGCGACGGAACTGGCGCTGGCCATTGGCTAGGTCGACGCCGGGTGTGGCCGCAGCGAGCTGCTGCGCCGCTGGGACGGCGGCCGGCGCGGGGGGGGCGGACCGGGCCGGAGCGTCGGCAGACTGGGCTGCGGCGGCTGCCCCACTGGGCGTCGCCGGATCGGCGCTATCACCACATCCCATCAGGGCAAGCGAAGCGAGGGCGGGCAATAGAATTCGGGCCATGGGGCTTCTCCGCGTCTGGCATGAGTATCTGGTATAGTGCGACCGCGAGGCAATGCCATGTGGCAGCATGCCGCCCTTGGTCGTGCGCCGGGGCCGGTGGCTGACGATGCAATTTCCCTTGCAGTGTGTCAGGATTTGGAGTTCCACATCGCCGATCAAGGGCATCCCGCCCGTTCGCGGCTGGATTGGCCGATCAAGGAGGCGCCATGAATCGCGTTGATGAGCTGAAAGCCGTACTGATGTGCGGCGCAGGGCATTCCGGATCGACGCTGTTGGGCATGATCCTGGGCAGTCACTCCAAGGCGTTCTACGTCGGCGAGGGTGCCAAGGTCCGCAATCTCGGTGATGAGAAGAAGCCCCTGCGCAAGCGGGTCTGCAAGATTTGTGGCGAGGGCTGCGAGGTCTGGGCTGGCTTTCGCTGGGATCGCGAGAGCCCGCTTTATGAACAGATTTCCGCGCACGTTCATCGCACAGTCATCATCGATTCGACAAAAGATGAAGCTTGGATCGAAGCGCGTGCCGCCGAGATGAACAAGGCCGGGGGGCAAGCCTTCCTACTTTTCCTGACCCGGGATGGACGTGCTGTGGTCAATTCGCGAATCCGGAAATATCCGGAGCGCGGTGCCGAGGCGCAGATACGGCAATGGATGGAAAAGATGGTGTTGAGTCAGGCACTGTTCGAGCGCTTCGAGGGCCCCAAATTGCAGGTCAGCTATGAAAACCTGTCGACCCGGACCGAATCCGAGGTTCGCCGTGTGTGCGACATGATGCAGATCGAGTTCGAGCCGGCCATGCTGCGCTTCGCCGAACAATCGCACCATGTGCTCGGCGGCAATAGCGGCACCCAGTTCATCGCCGCGAAAACGCGGTTTGACGATCCCGACGAGGCCTTTGTCAGCCTGACGGACCGTACCAGTGCCTATTACGAGAATCATTCCGGCGGGATTGAGATCGATTTGCGATGGAAGCAGGAATTCGACCCGGCCCACCTGGCCTTGTTTGAAGAGCTTGCCGGGCCATTGAACACGCAGTTCAGTGTTGGAGCATAAGCAGATTATGGCAAAAGTTGACCTTGTTTTCCGGCAGATTGACGAGCGCACGCGCGATGTCGCCCTGGCCCTGGCGCAGGAGCATATCCGGCCCGAAAACACCTTCATTCTTGACGATGTCCGGCCGTTTACCGAATGCGTCAATCAGATGCTCCAGATCGAGCATGACTGTGATTATGTAGTCTATGTCGATGCCGACTGCCTGATCCTCGAGGATATGCGGGCCTTCATAGATGCCTGCGATGCACCCTATGTCGATGCCTATGTCAGCGACCGATTCCGCGGCCGCTTGCATTGCGGCGTCCACATTACCCGGATCGATGTGGTGCGGGCTATGGCGGCGACGAAAGTCCCCGAGAATGACCTCAAATACGTGCTTCGCCCGGAATCGCGTCTGCGCAATCTGGCAATGAAGCCGATGGGCTCAAGCAAGCAATTCCGCAATTTCGACATTCTGCACGACCATTTCCAGTCCTATCACCACGTCTTCATGAAATACGCCCTGCGCCAATTGCGCAGCCGCACCAAGATCCAGGCGCAACGCCTGACCCGTGCCATGCGGGCCTGGCAGTCGCAGGACGGGATGATGTGCGACTTGACCATGGCGCGCCATGCGGTCGAATTCGCGCGCAAGGCCGTTCCGGCCTCGGCGGCGCCGAAGGAGGTCCATGATTTCATTGAGGCCCTGCCGCAGCATGCCACCGCCGAGATCGCGCGCATGGGGCTTCAGGAAAAGGGCGCCTTCACCCGCGAGGAGCTGGATGACTGGCTGGTCGAGAACCGAGGCCGTGTCGCCTATGGCCAGAGCGCCCAGAAGCCGAAAGTCTTCGGTCTCGGCCTCAGCCGCACCGGCACGCGCAGCCTGACCGGTGCGCTGCAAATGCTTGGCTTCGACTGCTCGCATTATCCGATCGACGAGGACACCTATATCGAGCTGTCCAATGCGCAATATGACCTGACCCTGCTGCGCGATCTCGACGGGCTGACCGATATCACGACCATTCCCTTCTACCCGCATTTCGACAAACTCTATCCGGGCAGCAAATTCATCCTCACCGTTCGCGACAAGGATGACTGGCTCGCCTCCTGTTCGCGCCATTGGTATAATCGTCCGGCCTTCAAGGATTTCGATGATCCCGATGAGGGGATACATTTGCGGATGCGCCAATTCCTGCGCGCGGCCGTCTATGGTTGCTACAACTTCGATCCGGAGCGCTTTTCCCACGTGTATGACCAGCACGTCCGTTCAGTGATGGAATATTTCAAGGATCGGCCCGAGGATCTTCTGATCATCGATATCTGTTCCGGTGAAGGTTTCAGCAAGTTGGCTGATTTCCTGGACCGGCCGGTCCCGGCGGCCCCTTTCCCGCACAAGGGCGCGGTCCTCTCGGCGATGATGACGGCCGAGGCCGAGCCGCAATCGGCTCGCGTGGCCTGAACAATCATGTCCGGAACCGGTGAGTCAGAGGATGCCGTGACGCCGCCGGTTCCCGGATTCTCTGAAGCCGCCGGCCATGCCTGGCGCACGCTTGGCCTGACCTGGTCGGCCAGTCGTGGCCTGACCGTGCTGATTGCCGGCCTCACCGTGTTCGTCGCTTTGCTGCCGGCCCTGGCACTCTATCTGTCGAAGCTTGTGATGGACGGTGTCGTCACCGCGATGGAGAGTACGAGCCCCGCCGACCGGGATCTGGCCCTGCTCTGGGTTGCGGCCGAAGCGGCAATCCTGGCTGTCCTGCTCGCGGCGCGGCGCCTTCTGACCTTCTACAAGACCCGGCTGCACGCCGAGCTCGGTTTCGCGGTCACCTCGCTCATCCTGCGCAAGTCGGCGGCGCTGTCGCTCGCCCAGGTCGAGGATGCAGCGGTGCAACAGCAATTCCTGCTGGCGCGGCAATATGCGGCGAGCCGGCCCTATAATCTGGTCAATCGCCTGTTCGACGCAGCCCAGCAAGGCCTGACCCTGGCCTCGGTCGCCGCCTTGCTGGCCGGGTTTTCGCCCTGGCTCTTCCTTTTGGTGGTCGCTGGCGGCCTGCCGCTCTTTATCGGCAATCTCCACTTCGCCGGCACCGCCTATCGTTTCTACACCGGCCGTTCGCCGCAAATGCGTGAGCGCAGTTATCTGGAAAGCCTGGTCACTACCGAGGCGGCCGCGCGGGAGCGTTTGCATTTCGGCTTTGGTGATGAATTGCTGCGCCGCTATGGCGAGCTCTTCCACACCCTTCATGCCGATGACAGCGCCCTGCATGCGCGCCAGGCCTGGATTGCCTCGGCGCTGGGCGTGCTCAGCTCGGCGGTATTCCTCGGCGGCAAGGTCTGGATTGTCTGGGTGACGATTGGCGGCGCCATCTCGCTGGGCCAGATGGTGATGCTGGTCGGCCTGCTCAAACAGGGGCAGGCGAATGTCTCCTCGCTGATGGCGGCGTTCAATGGCGTCGTCGAGGATTTGCTCTATGTCGCCAATCTGTTCGCGGTGATGCAATTGCCAGAGGAGGACCGCAGCAGCGGTGCGACTGCCGGTCCCGACCCGGCCGACGGGCTGCGCTTCGACAATGTCAGCTATACCTATCCCGGTCGCAAACGTCCGGCGCTGGACGCCATCAGTTTTCATCTTCCTCCTGGCAGCCGGCTGGGTATTGTCGGCGCCAATGGCTCGGGCAAGACGACGCTGGTCAAGCTCGCGACCGGTCTTTATGCGCCCGATAGCGGCCGGGTGACGCTCGACGGTCTGGTCTTGCAGGACTGGCAGCGCGCGGCGTTGGCGCGGCGGCTGGGCGTGATGTTCCAGCCCTTCATGAATTACAAGCTGACCGCGCGCGACAATATCGCTGCCGGGCTGGGCCTGGCCGAGGCCGATGAGGCCAATCTGGCCCGTGCCGCCCGGCTGGGTCTCGCCGAGGAGCTGATTGCCGAATTGCCGGCTGGTCTGGACACGCGGCTCTCGCGCCATTTCGTTGACGGGCATGACTTGTCCGGAGGCCAGTGGCAACGCCTCGCCATGGCACGCGCCTATCTCAATGACGAAGCCGATATCCTGATCCTCGACGAGCCCACCGCCGCGATGGACCCGGCTGCCGAAGCCGAATTCATGCAACGCCCGCTCGATGGCAAATCGGTGATCCTGATCTCCCACCGCCTGTCCAATCTGCGCCATGCCGACCAGATCATCGTCCTCGACAAGGGCAAGCTGATCGAAATGGGATCCCACGACTTGCTGATCGCGCAGGGCGGGCTTTATGCGGGGCTGTTCGATAGCCAGGCGGATCCGTACCGGGACGTATGAGTGCGGGGCGCTCGTGCCGCCAATCCCTGCCGTCTCTCCATTATTCGACCGCATCCTGACGCAAGTCAGGACCTGGCCCCGCCAGGTGCGGAGCCCATGAAATCGAGACCTGGCCATCGGAGAGGAAGGCGGCACAAGGCTCGACTGCCCTATCCACTCCGGTTTCGGGGCGGGGCGCAAGGCGTCCGAGCAAGTCTCCCATCTTTTTCCAGGACGACTTGGCGGGGCGTTTCGGATGTCTCAACTATCTATTGCGCTAAACGGCATTCGCCGCGTCCCGCACACCCCCGAACAGGGAGAAGCCACTCAAACCTCCAGCCGCTCGCGGCGTGGAGATTTTGGCGCATCGCTTCCAGTGGCAATCTCAGCGGCACCAGTCCGGTTTTTGCGTCTGGGCGCGGCCGTTGCGGTGTGGCCAGGGGCGTAGATGACCGGCGGCAATTCCGGTGCGGGCGAGGTCCTGTCCATCGATCGAGAGCTGCAGCACGCGGCGGCCATAGCGGTCGGTGCCTTCATCGCCGGAGATGGTGATGGCGCTGCGGCGGGTGAGGGCGATCATATAGGTCTTGGCGGCCTGGCCGAGCTGGCGCTCCTGCTCACAGCGGGCACCGCTGCGCGAGCCCACCGCCCCGGTTTCCGGCGCATCGATACCGGCGAGCCGGAAACGCATTCCGTCAAGCCGGCCGCTATCGCCATCGGACCAGGAGATTTCATGGACGGCTTCGGTCGGGGCAGAGGGCCGAACGGAGACGGCTTCGCACCCCTGCAGGACGAAAAGACCGAGCAGGGCTACGGCAAACGCAGGGTGAATTTTCAGGATCCGGTTCCGATTCGATTTCGGCATGCGGCGGCATCGCCGCTCCTCAGCGGGAGCGAACCAGGGCAGCGAATATCCGGCCGGGCCGGGCGCTACTGGCAATAACGAAGAGGCAAGACTGCGGGGAGGGCCCTGAGCGGTCACGGGCGCCGCCGCGCGCCCGCAGAGTTCGAAATGGTGCCGGCTGAGGGACTCGAACCCCCGACCCCCTGATTACAAATCAGGTGCTCTACCAGCTGAGCTAAGCCGGCCCGATTTCGATCGTCTGGCGCTCTGATAGCCGCAGCCGCGACATCTCACAAGGTTTCGCTGCAATGCATGCAGTGATATGCGCTTGGGATGGCCCAGCTCAATCGCGTTATCGGACTTCCCGGCCTTTGCCTGTATGGGATTGGCGTCACGCTCGGGGCGGGGATTTACGCCCTGGTCGGTGAGATCGCCGGGCTGGCCGGGCTCTATGCGCCCTGGGCCTTCGTCCTGGCGGGGACGCTGGCGGCTTTTACCGGCCTGTCCTATGCCGAGCTCGGCTCGCGCTATCCGGAGAGCGCTGGCGAGGCAGCCTATCTCGCCCATGGTTTCAAGCGACGCTGGCTGACGGCAGCGGCCGGCTATGGCGTCGCCCTGTCCGGCTCGATTTCCTCGGCGGTAGTGTTGCACGGATTTGCCGGCTATCTCGGTGAGCTGGTGCCGCTGCCCGGCTGGATCGCCATAATCGGCGCGCTGGCGATTCTGGCATTGATCGCGATCTGGGGTGTGCGGCAATCCATTGTGATCGCTGGCATCATCACCCTGGTCGAAGCGGGCGGCCTGATTCTGATCATCGCCGTTGCGGCGCCCGGCGCGATCGCGGCTCCGCCGCCAGTGGATTTCGGGCCCGTGCCCTGGTCGGGCCTGTTTGCGGCGAGCGTAATGGCCTTCTTTGCCTTCATCGGCTTCGAGGACATCGCCAATATGGCCGAGGAGGTCAGACGCCCGCGGCGCACCCTGCCGCTGGCGATCCTGATCACTCTGTCAGTCTCGTCACTGATTTACCTGGCGGTGGCCTGGGTTTCGGTGCGGGCCCTGCCGCCCGAAGTGCTCGCGGCCGAGGGCGGGCCGCTCGCGGCCGTGTTCGAACACGCGACCGGTCTCAATGGCGATGGCATCGCTGCGGTCGCCCTGTTGGCAATGGTCAATGGCGCGCTGGTCCAGATCGTGATGGTCGCGCGTGTGCTTTACGGACTCGCGAAGCGCGGCCTGGCCCCGGCAGCCCTGGGCGCTGTGCACCCGGTTCGCCGCACGCCGGTATGGGCGACGCTCGCCGCCGCTGGCGCGATTGCGATATTTGCCATGTCCGGCGCACTGGGCCCGCTGGCGATGGCGGCCTCAACCGTGACATTGCTGGTGTTCTCGCTGGTCAATGCCGCCTTGCTGGCCTTGCGCCTGCGCCGCGAGCCGGCCGCCCCGGAGAGCTTCAGCGTGCCGATACTGGTCCCGGCGGTCGGACTGACCGTGAGCCTCGCGGTCGCGGCCGGTGCGATCGTGACAAGCCTCTAGTGGTCGCCAGTCTGGCGCGCGGTGTCTGGTTGGCACCGCGCGCCGGATATCAGGCGTATTCGGATTTGACGGCGAGACCATCGAGTGCCGTCTGGACAATGGCGACAACGACGAAACCGACCAGAAGGTGAGAGGCGTCGAGCACGAACAGCATGAAGGGCTGCATCGCATACACGAAGCTGTAGGCCAGCGTCGTCAGCGCGAAACCGGCCCAGAGCAGGACGGCGCCCTTGATGGCCGGTATCATGCCATCGCTGCCGAAGCGCTTCAGCACCAGGCCGATGAAAATGGCCGTAACCAGGGAAATCAGGAAGCCGTGCAGCATGCCGAGTGCCATGTTTTCGTTGGCGGCGACCATCTGGGCTTCGGTGAAGTCGTGCAGGCCGACCCACAGGTCGACGAAGAACAGGCCGTAAAACAGAAAGCCGACAAAATAGAGCGCGATGGCCGAAGCCAGCACGGCGATGATGTTGAGACCGAAAATGCGCGGCATTGGGTATTTCCTCCCCTTGTCAGGACGGCTATGTCTGGCCGTCCTGTGCGCGGGTTTTGAAACTCGCGCTTCAGGCGAATAGATATACACGCATTCCGCCGCAAAGAAGAAGTACCCGCCATGGCCCGTATCCTGATCACCAGCGCCTTGCCCTATATCAACGGGGTCAAACATCTCGGGAATCTGGCGGGCTCGATGTTGCCAGCCGATGTCTATGCGCGCTTCCAGCGGCTGGGCGGCCATGACGTCCTCTATATCTGCGCCACGGACGAGCACGGCACGCCGGCCGAACTGGCGGCGAGCGAGGCGGGCATGGATGTGCGCGCCTATTGCGATGAGCAGCACGAGATCCAGAAACGCTCCGGCGAGGGCTTCTCGCTGAGCTATGATTATTTCGGCCGCACCTCCAATCCGGAAACCGCGCGGCTGACCCAGCATTTCGCCGATGTGCTCGAGGATAAGGGCCTGATCGAGGAAGTGCTCGAACACCAGATTTTCTCGATCGATGATGATCGCTTCCTGCCCGACCGTTATGTCGAGGGCACCTGTCCGCATTGCGGTTTCGAGCGCGCCCGCGGCGATCAGTGCGACAGCTGCGGCCGCCTGCTCGAGCCGACCGATCTGATCGAACCCTATTCGAAAGTTTCCGGCTCGAAGAATCTCGAAGTGCGCGGCACCAAGCATCTGCATCTGATGCAGACCAAGATGGCGGACCGCATTCGCGCCTGGGTCGATGCCGCTGTCGGCTGGCCATCCCTGGCCAAGTCGATTGCCTATAAATGGCTCGATGAAGGCCTGCGCGACCGGGCGATCACGCGCGATCTGAAATGGGGTGTGCCCGTGGCCCGCAAGGGCGCGCCGCGCGAGGGCTTTGAAAACAAGGTCTTCTATGTCTGGTTCGATGCGCCGATCGGCTATCTCGGTGCGACGGCCGAATGGGCCGCGCTCAATAATGCCGATTGGGAGAGCTGGTGGCGCACCGACAAGGGCGCCGATGACGTCACCTATGTCCAGTTCATGGGCAAGGACAATGTCGCCTTCCATACGGTGAGCTTCCCGGCGACGATCCTGGGTTCGGAAGAGCCGTGGAAGACGGTCGACAAGCTGAAGGCCTTCAACTGGCTCACCTGGTATGGCGGTAAATTCTCGACCTCTGAACAGCGCGGCGTCTTCATGGACAAGGCGCTTGAGATCATGCCGGGCGATTACTGGCGCTGGTATCTCACCGCGAATGCGCCGGAAGGCTCGGATTCCGCCTTCACCTGGGAGCATTTCCAGTCGGTGATCAACAAGGACCTGGCCGATGTGCTGGGCAATTACGTCAATCGCGTCCTGCGCTTCAACAAGTCGCGCTTCGAGGCCGTGGTGCCTGCCGGTGGCACCTGGGGCGAGAATGAGGACTGGCTGGCGGCGGAGATGACGGTGCGGCTGGAGGCGGCTGCGGCGAATTTCGAGGCGATGGAATTCCGCAAGGCCGCCGCCGAGGTTCGCGGCCTGTGGGCGCTGGGCAATGAGTATCTGACCCGCGCTGAACCCTGGACCAAGTTCAAGACCGATCCGGAAGGCGCGGCGGTTGGCGTGCGAACGGCGCTCAATTTCATGGGTATCATGGCGATCGTCGCCCAACCGATCATCCCCGTCTCGGCCAAGACGATACTGGATGCGCTTTCCATACCGGACGAACACCGCAACTGGCCCGGGGGTGATGCCAAGGCGATGCTGAGCGCATTGCCGGTTGGCCTGTCGGTGGAGCCGCCCGAAGTCCTGTTCAAGAAGATTGAGGAAGACGATATCGCCGATTGGACGGAACGGTTCGGCGGCGCGGAGCAGGGATGATGACTTTGAACCGGATGATGATACGGGCGTTGGTGCTGGGAATCTTGGTCCTGGGCCTGGTGGCCTGTTCGCCAGCCGCCGACGAGGCGGAAATCGACATGTCTGCCTTCGGCCCCGACGAATCCGAACAGGCCATGGCCGAGGTTGAGATTCCCGAGTTTGGCGACATTCCCGACTGGCGCCTGGCTGATCCCGAGGACCTCTTGCTGATCGAGACACGCCACGGCGTGATCACGGTTGAGCTCTCCGATGAATTCGCCCCCAATCACGCCGCGCGCATGCGCCAGGCGGTGCGTGACGGTTTCTTCGACGGGCGCGATTTTTACCGTGTGATCGACGGTTTCGTCGCCCAGGGCGGGCGTGGCGAGGAGGCGGATTCGGTGGATTTGCCGCAATACCCGCTACTGGCCGGCGAATTCCATCGTCCCACAGCCGGCATCAGTTTCACCGCCATGATTGATGAGGATCTCTATGCGCCCGTGGTCGGCCATGTGAATGGCTTCCCGGCGGCCCAAAGCGCCGACGGGGCCGAAACCTGGCTGATCCATTGTCCGGGTACCATGGCAATGGCGCGCGGCAATGGCCCCGATACCGGCGATGTCGAATTCTACATCGTGATCGGGCAGGGGCCGCGTCATCTCGACCGCATCATGAGCGTGTTCGGACGGGTGATTGATGGCATGGAGCATGTTCAGGCGCTCCATCGCGGCGATCCGATGGTCAATTCCGGGGTGATTGCTGATCCGGCCCTGCGTGACCCGATCCTGTCCATGCGCATCGCGGCAGACCTGCCCGAGGGCCAGCGGCCGGTCTATGAAATCATGCGCACCGATAGCGAAGCCTTTCATCTCGCCAAGGCGGCGCGCCGCAATCGGACCGCAGAGTTTTTCTTCGAAACGCCGCCCGCCGTGATCGAAGCCTGCCACATGCCCGCCCGGGTACGGCGGGTGAACTGATGCGCGGCCAGGGCGGCTCGGCATGATGGAGCGCCTGAGCGAAGGCGAGGTTGAGCGGCTGTCCCGCGCTGCCGCTTGCCTGCTCGAGGCCGAAGTCCGGCTGCCCGTGCTCAAGACCATCGCCTGGGACCGCTCGCATGCCGATGCCTTCTTCGCGACGGGCGGGCGCGAATTGCCCAAGCCGATCTATCCGCAGATCGACCCGGCCCCATCGCTCGAGCGTATCGCGGCGGCGCGCAGCCTGATCGATGGCGACAGCCCGGTGCATGACTGGCTGCGGCGGCTGGCCGACACGCTTACGCAAACTGCGGCTCTGCTCGCCAGTACCGGCACCAGGGCCTTTCACACGCATTCGCGCGCCCTCTACGGCGACCCGCGATCCCCGATCGCCGATGGCAAGCGCAATGCGCTTGATCTTGCACGCCGGCTCGACACATTGCTCGCGGATTTCGAGGAGGGGAGTATCCGGCTGGAGCCGCCGGAACGCCTGACCGCCGAGGAACTCAAGCGCCGGCTCGATGCGGAATTGCCGCGCTATTTCGGCCAGGCGGCGCCGCAGGTGGAAGTGACCTTGAATGTCTCGGCCAAGGCCGCCGCCGGCCGCGATTATATCAAGCTGCGGGCCGACGCAGCTTTCTCGGATCTCGATGTGATCCAGCTCTTGCAGCATGAGGCCCTGATCCACATTGCCACCAATATGAATGGCGCGGCCCAGCGCCGTTTCCCGATCCTGGCCGAGGCGCATCCCGGCAATGCGCGGACCCAGGAAGGCCTGGCCGTGTTCGCTGAATTCATTTCCGGCGCCCTCGACCCGCGCCGCTTCCGGCGCCTGGCCGACCGGACCATCGCCATCGACATGGCGTCCGAGGGCGCCGACTTCATCGAATTGTTCAATTTCTTCCGCGAACGCGGCAGCCATGACGCACCGATCGAGGCGTTTGAGAATGCGCGCAGGGTCGTGCGCGGCGGACTGGTTGGTGGTGGGGCACCTTGCACCAAGGATTCGATCTATCTCGGCGGTTTGCTGGAAGTGCACAACTATCTGCGCACGGCCGTGCGGGCAGGGGATCCGGCCTTCATCCGCCTGCTCTTTGTCGGCAAGATCGATCTGGCCGATCTGGACGCGATGAAAATGCTGCGCGAGCAGGGGCTGATTGCCGAACCGGCCTTTCTGCCGCCCTGGGCGACCGATTTGCGTTATCTCCTGTCCTATCTGGCCTATTCCACCTTTCTCAACGAGATCGACCTGAGCCATGTTGCGGCGCGCTATGAGAAGCTGCTGGGTGCGGCACAGCCGCCCAATTCCCCACAGGGAGATTGACCTCATCGCGAGTCGCGGGTCGAATGGGATCAGCTGATGATCACGGGGACTGGACCGATATGAAACGCCAATTTTTGAGTGCCGTCGCAGCGCTGGCCCTGATGGGCTGTACACAACCGGATGCCGAGACGCCCGGCGATGTGGCGACGCCGACCGATTCTGCCGCGGTGGAGACGGCGCCGCCGGTAGTCCGGGCGCCCGGTGATGATGCCCTGCGCGCATCGATCGCGATGGATTACACCGACAATCTTCAGGCCCTCTACGAGCATTTCCATGCCAACCCGGAACTTTCCCTGATGGAGGTCGAGACTGCGGCCCGTCTGGCGGCCGAATTGCGCGCCCTGGGATATGAAGTCACGGAAGGCGTTGGCGGCACCGGCCTGGTTGCTGTGCTTCCGAATGGCGAGGGCCCGACGGTCATGATGCGCGCCGATATGGATGCGCTGCCCCTCGAGGAACATACCGACGTGGCCTATGCCTCGACCGTGACCGGCATCGACCGGCGCGGGCTGGAGAGCCATGTCATGCATGCCTGCGCCCATGATACCCATATGACGGCGCTGGTTGGCACGGCCCGTCAGATGATGGAGCGGCGCGATGACTGGTCAGGCACGCTGGTGCTGATCGGCCAGCCGGCCGAGGAAATCGGGCTGGGTGCCGGCATGATGATTGAGGATGGCCTGTTCGAGCGCTTCCCGCTGCCCGATTACAATCTGTCCTTCCACACATTTTCCGGCATTCCATCCGGCCATATCACCTTCGCCCCCGGTTATGCGATGGCCAATGTCGACTCGGTCGATATCAGCGTCCATGGCCGCGGCGGCCATGGGGCCTATCCGCACGCCACCAAGGATCCGGTCTATCTGTCGGCCCAGATCATCGTCGCGCTGCAATCGCTGGTCTCGCGTGAGCTCTCGCCGCTCGATCCCGGTGTCATCACCGTTGGCGCGATCCATGCCGGCACCAAGCACAATATCATCAGTGACGGCGCGCATCTCCAGCTCACCGTTCGCTCCTATACCGACGAGGTGCGCGAGCACCTTCTCACCGGGATTGAACGCATCGCTCACGCCCAGGCGGCGTCCTACGGGCTGACGCCGGAGGAATACCCCGATGTCGAGGTCGAGCTGCCCTATACGCCGGCGATGTACAATGACCCGAACCTGACGGCGCGGGCCGTCTCTGCGATGCGCGCCCGGTTTGGCAATAGCGCCGTGACCGAGGCCGAACCGGTGATGGGCGGCGAGGATTTCGCGCAATATCACCGTACCGAGGCCGCGATCCCGAGCTTCATGTTCTGGGTTGGCGGAACGACGCAGGAAAGGCTGGATGATTTCGCCGCGCGTGGTGTGCCGGCACCGTCCAATCACTCTCCGCTTTTCGCGCCTGACGATCCACAGACCAGCATCACCATGGCGATCGAAGCCAGTACCGCAGTCGCTATGGACCTGCTCGCCAGGCCAACGGAGGGTTAGGTGGCGGTTCCGGCCCGGCGCGCATTTTCGGGGGCGCCGTGGGAAGACAAGGTCGGCTATTGCCGGGCCCTGCGGCGCGGGCCGCATGTCTGGGTAACCGGGACAGTGGCGATGGATGTCGCCGGCGGCGTCTATGCCGCTGGTGACCCGGAGGCCCAGGCGCGGCGCTGTTTCGAGATTATCGGCCAGGCGCTCGAGGATGTTGGCGCCACCCTGGAAGACGTGGTGCGCACGCGCATGTTCGTCACCAATATCGATCACTGGGAAGCTTTCGGCCGGGCTCATGGCGAGGTGTTCCGTGACCACCCGCCGGCGACGACGATGGTCGAGGTTTCCCGCTTCATCGGCCCGGAATTCATGGTCGAGATCGAGGCCGATGCCTTCGTCGATGAAGGTTGCGAAGCCGCCTGACCGGCCTTGCGCTGGGGCCGCCGCCGCGTAGGATCAAAACAGGCGTCCAGCACGTCACCGGAAATCTGGGGGAATAGGCATGTCATTGATACCAGCAGACAATGCCGTGGCCGCAGTTGCGGCGCTCTTCGTTATTGCAGCCGCCGGATTCCTGATGGAAAAGACCCGGATTGGTGCACTGCTGACCGGCGCGGTCTGGGCGATCCTGTTTGCCATCATCGCCTCGAATATCGGGCTGATTCCGCAGGACTCTCCCGGCTATGGCTTCGTCTTCACCTATTTCGTGCCGATCCTGATCCCGCTCTTCCTGATGAAGGCGGATCTGAAGAAGATATTCTTCGAGACGGGCCGCATGACGCTGGCCTTTCTGCTGGCCTCGCTGGGGACCGTGCTGGGTGCCATCCTTGCCTTCTCGCTGATCGATATCGGCGAGAACCAGGCCGCCGCGGCCGGGACATTTACCGCGACCTATATCGGTGGATCGGTCAATTATGCAGCGCTGGTCGACCTGACCGGCCTGGCCCGCAATGACCCGAATTTCGTCTCCTCGGCGACGGCGGTCGATAATCTGTTCTCCGGCCTCTTCCTGGCCATGCTGGCGGTTCTGCCCGGCTGGCACTGGCTGGCCCGGCGTTTTGTCACACGCGATCACAGCAAGGCCGAGATCGAGGTCGATGCGTCTGAGCCGGCGGGCAAGGCGACCGCGGCGACGCTGCTCTATTCGGCGGCCTTCGCGCTGGTCGTGCTGGCGCTGGGTGATCTGCTGACCGGTCTTGCCGTGGCGCAATGGGGCGAGGCTGCCGGCAATTGGCGCTATGCGATCATTACGGTGCTGGCCCTGATCCCGGCGACCGCCTTTCCCAAAACGATGGCCAGCCTGCATGGCGGCTATGAGCTGGGCATTGGTCTGAGCTTTGTCTTCTTCGCGGCGATCGCGGCGGGGGCCGACGTGATCGGACTGGTGCAGACCGCGCCGATCCTGATTGCCCTGATCGCTATCCTGTTGACAGTGCACGCGATTGTCACTTTCGGCCTCGGATCGATCCTGAAATTCTCCCTGCCCGAACTGATCACCGCCTCCAATGCCGCCATTCTTGGCGCGACAACGGCGCCGGCACTGGCGGCCGCCAAGGGCTGGAAGGATCTGGTGACGCCGGGGGTGCTGGTCGGGGTGTTCGGCTATGCCATCGGCACGGTGATCGCGACGGCAGTATATCAGTTCTGGCCCGGCTAACCTTCGGATATCGAACTGGTATTCCCTGGTAGTTGCGCGCCTCTGAAGGCGTGGTCGCGGCGCGGCGCGTGCCCTGACGCGTTGAGCCAGCCCACCCCGAATGTCCTGTGGACACAGGGTTTCTCGCCGGAATCGACCAGCGGTGCCGTTCTTTGACGCCATCATCCTCCGGTGATGCGTTGATGTAACATTGTGCTGGCCTACTTTATCACCCCGCTACTCCTGATCATCATGTCATTGGCCCCGCCCTGAAGCTTCGGCGTCGCTCGGCACATGGCCTGTACGGGACCGGATCGGCATCATTCCCTCTCAACGATCGCACTGCGCCCCAGTATTACTCCATTGTCACGCGCCCGTCAGTGCCCGGCAGGACTGGATGCTTCAGGTTTGCATCCATTCGGAGGCCTTGGGGCATCCAGTCTATATCAGACCTATCCAGAGGGGATATTCATGACGCGTAAATCAGCATTGATCGCCGGAACGGCCTTTGCCCTGGCCAGCCTGGCTGTAATCGCCAATGCGGCTACGGCCCAGGATCAGGGCCAGAGCTATTCCGCTGATGCCGTCTCGATCGAGAATTTCATCGGCCGGGTCGAGATCCGCACCGGTGATGCCGCCGGTGTCAGTGTCAGCATCACCAATCCGGGCGGCCTCGTGGAAGACCCGCAATTGCGCCAGACCGGCGCCGGCCTGGCGATCGATGGCGGCCAGTCTATCCGCAATCTCAATTGCAATGTGCGCAACGGGGTCATCCGCATCGGCCGCCGCTGGAGTGGTCAGCACGAGATCAGCGAATATCCATTGCTGACCATCACGGCCCCGGCTTCCCTGGCCCTGCAGCTGCGCGACGCAGCCTTCCAGGGCACGGCTGGTGATCTCGGTTCGCTTGATCTGGAGATGAGCAGCTGCGGCAATTTCGTGACCGGTGCCATTGCCCATGACGTTGATGTTAACATCAACGGGTCCGGTGACCTGACCACACGCAATATCGGTGGCGATGTTGATATCGGGATCAATGGCTCGGGTGATGTCGTGCTTGGCGATGTTGCCGGAATGATGGATGTCGGGATCAACGGTTCCGGTGACGTGCGCGTGGCTGGCGTTACCGGCCATACCGATGTTGGCATCAATGGCTCCGGCGATGTCGAACTCGGCAATATCGCCGGGCTTGAGGTCCGGATCGCCGGCTCTGGTGAAGTCGAGGCCCGCACCATGGACGGGCCCTTCAGCGCCCGGATCGGCGGCTCCGGCGATATCGCCATACACGGCGGCCGCGCCGAGCCGTTTGATGTTTCGATCAATGGTTCCGGCGATGTCAGTTTTGGCGGCACAGCGGTCAATGTCACCGTGCGCGAGACCGGCGGCGGCGATGTCAGCATCGAGGAGATCGAAGGCTCGGTCGACTGGCGCCGCAATGGCCGCTCGGTCCTGCGTGTCGGCGGTACCGACTAGGCGGGATCCTCGATCGGCGCCTTGCCGCGGGCAGGGCGCCATTTCGACGCCTCATAGAGGGCGATTGCGGCCGCGTTCGAGACATTCAGGCTCTCGATCGCGTCCATCATCGGAATCCGTACCAGCTGGTCGCATTCCGAGGCGACGCGCGGCCGCAACCCCTTGTCTTCCGACCCCATCACCAGAACCAGTCCCGGGCCATGGCCCTTGCCGTCAAAGCCGGCAATCGCATCGGCGAGCGAGGCTTCGCCTTCGCCAGCCAGGCCGAGCACATGACGGCCGGCCTTGCGGAAGCTCTTCAGCGTATCGGCGATATTGGTCACCTGGATGTGGGGCACGCGTTCGGCTGCACCGACCGCGCTCTTGCACACGGTGCCAAAGATCGGCGGCGACTTGCGGTCCTGCATGATGATGGCGCGAATCCCGAAGGCGGCAGCGGAGCGGAAGATGGCGCCGACATTGTGCGGATCGGTAATCTGGTCGAGCACGAGCAGGGCGCCATGGGTCGGATCGACCACGGCATTGATGTGTTCGCTTTCCAGCGCGCTGCATTTGAGGGCAAAACCCTGATGCACCGCACCCTCGGGCAGGGCCTGGTCGATCTCGCGCGGCTCATAGAGCCGTTTCGCCAGGCCTTCCGGGATCTCTTTCACCGCATTGCGCGTCACGCGGATTTCGATCACTTTGCGCTTGCTGTTTTGCAGCGCTGCGAGCACAGCGTGGCGCCCCCAGATCCAGCCGGAATTCGCTGTCTGGGCAGGGCTGGAGCGGCGTGTGTAATCGCCGCGGTTGGGAGTGTTGCGCATAGGGGGCTTCGTCACTATAGTCCGCGCTCCTGTCTCAGGGCGGTTGCAGATTTCGGCGCAGGCATAGCATGCCAGGCGAGGAGCGCAGACCCTTTGTTGCAGGTCTTCCCACGGCCCGTTTATCGTGCCCGAGGGACACCCTGTGGAGGGGTGGCCGAGTGGTTAAAGGCAGCAGACTGTAAATCTGCCCGCATAGCGTACGCTGGTTCGAATCCAGCCCCCTCCACCACCCTTCGCCCTGCGGGCTTCGGGTGGCAAGCCACCCGCAGCGCGCAC
>NZ_CAXBKN010000003.1:0-50322 GCF_963976135.1 uncultured Maricaulis sp.
CCTGATCTGCGCCCCGCCTTCGCGGGGCATCCGTCAGGGATGACAACGTAATTTTGGAGTAGGATAGCGCCATGACCCAATCCGCCCAACTCGGCGAAATCCGCCATGTCGATCTGGTCCAGCCCAACCAGGCCAATCATCTGGGCAGCTATTTCGGCGGCGCCGCGATGGCGCAGATGGACAAGATCGCCTCGCTCGTCGCGGCGCGTCATGCCCGGCGGCCCTTCGTCACCGCCTCGTGTGACCGGATCGATTTTCGTGCGCCGGTGTTTGTCGGCAATCTGATCGAGCTGACCGGGCGGGTAAACCTCGTCGGGCGCACTTCTCTTGTCGTCGATGTCGAGCTGTCCGCCGAGGATATGGTGACCGGTGAGCGGCATATTTGCACACAAGGCGGCTTCACCATGGTGGCCCAGGATCGCAAGACCAATCCGGCGCGCCTGCCGCCGGCGCCCGACCGGCTGATCGATTTCACGCCATCACCGGCCGGCTCGGCGCGCGTGCTGGAACTCGTCTTCCCCGGCGATACCAATACGCTCGGCCAACTGCTCGGCGGCAATGCCATGTCGCTGATGGGCAAGGCGGCCCAGATCGCCGCTTCGCGCCATACCCGCAGCCAGGTCGGCATGGCGGCGTCGAACAAGATCGATTTCATCGCCTCGACGCTGGAGGGCGAATTGCTTGATGTCACGGGCCAGGTGATCTCGGTCGGGCGCACCTCGATGCGCGTTGCCGTGCGCGCCGATGCGGAAGACCTGATGACCGGAGAGCGCCGCCTGGTCGGCGAGGCGGACTATGTGATGGTGGCGCTGGACGAGGCGGGTCGCCCGACACCGGCGAAGCCGCTGGGTTAGCCGGCGCTGATCGTCAGATCCGGGCTAACCCGCCGGTCGCATGAACGCTCTTGCCCGACCGCGCCGTCTGGAAAAGGGGCGGCCGGGCAAGATCAGTGGGTCAACTAGTTGCGCGGTGGGAAGATACCGTCGAGCGCGATGCATTGGCGCATGACCAGCGTTGGCGTTCCGCCCGTGCCCGCGGCCCCGGAAGTGGCCCGTTGTCCCTGAGACGCAGGTGGCAGGCCCGGACCAGCGCCGACATTCAACACTGTGCGGCCGCGGGTATCCGGCAGGGCGAAGGTCGAGCGCCCGTCACCGCCATAAAGGGTTCCGATCGTGGCGAACAGCGCTTGGTTCTGGGCGATCGGCAGCAGCTGGCCTTCCATCGGGGCCCAGCCACGCGGGCAGTAATTGCCGGCGGTGGTCATCACCTGTCCGATAAAGGGTTCGGTTTGCGCGGATGCTGATTGGCTCAGGCCGATGGAAGCGAGCAAGCTCGCACCCAGTGCGATCGCTATCTTGTTCATTTTATTCCCCCGATTTGACTTACACGGATTGTGTAATCAAACCTGCTTAGCACCGGTCCGGTGCCGGAGTAAACGCTTTCCTGGCGATGTGAGGGCTGCAGATTTTCCAGCGGCGTGGCCCGCCCTCAGACCGGTGCGATGGGCAAGACCCGGGCCTGCAGCGCCGGCGCACGGCCGAGGTCATTGCAGCGATGCCACCCGGCGATCGAGAAACGCGGGGCGAGGGCGGGGGTGACCTCGTGCGGGATCTCCTCGCTCAGGAAGACGGCAAAGGTTCCGTGCTCCGGAATGATATCAGCGATCACGCTGTCATCGCGCTCGTCATAGAGGCGCAGGAGCCCGCCATCACCCGCCTGCCAGTCCGGATTGAGATACAAGACCGAGGACAGGATGCGATTGCGCGCGCCGCGAAAACTGTCGAGATGGCGGCGGTAGAATCCGCCCGGCTCATAGACGGCGTAATGCGCCTCGAAGGAAAACAACCCAAGCGCCAGGCGTTGATTGAGTTCCAGGCGCAAGTCCTCGGCGAAACCGAGCCAGCGGCGCTGGGCCGGGCTGGATCCGTCAAACCAGCGCGTCTTGTCACGCCGGATCTCGCGCACCAGTTCATGATCGCTGGCGCGGCCAATCCCGGCCCGGCTAAGTGCGTCCGCCTGCCAGAGCGCGGTGGCTTCATCGCGCAGCGCCGCAAGCAGGGCGGTGTCGCCCAGGCTTTGCTGCGACCAGCCCTGGCGGGTGAGATCCGCGCACAGGCTCGCCGCATCGAAGAGAGGGCGTCCGGACGGAATGACGGTGTGCAGGCTCAAGCTCTCGCGGTCCGATCACAATGAATGCGGCGCTTAGGGCCGCGCCTGATCGCGGTCAATCGAATTCTGTGGCAGCCCGCGACTTGCGTCGCTCTTCACCACGCGGGATTGTGGCGCAACACGATACGAATCGGAGTGGCAAATGCCGGTAGAAACAATTTCCCTGGTGGCCAAGCACGCCCAGTTCAACGATATCTGGGCGCCCAAACGCGTGGCGAAGCTGGACAATTATGACGTCAAGCTGGCCAAGGGCAGCGGTGCCTTCGACTGGCATGCTCATCTCGATGCCGATGAGCTTTTCCTGGTGACACGTGGCAATCTGCGCATCGAAATCGATGGCCAGGACCCGGTCGTTCTCGGGCCCGGGGAATTATGCGTCATCCCCAAGGGCGTGCGCCACCGGCCGGTTTGCCTGACGGACGAGGTCCATCTCATGCTGCTGGAACAGGCCGGCATCGTGAATACCGGCGATAATGACGATAGTGATCTGACCCAGACGATCGAGGATATCTAGCCCTCACGGGCTTGAAACGGCAGGGGCGGGCGCGCAGACTGCCGGTCGACGGGAGATATCAGCATGGATGACGTTTCGGGGCCGCAGGCCAAATTCCGCGCCATGGAAGAGGGGACGGCCGAGGACTGGGCCGCGATTGCCGGTGCATTCGGGCCCTTTGCAGCGGCGCTGCCGGAGCGCGTGCTGACCCATTTGCGTCTGCTTGACGGCGATTATGGCGGCTTCCCGATCGACCGGCTGCAGCATTCGCTCCAGACCGCAACGCGCGCGCATCGCGATGGCCGTGACGAGGAATATGTCGTGATGGCGCTGCTGCACGATATCGGCGATACGCTGGGCAGCTATAATCACCCCGATATTGCCGCCGCCATACTGGCGCCCTTCCTGTCGGAAGAAAATCACTGGATCGTCGCCAAGCACGGGATATTCCAGGGCTATTATTTCTTCCATCATCTCGGGATGGACCGGGATATGCGCGAGCAATACCGCGACCACAAATATTTCGCGGCCTGCCAGCAATTCTGCGAGAAATACGACCAGGCCGCCTTCGATCCCGACTATGTCAGCGAACCGCTGGAGTTTTTCGAGCCGATGGTGCGCCGGGTGATGGCGGCCCCGAAACGCTCCATCTATGCGGCGGCGCTGGAATAGTCAGGCGAGATTGAACCGGGCCAGGGCGGCGCGGGCGATTGCCTCGCCATGCTCCTGAACAAAATGTCCCGCTTCGGCGACTTCCATGGCGGGCGGACAATTGCGGATCTGCTGTTGCAGCCAGGCCATCGCCGGTGGGCCGAGCACCGGGTCCTGCATCCCGATCGCCATGAAGCTCTCGCCCGCCCACCTGTTCCGCCAGAAGTCCAGCGCTGCCAGACCGGTATCGACGCCTTCCATATCGGGGCGGGTCTGGACCAGGGCCGGAAAGCGGCGCACACCGGCCTTGTAGCTGTCATCGGGGAAGGGCGCGTTATAGGCCGCCGCCTCGGCCTCGCTCATGCCCGGGGTCGAGCGTTTCATGAGCTTGCCGACATCAAAGCCCGGCGTATTGGCGACATAATCGCGCCAGGCATCGAAACCGGGCCCGGCCGCCTGGCCGATCCCGATCGAGGTATTCATCACGATCAGTCTGGTGAAGCGTTCGGGATAATCCATCGGCAAGGTCAGCCCCAAGAGGCCGCCCCAGTCCTGGCAGACCAGGGTGATATCGTTCAGGTCGAGCCGTTCGATCAGGGCTTTCAGGGCATTGCGGTGGAAATGGAAGGTGTAGGCCGCGTCATCGACCGGTTTGTCGGAGCGGCCGAAGCCGAAGAAATCCGGGGCGATCACCCGCGCACCGGCGGCGAGAAAGACCGGGATCATCTTGCGGTAGAGATAGGCCCAGCTTGGCTCGCCATGCAGGCAAAGGAATGTGGGCGCGCCGTGTTTCGGGCCTTCATCGACATAATGCATACGCAGGCCCTGATAGCCGGGCAAATCGTCAATATAGTGGGGGGCGTACGTCCAGTCTGGCAGAGACTGGAAGCGCTCATCGGGGGTTCGCAGGCTCTGGGTCATGGCGGCGCTCTCCTGGGTTTGCGGCAGGATAACCGCTTGGGTGCGGGGATTGCCAGCATTGATCCAGCGCCCGCCAGCTGCTAATGGGCTGATAGCGTTTGAAGAATTATTTCGTATCCAAATAAAGGGATTTCCCGATGGTCGGCCAGGCATTTGATGTGATCGTGATCGGCAGCGGACCGGGCGGCTATGTCGCGGCGATCCGGGCCAGCCAGCTGGGCCTGAAGACAGCGATCATCGAGCGCTCGGAACTGGGCGGGATCTGCCTCAATTGGGGCTGTATCCCGACCAAGGCGCTGTTGCGGACCTCGGAAGTCTATCATTTGATGCATAATGCCGAGGCTTTCGGGCTGAAGGCCGAGAAGGTCAGCTTCGACATCGAGGCCATCGTCAAGCGCTCGCGCGGCGTGGCCGGGCGTCTGTCGGGCGGCATTGCGATGCTGATGAAGAAGAACAAGATCACCGTCATCAAGGGCGAAGCCAAACTCGACAAGGGCAAGGACGCCCCGACCGTCCTGGTCGGCGCCGACCGCTATACCGCCAAACACGTTATCCTCGCCACCGGCGCCCGCGCCCGTACCGTCCCTGCTGCCGGGCTCGAACCGGATGGCGACAAGATCTGGACCTATCGCGAGGCGATGGTGCCGACCGCGATGCCGAAATCCCTGCTGGTGATCGGTTCCGGCGCCATCGGTATCGAATTCGCCAGCTTTTATCGCACCATGGGCGCCGAGGTGACCGTGGTCGAGATGATGGACCGGGTCGTGCCGGTCGAGGATGCGGAAATCTCCGCCTTCGCTGCCAAGGCCTTCAAGAAGCAGGGCATGAAGCTGATGCTCTCCTCCCAGGTCGAAAAGCTCGAGAAGACCGCGCAATCGGTCAAGGTCTCGGTCAAGGACGCAAAGGGTGCCATCACCGTCGTCGAGGTCGAGAAAGTCATCCTCGCCATCGGGATCGCGGCCAATGTCGAAAATCTCGGCCTCGAGGGCCTGGGCGTGAAGATCGACCGCGGCCATGTCGTCAATGACGGGTTCGGCCGCACCAATGTCAAAGGCCTTTACGCCATCGGCGATGTAGCGGGACCGCCCTGGCTGGCGCACAAGGCGAGCCATGAGGGCGTTGTCTGTGTCGAGAAGATCGCGGGCAATGATGTCCACGCTTTCGACACCTCAAACATTCCCGGCTGTACATATTGCCATCCCCAGATTGCCTCTGTCGGCCTGACCGAGGCGAAGGCGAAAGAGGCGGGCCATGAGGTGAAGGTCGGCCGCTTCCCCTTTGTCGGCAATGGCAAGGCAATCGCGCTCGGCGACGATCAGGGCCTGGTCAAGACGGTGTTCGATGCCAAGACCGGCGAATTGCTCGGCGCCCACATGATCGGTTCCGAAGTGACCGAGCTGATCCAGGGTTATGTCGTCGCACGTCAGCTGGAGACCACCGAAGCCGAGCTGATGCACACCGTCTTCCCGCATCCGACCCTGTCGGAAATGATGCATGAGAGCGTGCTCGATGCCTATGGCAAGGCGCTGCACATCTAGCGGGACGCACCGCGAAGCATTCCCTGCATCCAAATCCTCCCGCTCGGGCATCATAGGCTCAGAGTTGACGCGACCTTGATGTCGCCCGGGAGATTATTCGATGCACAAACTCATCCTTCTCGCGGCCAGTGCGATGGCTGTTACCGCCTGTACCAATGCCTCCTATGGCCCGGCCGAGAACCGCTCGACCGAAAGCGCCGGCTTGATTGCCGCGCGCCATCTCGACGTGACGGGCGATGCGGAAATGGCCGGCGTCCTGGTTCAGGCCAATGGCACGGTCGGTCGCGATCTCGATCTCGCCGGGGCACGTGTGGATTCGAGCACCGCGGTCGGCGGCGACTTGTCAGCCGCTGGCGCTTCGGTTCGTTTCACCGGTTCGGTGGGCGGCAATGCGGAGATTGCGGCGGCGACCACCTGGCTGGACGCTGATTTTGGCGGCGACCTGGATGTCGCCGGCGCCCGTGTCACGATTGACGGCCGCGTGGCCGGCCGGCTTCAGCTGCATGGTGCCCGGATGAATCTGAAGGGCGATTTCCTCGGACCGGTCGAAGTGATCGGCGAGGGGCGCGACGACGGGGAGCGGATCCGCAATGGCCGCGCCATCCTGGCGGGGAGCTTCGCCCAAACTGCCTTCGTCTGTGCAACCCATGTCGAGTTTCGCCAGAGCGCGCGCTTCGCCGGCGAGCTGCGTGTGATCGCCAGCGAGCGCCCCGAAGGCGGGCCAGCGGACTATGATTTCGAACTGCTCGATGGCCGTGATTGCGACAAGATCGATCTCTGACCTGAAAACGAGCGGGAGCCCGCGAGGGGCTCCCGCTCAAGAATTCTAGGCGACCGTTTCAGGTGTGGCGGCCGGCGCTTCGGTTTCGCCCATCAGCTCGACGACCATGCGCTGGACCTTGCCGTAATCGGTCTTGCCGGTTCCCAGGACCGGGATCGCCTCGACATGGATGATCTTGCGCGGAATCGACAGCTCGTTAATGCCGTGATTGCGCGCGAAGGCGATCAGGTCGGCGCGGTCGGCCTTGGCATATTCGGTCAGCAGTATGATCTGCTCGCCCTTGCGCTTGTCGGGCAGGGCTGCGGCAGCGTGCAGGCAGTCCGGCCAGAGCGAGGTGGCGCAATTTTCCACCACCGCCAGCGAGACCATTTCACCGCCAAGCTTCGCGAACCGTTTCACACGGCCGCGGATGCGCAGATATCCACCCTCGTCCACGGTGACGATATCGCCCGTATCGTGCCAGCCATCGACCGGAGCCTCCAGCACGAGCGGCGCGCTCGGGCGGATATAGCCCTTCATGATATTCGGGCCGCGAATATGTAACTGGCCGCCCTCGGTGATCCCCTCGACCGGGATCAGCTTCGCCTCACATCCGCCCATCAACTGGCCGACCGTGCCGGGGCGATTATTCTGGGGTTGATTGACCGCCAGGACCGGTGCGGCTTCGGTCAGCCCGTAACCTTCAACGATCTGGACATTGAATTTGCGCCGCAGGGTGGCACGCGTTTCATCCTTGACCCGCTCGGCACCGCAGACCGCAAAGCGCAGCGAGTTGAGCTCGCCATTGGTCGCGGCCCGCGCATATTGATTGATGAAGGTGTCGGTGGCGAACAGGATGGTCGACCCGGTATCGGCGATGCGTTTGACGATGGTCTTCGCTTGCAGGGGCGTTGGATGACAGATGGTCGGAACGCCCAGGCCGAGCGGCACCAGAACCCCGCCGGTCAAGCCGAAACAATGGAAGGTCGGCAGCGGGTTGAAGACCTTGTCGGTTGGCAGGATTTTGACGTGATCGCGCACCTGTTCGACATTGGCGAGCAGATTGGCATGGCTGAGCACGACGCCCTTGGGATCGCCCTCTGTGCCGGAGGTGAAGAGATAGACCGCGGCCGCATCCGGGGAGGGATGCGCCTGTACGGCCCAGGGAAAGACCATGCCGATACCGGCGGCGATCTTGTCGCTCAGATTGAGGTTTTCGCGGACATCCTCCAGATAGATCATCTCGTGCTCTTCGGCGAGGCTTGCCTCGAGAGCCTGTAATTCACCCAGTTCGATAAAGCGGTGGGCGGTGACAATACGCTTGCACTTGCACGCTTGGCACGCCGCTTTCAGGGCCCGTTCGCCGGCGGTGAAATTGAGCATGGCCGGGATGCGGCCATAGGCCGAGATGGCATAGAAGGAGATGATCGAGCCGACACCGGTCGGCAGCAGGATTCCGACGGCTTCGCCTGGCTCGGTGCCTTGCTTGAGCGCGTGTCCCAGGGCGAAGGCGGCCTTTACGATGTCGTTATAGCTGAGCTCGCGGCCATCGGCGTCAATTGCCGCGATCCGCTTGCCCCCGAATCGGTTGCGGGCCTGGGTCAGCGCGGAAAAAACCGATTTCCGGATCCGGCGCAGGTCGAAATCCGCCCCGTAAAAATGGGTGTCCGCCGAAATTTCCGCCGGCTTGAGCTCGACGGAATTGGCAGCTGATGTGTCAGCCATACATGTCCTCCCGGGCGCGCCTATTGCTGTTGACGCTCATTATTGCCGCTGATCTTACCTTTCCAGACGCCGGAGGGAAGCGATTTGGCGGCAGCTTCTACCGACCAGGAGGTATGGATTTGTTGAAAGACGGAA
Source organism: uncultured Maricaulis sp. (assembly GCF_963976135.1). Lineage (GTDB taxonomy): Bacteria > Pseudomonadota > Alphaproteobacteria > Caulobacterales > Maricaulaceae > Maricaulis. Next base: position 8,393 of record NZ_CAXBKN010000003.1, read on the forward strand.
ATAATTTATCGATAAACAAAAAATCTACTTGATATCGTTTTTCGATAATGTATGGTCGAGGCCTACGTTGGGGAGCGTGAAATTCACCGCTGTCGCAAGACAGGGTAGCAGGTTTGGAGACTGAAATGCGCAAAGCATTGGCAATGAGCGCGGCACTGGCCGCAGCAATGGCGACAGCGGGTTGCGTCATCGTCGTCGATGACGGCAATGGCGATGTCAAGCTGCGCCATGATGACCGGACACAGGACGGCTATGTCGTCCTTGACCGTGATGGCGATTACAGCCGCATCGGCGGCAATATCAATTTGCGCGGCCGTCTCGGCGGCGATCTCAGCCTCGTCGCCGGCGATGTTGAGGCCGATCGACTCAATGTCGGCGGCGATGTTTCGATTGCCGGTGGCGATATCGACTATAGCGGCCATGTCGGCGGTGCAGCCTCGATTGCCGGTGGTGATATCGACTGGCTTGCCGATGTCGATGGCGAACTCAGCCTGGCTGCCGGGTCGCTCAATGTCAGTGGCGATATTGGCGGACCCGCTTCGCTGGCCGCCGCGAGCCTGACCTCAACCGCCGACTACACGGATGGCCTCAATGCCAATGGCAACCGCATTCATCTCGCGGGCAGCATTGCCGGCGATCTGCGCGTCGTCTCGGTCGGCGAAATCCGGCGTCGGCGCGACTATGATGACTCGGACGGCCGGGTCGAACTCGCCGGTACCATCCGCAATGGCGGTGATGTCTGTGCCCGCTCGGTCGTCGTGACATCGACGGCGCGGATCAGTGGCACGCTGCGGGTCTGGGCTGAATCGCAACCGGAAATCGAAGCCGGTGCGCAGGCAGGCGATCTCGTTTTCGTCGCGCGCAATGGCCGCGATTGCGAGGATGTTGATCCTGTCTTTGACTAATGCAGAACCGAATCGGCTCGAGCCGAAACTGGCTCGATCCATCAATCATCCACCTGACCGCCGGGGGGCGCTGGGAGAGTCGTGATGTATAGATTTAAGCAGGTAATGGCCGCGGGGCTGGCCTTTTTTGCGCTGGCTTCGGCGGGTGCCGCCCAGGTGATCGGCGGTGAGGTCAATATCAATGGCAGCGGCGACGATATTCATTTCCTCGGCGGGGAGCTCAATATCCGTGGTGATATTGACGGCAACATCTTTGCAGTCGCCGGCGATGGGCGGATTGATGCCGATGTCCACGGCGATGTCGAATTCTTCGGTGGTGATATCGATCTGAGCGGCGTTGTCGATGGCAGCGTCGAGATCGCGGGCGGGGACGTGAATATCACGGCCCGCATCGACGGCGATCTCAACGCCGCTGGTGGCGATGTCAATATCGCCGGCGAGACCGGCGGCGAGCTCAATGCGGCGGGCGGCAGTGTCCGCATTGCGGTGATTGTCGGTGGCGATCTTCGAGCCGCGGGTGGCGAGGCCGTCATCGAATCAGGGACCGTTGTTTCCGGTGACAGCCGTGTCGTTGCCGGTTCGGTCGAGTTTCTCGGTACCGCGCATGGCGATGCCGACATCGAGGGCGGGCACGTCTCGCTAGGCGGCGTTTTTGACGGTGATGTCGATGTCAGAGCCGAAGAGGTCACGGTCCTGCCTACGGCGCGTATTGCCGGCTTGCTGACGGTGCGCAGCCCGGTCGAGGCCAGCATCGCCGACGGTGCTGTGATCGGCTCGGTCGATTATGAGTTTGAACCGTTCAATTTCGGGGCCAAGCACTGGGATGATGTCGAAATTGATTTCGATGGGCCCTGGGGTGTGATTGGTGCGCCATTCCGCTTCCTGGGCGGAGTGTTTGCGGGTAGCGCCTTCTTGCTTGGCATGATTGCGGTCCTGATTGCGCCGCGGGGCGTTTCCGCTGTCGCCGCCGCTTTCCGCCGCCGGCCGCTGAGTTCCGGTGTGATCGGTTTCGTCAGCCTGGCCATGTCACCCATCGTGTTTGTGATGGTCACCATCCTGCTTGCCCTGACCCTGGTTGGTGCCTTGCTGATCCCGCTGCTGTGGCTGTTGTATTTTCCTGCGCTTTTCCTCGCCTTCGCCTTTGGCGGAGTTGCCATCGGCGATCTGATTTTCAATCGGACGTCCGGTGAACTCGGATTGGGGATGCGCGCAGTCTCGCTCCTGGTGGTGATGGGGGTCATTTTCGCCCTCGGTGTGGTGCCGGGGCTGGGCGCGACCTTGGGGGTGCTGTTGCTCTGTGTCGGTCTGGGAGCCTGGATCCTGGCCATCGGATACCGCGGTGATCGCGGTAGGGCGCGGACAGCCGAGCCCGAGATGCCCAGCGGTGTGACCGCAGGCGAGGGGTGACCTGAGCGCGATGGCGCGCTAATTCTATCCCGAACAGATCGGCCCCATTGGCCCGGAGATAGATTATGCGCGCACTTCAACTGATCGCTTTGGCGGTAGCGGCTGCGACATTCAATGTCGCAGCCGCCCAGCCGATCCGGCAGACCGTCAATGACTGGCAGGACGCATTCCGTCAGCTTGAAGGCGAGGATTGGCCAACGCCAAACCGCGAGCGTCGCGCGACCGGCGCACCGGGACCGGATTACTGGCAGCAGCAGGTCGATTACGATATCCGCATCCATCTGGATGAGCGCGAGAAGATCCTGACCGGATCGGCAGCCATCAGCTACACCAATAACGCGCCCGATATCCTGGACTTCCTCTGGTTCCAGCTCGACCAGAACCGGTTCCGCCCCGACTCGATCTCGGTGATGACCGAAACCATTGGCGGTGCTGGCCGTTCGGCCGGCCGGGTCGGTGGCGCCACGCCCGATGGTATCAGCAGTGCAGCGCTGCGCCGCCGTCACCAGATCGCGCAGGATGGCTATGGCTATAATATCCGTTCGGTGACCGATGCCGATGGCAATGCCGTTCCTTTCACCATTGTCGACACGCTGATGCGCGTCGATCTCGATGCTGTGCTGGAAACCGGGGACTCGGTGATCCTCAACATTGAGTGGGATTACCGCCTGATCGAGGCCAGTGTGGTCGGTGGCCGGGCCGGCTGGGAATGCTTCGAGGAAACCGAAACCACCGGCGGCGATTGCATCTACCAGATCGCCCAATGGTTCCCGCGCGCTGCAGCCTTCTCCGATTATGAGGGCTGGCACAACAAGGCCTTCCTCGGCCGCGGCGAATTCACTCTCGAATTCGGCGATTATGATGTCGCCATCACTGTGCCGCAGGATTTCCTGGTTGCCGCCACCGGCGAGCTTCAGAACCCTGAAGATGTGCTCACCCAGGCCCAGCGTGACCGTCTTGAACAGGCCCGGACCGCGAGTGATCCGGTCTTCATCCAGACCCCGGCTGAGGCACGCGCCAATGAGCGCCGCGGCACTCGGTCCGAGACCACCTGGCGTTTCCGCGCCGAGAATGTGCGCGATTTTGCCTGGGCCGGTTCGCGCAAATTCATCTGGGATGCGATGGGGGTCAGCCAGGAAGGTGAGGGCGTGGCGCCCGATACCGTGCTGGCCATGTCCTTCTACCCCAATGAGGCCGAACCGCTCTGGTCCACCTTCTCGACCCGCGCGGTGGCGCATACACTTGACGTCTATTCCGACTTTTCCTTTCCATACCCCTATCCGGTGGCGCAATCGATTGCCGGAGCGCAGGGCGGGATGGAATACCCGATGATCACCTTCAATGGCGGCCGCACGACCGGCCGCCCGGTGGTGGATGAGGACGGTAATCTGACCTATTCGCGCGTCCAGAAGCGCGGCCTGATCGGTGTCATCATCCACGAGATCGGGCACATCTACTTTCCGATGACGGTTAATTCCGACGAGCGGCAATGGACCTGGATGGATGAGGGGCTCAACACTTTCCTGCAATTCCAGGCCGAACGGCAGTGGGAGGCCGATTTCCCGTCACGCCGGGGCGATCCGCGCCTGATTGCCGACTACATGGCGTCATCGGTGCAAATGCCGATCATGACCCAGGCGGATTCGCTGATGGCCGTGGGTGATAATGCCTATGGCAAGCCGGCCGCTGCGCTGGTCGTGCTGCGCGAAACCATTCTCGGGCGCGAATTGTTCGACGAAGCCTTCCGCACCTATGCCCGCCGCTGGCGCTTCAAGCGTCCGACGCCCTATGATTTCTTCCGCACGATGGAAGAAGTCTCCGGCGTGGATCTCGACTGGTTCTGGCGTGGCTGGTTCTACTCCACTGACCATGTCGACATCTCGCTCGACCGGGTGATCGAAGGCACGCTCGACACGCAAGACCCGGTCATTGAGAATGCCCGTGAACGCGCCGAAGTCACAGCGCGGCCCGAGAGCCTCACCCAGCGCCGCAATCGCGAAGCGGGCATGACGACCTATGCCAGCGATAATCCTGAAGTCGTGGAATTCTATTCGGCCAATGACGACCAGACCGTCACGGCCCGCCAGCGCGAGGCCTATGCGAGCTATCGTGAAGGCCTGGAGGACTGGGAGGCCGAGCTTCTGGCCGGAAATGAGCGCATCTATTATCTCGACTTCACAAACCAGGGCGGCGTGGTGATGCCGATTATCCTGGAATTCACCTTCGCCAATGGCAGCACGGAGACCGTCCGCATTCCGGCCGAAGTCTGGCGCTATGATCCGCGCCACGTCACCTGGACCTATCTGACCTCGCGCGAAGTCGTCTCCGTCGAGCTCGATCCTTTGCTGGAAACCGCTGATGCCGACCGTTCGGACAATTACTTCCCGTCGCGCATCGAACCGACCCGGCTCGAGCTCTACCGAACGGCGTCACCGCAGGGTTCGAACATGATGGCCGACCAGGATCAACGGGTGACGCGCGACTCGATCCGGGCGCGGCCGGAATAGCGATGCACGTCCTGATCCGGGGTCTCGCATACGCCATCGCCGGAGCCTGCCTGATGGCAGCTCCGGCCGCGGCGCACCGGGTGCATGCCGGCGTCACGGAGGTCGCAATTTCGGCCACGACGGGCGAATTGCAGATCAGTCATCGCGTCTACGGCCACGATCTCCTCGAAGCACTCGGGATTGAAGTTGCCGATGAAGAGGCCTGGTATGCCTCCTCTGAAGGTATTGCGGCGGCGGGACTCTATGCTGAAAGGCATTTTCGGATCGGCCAGGGCGATGGCCGCCTGCTTGCGCCGGTCTATGTCGGTGCCGAGCTTGATGGCGAATTGCTGTGGATCTATTTCGCCGCGCCGGCTCCGGCCGACCCCTCGGCCTTCGTGGTCGATAATGACCTGCTCGCCGACGCCTTCGAGGACCAGGTAATGATGACGAATATCATCATTGATAGCGTGGTCAGGACTGCCATTCATGGCCCGGGCCGGCGCGAGCCGGTGCGGGTGCGCTTCCCCACAGACTAGGCCGCGAGGTCCAGCGATTCAGCTTCACCGACGACGACGCGGTTGCGGCCTGTCGTCTTGGCCTTGTAAAGCGCGCGATCGGCGGCGCGATAGAGCCGGCCGAAATCGATATGTGGCCCTGATCTGGCGAGGACACAGCCGACCGAGACCGTCAGCGCGATTTCACGTCCGCCGAAACAGGTGGGCTGGATCTCGATCGCCAGCCGCAGGCGATTGGCGGCCATGACCAGTTCGGCCGCATCCTCGACATCGAAAATCACCGCAAATTCCTCACCGCCGACACGGGCAAGATAATCATGGGGCCGAACCGCCGCGCTCGCGATACCCGCGAGACGGCGCAACACAGCATCGCCGGCATCATGGCCATGGGTGTCATTGATATTCTTGAAATAATCGACATCAAATATCGCCAGCGCGAAGAGTTGGTCATGCTTGCGGGCGGACCTCAGCCGCTGCGTGATTTCCTGTTCGAATGCGCGCCGGTTGGGCAGATCCGTCAACGCGTCCCGAAGCGCGAGACGTTCCAGCCGGGCCTGGGACTGACCGGCGCTGAGCAGGAGGTAGCCGAAAATAGCCGTGCATTCCGATGCCATCAAGCCAAGCATGGCAAGCGGCATGACCGGCGTCTGGTCGTAGAAACTGCTCACATCGGGCTGGGTCAGCAACTGCCAGATGATCAATCCCGACATCAATATGATGGCGCTTCCCAGCGAGGATGCGAGCACGAGGACGCTTGCCAGTCCGTCACGGCGGGCGATGAAATAGAGCCGTGTCAGGGTCAACAGGTTAGCCAGTTGCAGGGTGATTGCGAAAACGACGATGCGCATGGTGATGGAGTTCTCGACCACAGCAAACCAGCTCAGACTGGCGATAGCGAAGCTCCCGAGCGCGATATAGAAAACGGGCGGGAAGGGACGTTCGGCAAATTTGGCGGTGCCGTAGACCAGCATCAGACTGCCCGAGAGCGACACCATGTTGACTGCCACGATCCAGAAGGGATTGTGGATCGCCAGGCTGTTTTCCCAGAAAGACAGGGTCAGTCCTGTGGTGTGGACAGCGAGTCCCAGCGCCCACCATTTCACGCCGGCACTTTCGCGATGGATACGCCAGTTCACGACGTGGAGCGCGCATCCGATCACGAGGACCAGGATCAAGGCTGTTGCGAGGGATTTCGTATCAAGCATGCGGCCAGTATCACCCCGAAACGGTGAAGATCGCGTAGACAGCCCCCGTCATGCCGCGTTGAAATGCCGGACAATTTGAAGATAGCGTTAATGCCATCACAACGCGGCCGGTCAGGCCGCCAGCGACATTGACTCAACTTCGCCGACCACAACCCGGTTGCGGCCTGTCCCCTTGGCGCTGTAGAGCGCCTGGTCGGCAGCACGGTAAAGACTGCTGAAGTCGAGACCGGTCTCGGAGCGTGCCAGGACCGCGCCTACCGAGACAGTCACGGCGATGCCGGTTTCATTGACCCGTGCGTGGTTGATCTCGATCGCCAGCCGCAGGCGATTGGCTGCGGTGACCAGTTCTGCGGCGTCCTCGACGTCGAAAATGACGGCGAATTCTTCGCCGCCAACGCGGGCGAGAAAGTCATGTGGCCGGACGGCCGCACTCGCGACACGGCCGAGATGGCGCAACACAGCATCACCGGCATCATGACCGTGAGTGTCATTGATCTGTTTGAAATGATCGACATCGAAAATGGCCAGCGCGATCAGCCGGTCCGTCTTGCGCACCGATTCCAGGCGCTGGATTACGGCCCGTTCGAATGCCCGCCGATTGGGCAAGCCGGTCAGGGGGTCACTCAGCGCCAGCTGCTCCAGGCGGGCCTGTGAATAACCGGAGCTGAGCAGGAGGTAACCAAAGATCATCGTTGTCTTGCAGGCAATCAGTGTGAGGAGTGCCAGCACCAGGACATTGCTGTTGGCGTAGAGGCCAGCGATCTCCGGCTGGGATACGAGCTGCCAGGTAATGAGGCTTCCCATCAAGACGAAGAGGCTGACCACCGATGCTGCCAGGACCACCACGCCCATCGCACCATCCCGGCGGGCGATATAGCCCAGCCGCGACAGGATCAGACTATTGCTGAGGAATTGAACGAGACCGAAAACGCCGAGCCGCGCCGATGCCGATGGCTCGATCAAGGTCGCCCAGCCTATGCCCATCACGATCAGGACACCCAGCGCAGCATAGATGCTGCGCGGCAGGGCATGGCCGGAAAAACACGCGGTTCCGTAAACCAGCATGACCATGCCTGCGAGGGCGAGACTATTGAATATCATGAGGAGTGGCATGAAGGGGGTGCCGCCGGCATTGGCGAGCGCGGTGGCAATCGCAGCGCAGGTTTGAACGCAAAGCCCGAGCGCCCACCATTTCGCACCAGGATTGTCGCGATGCATGCGCCAGTTCACCAGGTGCAACCCGCTCCCGATAATCAGGATCAGGATCAGCGCCGTGGAGAGGGTCTTGGTATCAAGCATGACGTAATGTCGCAGCGAATGATGAATACCCGGTAATCAAGGTGTCGAAATATTGTCACAAGCCATTGAGTTGACGCGCGAAATTGCATTTTTGTTAACTTTTGTCGCGTGCCCGTTTCTATCGCAGAGAGCGGGCAGGGCGGATGCGTGGCGTGGAAGGCTGGGGCAAACCGCAGGCTCGGCTTGATCACGTCGGCGCTCCGGCTTACATGGCGGGCATGGCCAATCTGATCGACAACACTGCGCCTTCCGGCACGCCGTCCACCGCGCCCTCCAGTGCGACCGAAGCGCGTGCAGCGCGGCATCCGGAAAAGCAGAAGCGCGCCGATACGCCGGTCCTGCGCAAGCCGGACTGGATCCGCGTCCGGGCACCATTGGGCAAGGTGTTTGCCGAAACCCAGAAAATCGTCACCGAAGGTGAACTGGTCACAGTGTGCCAGGAAGCCGGTTGTCCGAATATCGGTGAGTGTTGGGAGCAAAAACACGCGACTTTCATGATCCTGGGCGACACCTGCACCCGCGCCTGTTCCTTCTGCAATGTGAAGACCGGTCTGCCTGGCCCCGTTGATAAAGACGAGCCGCGCCGGGTGGCCGAAGCCGTCGCCAAGATGGGGCTGAAACATGTCGTCATCACCTCGGTTGATCGCGATGACCTGGCCGATGGTGGTGCACAGCATTTTATCGATGTCATTGAGTCCATACGCGCGGCCGCGCCGGGCACGACGATCGAGATCCTGACCCCGGATTTCCTGCGCAAACCGGGTGCGGCGGAAGCGGTGATCGACGCGAAGCCAGACGTGTTCAATCATAATCTGGAGACTGTGCCGCGCCTTTACCTGTCGATCCGTCCCGGCGCGCGCTATTTCCATTCCCTGCGTCTGCTGGAGCGCGTCAAGGATCGCGATCCGGAACAATTCACCAAGTCCGGCATCATGGTCGGGCTCGGTGAGGGCAAGGAAGAAGTGATGCAGGTGATGGATGATATGCGCTCGGCCGGCATTGATTTCCTCACTATCGGTCAATACCTCCAGCCGACGCGCAAACACGCCGCCGTGGAACGCTTCGTCACGCCGGAAGAATTCAAGGCCTATGAGACGATCGCGCGCGCCAAGGGATTTTTGATGGTTTCCGCGACGCCTCTGACGCGCTCGAGCCATCATGCCGGTGAGGATTTCGCCCGTTTGCGCGCCGCGCGGGAAGCGTCACTGGGCCGCGTGTGACCGTCTCGCTGACCGAGACCTTGCGCCTGTACCATGACGCCGGCGATTTGTTCGAACTTGTCTCGGATGTCCGCCGCTACCCTGACTTCATTCACCAGATCACCGCCATGCGGGTTCTGAAGGAAAGCCGGGACGGCGCCGTCACCCGGCTGACCGCGGAGGCGCGAATCCGCTATAAATTCGTCACCGAACGCTTCACCAGTGCCGTGAGGGCTGATGCGGATGCTCGCACGATTGATGTCGGTTTTGTCGCCGGTCCCTTCCGGGTGCTTGAGAATAGCTGGCGCTTCTATCCCCTGTCGGATGGCTCGACCCTGGTAAAGTTTCACATCAAGGCGGCGTTCAGGAACATCGTCCTGCAGATGTTGCTCGACAGCCAGCGCGACCGCGCCGCCCATATTCTCATCAAGCGCTTTTCCGACGAGGCCGAACGGCGTTTCGTCTCAGTCGGCGACCCGGCCCTCGATCTGAGCGATGAGATCGACGCCCTGCTCAAATAGCGCCAGTGCGGTGTCCACCGCTACGAGACGCACCTCTGTGCGGCCGCGATCGCCAAATCGCTTGCACACGACCTGCACTGGATGGTCCCGCACCGCCAACCCGAAATAGACCAGGCCAGCCGGTTTGTGGGCTGAACCACCCGGACCGGCGACGCCCGTGATCGAAACGGCGATATCGGCATTGGACTTGAGCAGGCATTGCGTCGCCATGCGTCTGGCGACCTCGGCCGAGACGGCCCCATGGGCCGCTATTATTGCGGCGGGAATACCGAGAAGTTCGGTCTTGGACTCATTGCTATAAGTGACAAAGCCGCGCTCAAACACATCTGAGGCCCCGGCAATGCTGGTCAGCAAGCCGGCGACCAGCCCGCCGGTGCAGCTCTCCGCCGTTGCCATCATGATCGCGGCCGTGCGGGCATGGTCGAGGAGGTCTTCGGCCCTCCGGGTGAGCGGTTCGGAAAACATCAGATCATCCTCGCTGTCACGATGGCCTGCGCGGCCAGACCTTCGCCGCGGCCGGTAAAGCCAAGCCGCTCTGTGGTCGTTGCCTTGATATTGACCCGCCGGGTCTCAAGGCCCAGGAGCTGCGCCACCCGCTGCCGCATCGCGTCCCGGTGCGGGCCGATCTTGGGACGCTCGCCTATCAGGGTGATGTCCGCGTGCAAGAGCGTGCCGCCGGCCTGGCGCAATAATTCAACCGCATGGCTGACGAATTGGTGCGAGGCGGCTCCTTTCCAGCGTGCATCGCTCGGGCTGAAATGCTGGCCGATATCGCCTTCGCCCGCCGCGCCGAGAATGGCATCGGTCAGGGCGTGCAGGCCGACATCGGCGTCGGAATGTCCGACCAGGCCGAGCCCGTCGCGGATTTCAATGCCGCACAACATCATGGAGGCGGCGGTTTCGAGCCGATGAACATCGAAGCCCTGACCGGTGACCATGATCGCGTTATTCGTGTTCAGCATCGCCTCGGCCCGCGCAAAATCATCTGGAGTGGTCAGTTTGAAATTCCCGGCCTCACCGGTGATTGTTTGTACCAGATGGCCCGCTGCCATCGCCACGGCTGCATCATCGGGCAGGGCGGCCTCGCCCAGCGCGCGATAGGCCTGCATCAGGGGTACGTAGTGAAAGGCCTGCGGCGTCTGTGCGCCAGCATATTCAGCGCGATCCACGGCAGCGATCATCCGCCCTGCGCCATCCCGTCGGATCATGGCGTCTACGCCGGCGGTAACCGGGATCACAGCGCCATGCGTTGCCAGTGCGTCTGCGATCCGGCCGATCAGCGCCGCACTGACAAAGGGCCGTGCCGCATCATGGATCATCACCGCATCGGGGCTGTATTTTTCCAGGGCCTGAAGACCGGCGTGCACGGAAGCCGTGCGTGTCGCGCCGCCGGTCACGGATTCAGCCTGACCGCGATATTGCGAGGCAAGTGCTTCAAAACGCTCACCATCCTGCGCGCCGATCACGGCGATCACCGGGCCGATAGCCGGATGACTCAGGAAAGCATCCAGCGTTCGCGCCAATACGGGGCGGCCGCCGATTTCGCGATATTGCTTGGGAATTTCCCCGCCCGCCCGGGTGCCGCGGCCCGCAGCGACAATGATGGCACCGATTTTCATATACAGGCCTCGTCCATTGCCGCAGCGCAGCAAGATCGCTAGCTTGCCCGGCTTACGCTGCAACCGGTTGAATTGTCCAGACGCATGAGTTTCTTCATCGGCCCCCATGAGATCGCGATTCCGGCGGTTCTGGCACCCATGTCCGGTGTGACGGATCTGCCCTTTCGCCGCCAGGCCCAGCGTTTCGGGGCCGGGATGGTGGTCTCGGAAATGGTCGCCAGCGATGCTCTGGCCCGTGGCCGCATCGATATGGTGCGCAAGGCGGCGGCCGATGCCAGCCTCGCGCCGCGGGTGATCCAGCTTGCCGGCCGTCAGGCTGAATGGATGGCTGAAGGCGCGCGCATTGCGCAGGCGGCCGGTGCCGACATCGTCGATATCAATATGGGTTGCCCGGCGCGCCAGGTGACCAAGGGCCTGTCGGGTTCAGCCCTGATGCGCGACCTCGACCATGCCATGACGCTGATCGAGGCGACGCTGGCGGCGGTCAGCATTCCGGTGACCCTGAAAATGCGCCTCGGCTGGGATCATGATTGCCTCAACGCGCCGGAACTGGCGCGGCGGGCCGTTGATGCCGGGGTTGCGATGATCACCGTGCATGGCCGCACGCGGCAGCAATTCTATACGGGCCAGGCCGATTGGAGCGCGGTGCGGGCGGTGCGCGAGGCGGTGCAGGTCCCGCTACTGGTCAATGGTGATATCGCCACACTGGCGCAGGCGAGTGAGGCGCTCACCCTGTCGGGCGCTGATGGCGTGATGGTCGGGCGGGCGGCGCAGGGGCGGCCCTGGCTGGTTGGTGAGATCGGCGCCGGTCTGATCACTGGCACCATGCCGGACACCCCCTGGGCGGCCAAGGTCGCGGCGTTGATGGAGCAGTCCGCCGAAGCGTATGATTTCTACGGCGATGCCCTGGGCGTGCGGATGATGCGCAAACATTTCGCATCCTTCCTGGAGTTTGATGGCGGCCATCTATCCCCCGAAATCCTCGCCGCGATCCGCGATGTGCTGTGCCGGTCCAGGGAAATCGCCGCCATCCGCGATGCGCTCCATCGTTTGCTGGACCATCCGCCCGGCCAGCGGATCGCGGCATGACTGACCCGGGACGCAGCGCGGCGGAGTGGGCGCATGGCGCGGCCGAGCAGGCCGCCATTCCCATTATCGTCTTCACCGCCGGGCCGCGCCTGGCCTGGGCCAATCAGCAGGCGCAGGAATGTTTTGGCTTGTCGCTTCGCACGCTGCAACGAACGGATTTGCGGCAGGCCTTGCCGGGCAGCGGGCGTCTGATCGATTGCGTCGAACAGGCTGCTGCCGACCGGCGTACGGTTGTCGCGCTGGGCGAGGAGCTCGGCGCCAATGGCGTCTCCGATCTGCATGCGTGCTGGTCGGAAGAGCTTGAAACCGTGACGCTCTCCATTTTGCCGCATTGCGAGACCGGGCCACGCGCTTCGCAGGCCGCTGCGCTCGGATTTGGCCGCATGCTGGCGCATGAGCTGAAAAACCCGCTGGCCAGTGTGCGTGGAGCAGCTCAGCTGATCGAGCGCGAAACGGATCTGGACGCCACAGGTGAACTGGCGCGTATCATCATCCAGGATGTCGATCGGATCACGCGTTTGGCCGACCATTGGAGCGGGGTTGGCGATATCCAGCTGGGCCCCGTGTCGCTGGTCAATCTCAACCGCCTGGCCCTGACGGCGATCGAGAGTCTGGTCCGTGCCAACCCGGCCGCTGCCGGAATGATTGAGGAGCGATTTGACCCGTCCTTGCCCGATGCCTCCGGCGATGCCGATCTACTGCATCAGATGGTGGTCAATCTGTTGCAGAATGCCCTCGACGCGGTCGCAGGGCTGGATGCACCAAAAATCACGATCTCAACCCGGTTTGACAATGGTCCCCGCAGCCGAAACGGCGATATCTCCGCACCACTCCTCCTCTCGGTGACCGATAATGGCGCGGGAATTCCGGCTTCACTTGGCTCCGGAATTTTCACCCCTTTCGTCACAACCAAGCCCGCGGGCGAGGGGTTGGGACTTGCCTTCTGCGCCCGCATTACGGCCCTGCATGACGGGCAACTCGATTATGACAGTGAGCCCGGCCGTACCGTATTCAACCTGCGACTTCCGATCTCCAGGGGAGAGTTGAAATGAGCGCCCGCATCCTGTTGCTCGAAGACGATGAGAGTCTGAAGCTGATCCTGTCGCGCGCGCTCAGCTCGGCGGGTTATCAGGTCCGGGCCACCGCCTCGATTGATGCCGTGCTCAACTGGGTCCGCGCCGGTGAGGGCGATCTCCTGCTCGCCGACGTATTGCTCGACGGTACCAGCTTCCTGGAGAGCCTCGGGATGGTGAAACGGCTGCGCGCCGATCTGCCAGTCATCGTCATGAGCGCCCAGACCACGGCGAGCACCGCTATCAGCGCCGAAAAGGGTGGCGTGTTTGAATATCTCCCCAAGCCCTTTGATCTGGATCTGATGCTCGCCAGGATTGCCTCGGCGCTCGGCGAGAGCCGCCGGCGTCAACCCGATGGGAGCCTGTCGGAGCCAACAGGACTGATCGGCCAATCGGCGGCGATGCAAGCCACTTTCAAGGCCATCGGCCGCGCCGCGACCAGCGGCGCGCATGTGATGATCAGCGGCGAGTCAGGGACCGGCAAACGGCAGGCCGCAAACGCGCTTCTGCGTGCGCGCGGCGTGAAGATCGAGGATGTCGCCCTGATCACACCATCACACCGCACCGAGGATATATTCAAATCGACGACGGCCGCCGCACACCTGCTCTGGCTGCGGCTGGATGAATGGACGCCGCAACAGCAGCGCGCTGCACGGGACGCGCTGGATACGGGGGCTGGCCGCGTTATCGCCACGCTCTCGACCCCAGGGAGCGCAGCGCTCGACAGCCGTTTGCTCGGCCGTTTGTCGGAATGCATCGTCACGCTGCCGCCATTGCGCGAACGCCCCAGCGATATCCCGGTCCTGTGCGAGGCCTTCCTCCATGAGTTTGCCTTGCGTGACAGTCAGATGACGCTGCAATTATCGCCGCCGGCGCGGGCCCTGATCGACAGGGCTGACTGGCCGGGCAATGTCGTGGAATTGCGCGCTGTCCTCTCACGCCTCTCCCTTGCGACAAGGGGCCGCCTGGCCGGTCCCGAGGATGTCGCCAGTGCCATGATGCAGGATAGTTCCGACCAGAGGGATGAGCTGGAAGCGCATGCGTCGCGCCTGGCCAGCGCGGCTCTGGCGGCGCCGGATGCGCGCCAACTGGCGGGTGACGCACTGGATCGGGCCCTGCTGGAGCAGGCGCTTGCGCGCGCTGACGGCAATCGTTCAAAGGCCGCTGAAATGCTGGGTGTCAATCGCAATACCCTGGCCCGGCGCCTGGCCGAGCTGAGCGAGAATCCCTGAGGCTTGTGGCTGCTGCGGCACGGGTGTTGATTTGATGCAACATGCGGGCAATGATGGCCCAGCTTGCCAAGGAAGATGCGGTTGAACACGTTGCCGTCTGGATCAATGATCACAAACGTATCGCCACGCTCTGCTGCGCTCTTTGGCATTGGTTTCCTGTTGTCATTGACCGTGGTGGTGCTGACTGCGGTCGCGATTCTCGGCGATGGCGCTGTGCTCGAGCCCGGCGATCGCCTGACCCTGGGCATACTGGTCGGCAATTGTCTGCTTCTCCTCGCGCTTGCCTCGGTGGTCTTTATCCGTCTGCGCCGGCGAATGCGTGGCCGACGTTTTGGCGAACCGGCACCGCGGCTGCATTTGCGCTTCGTCGGCCTGTTTTCCCTGGCAGCGACCGCGCCGGCGATTTTCGCGGCCATGTTCCTCGGTCTGATCCTGACACGTGGCGTGGAATACTGGTTTGGTGAGCAGGTCGGCACTTTTGTCGATACCGCCTCACGCACGGCGCAGGACGTCTATTACCAGGAAGCCAATGTGACGCGTTCAAGACTGACCGCCCTGGTCAGCGCGATCGATAATGAGGAAGCGGCAACGCTCTTCACCTCAAGCCGTATCCAATACAATACGATTTTCGCCAGCTATGTGGCGCGGGCCCAACTCGCTGCCGCCTACATCGTGGACGCCCGCGGCGCCCGGATGGCCGAAGCCGAATTCAGACCGAATGAAGTCTATATCCCGCCGACGCCGGATTTGTATGAGCGCGCCGAGGAGGGCGGTGTCGGAACGACCGGGCCCCTGTTTGCGACGCGTGCCGGGATTGAAGGCAGTGCCGATGCGATGCGGATGCTGTTCCGGCTGGAAAACTATGAGGGCGCCTATCTCTATGTCTCTCGCGAGATGGATATGAGCCTTTGGCGCGATATTGTTAATGCCAGTGAATCGCTTCGCACCGTGCGCGAGCATGAGGGCCAGGCCCGCGTCGTCTTCTTCCTGCTCTATGCCGAAGTGGTGGCGCTGATCCTGATCGGCTCACTCTGGCTGGCCCTCTCGGCAGCCACCCGCGTTGTCACCCCGATATCAAGACTGGTCGCGGCCGCTGAACGTGTGCGGCGCGGTGATCTGGATGCCCGCGTGCAAATGGGCCGCGAGGATGACGAAATTTCCGCCCTGGGCCGGGCCTTCAACCGGATGACGCGGCAATTGCGCAGCCAGCGCCGCGAATTGATCGCGTCTCATGCCGAGTCTGAACAGAGGCGCGCCTTCACCGAAGCCGTGCTGGCCGGTGTCAGTGCCGGCGTTCTCGGGGTTGATGGCGAAAACCGGGTCCGCCTGATCAACCGGTCTGCCGTTGGTCATCTCAGCCCCGGGACGGATGATCTCGTCGGGGCCCGGATCGATGATATTGCACCGGAACTCCGCGATATTGTCGCCCAGGCGCGCCGCCGCCCCGGCTATGTCGCCGAGGCCCAGATCGATCTGAAAACCGCTGACGAACAGATCCGCTATCTCTCCGCGCGGGCGACCATGGATGAAGAAGCCGGGTTGATCATCACATTTGACGATGTCACCCGTCTGGTCACTGCCCAGCGCAATGCGGCCTGGCGCGAGGTTGCGCGGCGCATCGCCCACGAAATCAAGAACCCGCTGACCCCGATCCAGCTTTCGGCGGAGCGCATCAAGCGCAAGTATCGCAAGGAAATCCAGACGGATGTGGAGACTTTCGACCGCTGTACGGATACGATTATCCGCCAGGTGAGCGATATCGGCCGCATGGTCGATGAATTCTCTTCCTTCGCCCGCATGCCGGAGCCGAAGGTCGAGTCCGTCGAGATGAGCGAATTGTGCCAGGCGGCCACCTTCGCCCAGCGCGTCGCTACGCCGACGGTTGATACGAGTTTCAAACGGCCTGAACGGCCGATCTACGCTCTGTGTGACGCGCGGCTGTCCAGCCAGGCGCTGGCGAATATCCTCAAGAATGCCGCCGAGAGCGTTATCGCCCGGATGGAAAACGGTGTCGGCGATAATACACCCGGCCAGATCCGCGTCTCGCTGCGCGAGGACGAGGGTTATGCGGTGATTGAGGTCTGCGATAACGGGCTGGGCTGGCCAACAGCCAATCGCGAACGTCTCACCGAACCCTATATGACGACACGCGAAAAGGGCACAGGGCTCGGCCTTGCCATCGTCAAACGGGTCATGGAAGACCACAAGGGACGCCTTGAGCTGGGCCTGCCGGACAGCGGCCAGGGCGCTGTCGTCCGGCTGGTCTTCCCGCTAGCCAATGATTCCACCACAGATTCACCGACGAAGAAGGAGGCCTGACCGATGGCACGTGACATCCTGATAGTGGATGACGAGGCGGATATCCGCGAATTGATCGGCGGTCTGCTGGAAGATGAAGGCTATGAAACCCGTGGAGCGGCCGACTCCGATGGCGCGATGCGCGAGTTTCAGGCTCGCCAGCCTTCCCTGATCATCCTTGATGTCTGGCTGCAGGGCAGCCGTCTGGATGGCCTTGAATTGCTGGATGAGTTCCGGGCCATTGATCCGGATCTGCCGATCGTCGTTATCTCCGGCCACGGTACGATCGAGACCGCCGTCGCAGCGATCCGCAAGGGCGCCTATGATTTCATCGAGAAACCGTTCAAGAGCGACAAGCTTCTGCTCACCCTGTCGCGGGCACTGGAAACCAGCCGTCTGCGCACGGAGAACGCACAATTGCGCGCCCGCAGTGATGTCCAGAACGCGTTGATCGGGAACTCCACAAGCATCGTCCAGATGCGGCAATTGATCGAACGGGTTGGCCCCACCAATAGCCGGGTCCTGATCAAGGGGCCGTCGGGGGCCGGCAAGGAATTGGTGGCGCGTCTGATCCACGAGAAATCGCCGCGCTGCAGTTCTGATTTTGTCGCCGTCAGTGCGCCGGGCATGTCGCCGGAGGCCTTCGATGAGGAATTGTTCGGTCGTGAGAATGAGGACGGGACGATCAAGCGCATCGGCTTGCTCGAGCGCGCTCATGGCGGAACGCTGTTTCTCGACGAGATCGCGGACATGCCGCGAGAGACGCAATCAAAGCTGTTGCGCCTGCTGGTCGAGCAGCGTTTCCGGCGCATTGGCGGCACCGCCGATGTCGAGGTGAATGTCCGCGTGATTTCAAGCTCTTCACAGGAATTGCGCGTCCGGATCGAGGAGGGGAAGTTCCGCGAAGACCTCTATCACCGCCTTGCCGTGGTTCCCGTGGTCGTGCCGGCGCTGGCGGAGCGGCGCGAGGACATACCTGAACTGGTCGAGCATTTCGTCGCCCGCCTGACTCATTCAGCCGGTCTGCCACGCCGAAGTTTCGGCACCGATGTCATGGCGGCACTTCAAGCCCATGGTTGGCCCGGCAATGTCCGGCAATTGCGTAATAATATCGAACGCTTGCTCATCCTGGCAACGGGGTCACAAACCGCACCGATTACGCTGGAATCACTACCGTCAGAAGTGGTGACGCGGGATTCGGCGGAGGCCGGTTTCGACGCCGAGAAAATGATCGCCCTGTCCCTGCGCGAGGCGCGAGAGAATTTCGAGCGCGAATACCTGCGCGCCCAGATTGATCGCTTTGGCGGCAATATTTCGCGGACGGCAGCCTTTATCGGGATGGAGCGTTCGGCCTTGCATCGCAAGCTTAAATCGCTCAGCGTCGGCGGGAATTCTCGCGATGCGGCGAGCAGCGGCCAGACGGACAAGGCAACATGAAGGCGATCGTATGCGGGGCAGGGCAGGTCGGGGTCGGGATCGCCCGGGCTCTGGCGCGCGAGGGCAATGCGGTCACCGTCGTCGACTGGTCGACATCGCTGATCGACAATGTCGTCACCGAACTCGATGTCCGCGGCGTTGTCGGTCACGGCTCGCACCCCGATGTCCTCGAACGTGCCGGGGCGGCGGAAGCGGATCTTCTGGTGGCCGTCACCCATTCCGACGAGACCAATATGGTGGCCTGCCAGGTCGCCCACTCCCTGTTCAATACGCCCATGCGCATTGCCCGCGTACGGGCTCAGAATTATCTCGATCCCGCCTGGGGTGATTTGTTCAGCACCGGCAATCTGCCCGTTGATGTCGTGATTTCGCCCGAGCTGGAAGTGGGCCGCGCCATCCTGCAGCGCGTCGAGACGCCGGGCGCTTTCAATACGGCGGTGTTTTCCGGCGGTCGGGTGCAATTGCTCGGGCTGAGGCTGGATGAGAATTCGCCCGTCGCGGGTTCGACGACCGAGCAATTGATGGAACTCTTTCCGGACCTGCGGGTCGCAGTGGTCGGGGTGCAGCGCGAGCAGACCCTGTTCATCCCCAAACGCACCGACCCATTGCTGGCCGGCGATGATGTCTATGTCGTCACCGAGAGCGCTCATGTTAAGCGCGTGCTCGATATTTTCGGGCGTAGTGCCGAGAAGATTCGCCGGGTCGTGGTGATCGGTGCCGGCAATATCGGCGTCTATGTCGCGCGGGCGCTGGAACGCGCTGGCGGAATCAAGGTGCGACTGGTCGAGGCCAGCAAGGAGCATGCGGAAGCGGCGGCCGAGCGATTGAAGAAGACGGTTGTCCTGCATGGTGATGGGCTTGATGCGCGGCTGATGCGTGAAGCCGGCGTGCCTGATGCTGAGTTGGTCGTCTGCGTCACCAATGACGACAAGGTCAATATGCTGTCGGCGGTGATGGCCAAGCGTGAGGGTGCCAAGCGCGCGCTCAGCCTGATCAATGAGCGGGCCTTCGAATCCCTGCGTGAACCGCTGGGTATTGACGTCCTGATCGACCCGCGCGCTACGACGGTCTCGATTATTCTCCAGCATATCCGACGTGGCCGGATTACCGGCCTGCAGAGCCTGGGTGGCGGTCTGGCCGAGGCGCTTGAGGGGATTGCCCTGTCGACCTCGCCGCTGGTCGGCAAATCGCTCAACGAGCTGGAATTGCCCGATGGCGTGGCGCTGGGCGCCGTTGTTCGCGGCGACCGGGTCCTGCTGCCTTGCGACGAGGGCCGGATTCGCGAGAATGACCGGGTTCTTCTCTTCTGCAATACCGCGCTGATTCCCAAGGTTGAGCATCTCTTCCGGGTCAGCCTCGAGTATTTTTAGACGCCATGGCTCTGGCTGCACTCCTCCGGCCACTCGCCGCACTCTGGGTCGCCCTTGGATTCGTCGCTGCGCTTGTGGGTCTGGCGGCCTTCGGGCTCGGGGAACGGCATCTGGCGCCGCTGTTCGGCGCGACCCTTGCCCTGGGCCTGGTGCCGGGCTGCCTCATCCTGGCTGCCACGCGCAGCATGCCAGTAGGGGCCAGCGCGCTGGATGCACTGGTCCTCGGTCTGCTCGCCTGGATCACCATTCCGCTTCTGGCCGCGGTGCCGTTCTACCTGTCGGGCTATTTTGATACGATCGACTCCTTGTTCGAGGCCTATTCCTCGGTCACGACGACGGGCGCGATCCTGCTGCCGCCCGAAGATCTGCCGCGCTCGCTGGTCCTGTGGCGCGCCGTGCTGTCATGGTTGGGTGGTTTTGCGACCGTGCTGCTGGCGATTGCCGTTTTTGCAGCCCTCGACCGCGATATCCCGGCGATCCGCCGCTCAACCCTGCTGACCATACAGCCCGATGATGTTTTTTCGCATCTCCGCCTCGCAACGACCCGGATTTTCCTCGTCTACGCGGTGCTGACATCCATTATCTGGCTGGCACTGATCCTCACGGGGAATACGCCCTTTGCGGCTATCACCCTTGCGTTCGGCTCGATTTCCACCGGCGGCTATGCGCCGTTTTCCGGCGGACTGGAGCAACATCTCAATCCGGTGTCCGTCGGCCTGGTCATGCTGGGCTGTCTGGTCGGGGCGGTGAATTTCTCGCTGTATTGGGATGCATTGCGCGACCGCAAGGCCTGGCTCGATATCGACCTGGCGGGAATCGCCATTCTGGTGACTGTGCTGGCGGTTTTCTTCATCATCGCCAGCCCGGGCGATCTGGTGCAGGGCATTGCGCGCTCGGTATTTGTCGTCACCACGAGTGGCTATGCCTACGGAACGGCGGCCATGCCCGTCCTGGTGGCTGCAATTTTCATCGCCATGATTGGCGGTGCAGCCGGATCGACCACGGGCGGGATCAAGATTTCCCGGATCATGCTGTTATGGCGGCGGATGGATGTCGAGCTGGCGACGCTGGCCGATCCCTCGATCGTCCGTCCGATGAGTTTTCGGGCCCGCCCTGCGCCTGACCGGGCCCTGATCGCGATATGGTCCTATGTGCTGGCTTTCCTGTTTGCGCTTGGCATCGGCACCATGTTGTTGACCCTGGCCGGACTTGATTTCGAACACGGATTTATCGCCATGGCGGCAGCGCTGGCCAATATCGGCCCGCTCTACCAGGAAGCGGCGATCGGCTGGGACTGGGACCGGATGGGCGACGGCGCCAAGCTTGTCCTCATTCCGGCCATGATTCTGGGGCGTTTGGAGGTGCTGGCAGCTCTGGCGGCTGTCTGGGCGCTATTTATCAGGAAGTGAGCCATTGACGCGTTTTGCCTATGTGAACGGGCGCTACCTGCCCCACGACGAGGCCTTGATCCATATCGAGGATCGCGGCTTCCAGTTCGCCGATGCCATTTATGAGGTGTGGAGCGTGCGCTCGGGCGAATTGCTCGATGCTGACGGGCATTTCGGGCGGCTCGAGCGCTCGCTCGCCGAATTGCGGATAGCCAATCCGAAGACCCGGGCCGGCTACCAGCTGATCATCAGCGAGCTTCTGCGCCGCAACCGGGTCACTGATGGTCTGGTCTATCTACAGATCTCACGCGGTCGCGCCCGCCGTGACCATGCCTTTCCCGCTGCCCATACCCGGCCGACGGTGGTGATGACCGCCAAACGCCTCGACCCGGCAGCGGCCGAGCGCCGCGCCGATCACGGGGTAGGGGTGATCACACGGCCCGATCAGCGATGGGCGCGCTGCGACATCAAGACCGTCAATCTCCTGCCCAATGTGCTGGCGAAACAGGCTGCGATTGAAGCCGGCGCGGCGGAGGCCTGGCTGGTCGATACTGCCGGCAATGTCACCGAGGGCAGCTCAACCAATGCCTGGATCCTGAACGCAGAGGGCGTGCTGGTCACGCGGCAGGCCGATCACGCCATCCTGCACGGCATTACCCGGGCGATGATCATGAACCGTGCCGCCGGCCTGGGCTATCGCGTGGAGGAACGGGCTTTCTCCGTTGAAGAGGCACAATCGGCCCGCGAAGCCTTCATGACGTCAGCGACCACTTTTGTGACCTCGATCACCAGTATTGATGGCCGGCCCGTCGGGAACGGGGCGCCGGGCTCGGTCGCGATCGCATTGCGGGCAGCCTATGTCGGATCTCTGTGATCGAACTGTGGCACAAACAACTCAGCGGGATGGTTGCGGCTAAGGTCTTGCGCTGTATACGCTAGCAGCCGAATCGCTATTATTGTGCGGCGCAAGCGGAGCAATCATGTCTCAAGATAAAAAACAAAACCTTCAAGACGTCTTCCTCAATTCTGTGCGTAAGACGAAGACCCCGCTGACCATCTTCCTCATCAATGGCGTCAAGCTGCAGGGTGTGGTAACCTGGTTCGACAATTTCTGCGTCCTGCTTCGCCGGGACGGCTTGTCTCAGCTGGTCTACAAGCACGCCATTTCGACCATCATGCCAGCCCAGCCGGTTTCCCTGTTTGAAGCCGAACGGACCGATGATGACGAAGCAGAGCCCGAGAGCTTCAACGATTGATCGAACGCGAGGCGCCTCCTATCCGCGCCATAATTATTCATCCCGTAACCCGGGATCGACTGGCGCGCTCTGAAGCGCGCCTGGAGGAAGCCTGCGGCCTGGCCGAGGCGCTCGACCTCATCGTCGCAGAAGGCTTCGTGACGCCCTTGCGCAAGATCGAGTCGGCCCGCTATTTCGGATCCGGCAAGGTCGAGGAATTGCGCGAGCGTATTGTCGCCGGCGACGCGACCGTAGCCGTCGTCGATGCCAGCCTCTCCCCGGTTCAGCAGCGCAATCTGGAAAAATCCTGGAATGTGAAGGTCATCGACCGCACCGGCCTGATCCTCGAGATTTTCGGTCAGCGCGCGCGGACCAAGGAGGGCGGGCTGCAGGTCGAACTGGCGCGCCTGTCCTATGAGCGCTCCCGTCTGGTGCGCACCTGGACCCACCTGGAGCGTCAGCGCGGCGGCGGCGGTGTCATGTCCGGGCCAGGCGAAACCCAGATCGAGACCGACCGGCGCATCATCGATGACAAGATGGTCAAGTTGCGCCGGGCGCTCGATGAAGTGCGCCGTACCCGCAATCTGCATCGCTCCAAGCGCCAGGAAGTGCCGATCCCGGTCGTGGCGCTGGTGGGTTATACCAATACCGGCAAATCGACCCTGTTCAACCGCCTGACCGGTGCCGATGTTCTGGCCCGCGATATGCCCTTCGCGACCCTTGATCCGACTGTTCGCGCGCTCGAATTGCCGCGCGGGACCAAGGTTTTGCTGTCCGACACGGTGGGTTTTATCACGGATCTGCCGACCGAGCTGATCGCGGCCTTCCGCGCGACGCTGGAAGAAGTGCGTGAAGCCGACCTTCTGATCCATGTGATTGATGCCTCCGACCCGGATCGCGATGGCCGTATTGGCGATGTCGAGAGTGTGCTCGATGAAATCGAGGCCGGCCCGGATCATGATCAACGCATGATCGAGGCCTGGAACAAGATTGACCGGCTCGATGACGAGACCCGCGATGATGTGAATTTGAGGCTTGAAATTGCCAATACCAAGGCGGGTCACCCGGTCAAGCTGGGGATTTCCGCTATCGAGGGTTCGGGCCTGGACGAGCTGCTCGTCGCGATCGAAACGGCGCTGGCGGCGGATTCCGAAATTCTGCAAATGACGCTGGCACCGCACCAGGCGAAGGCTCTGGCCTGGCTGCACCAGCATGGTGAGGTCATCAACGACACGATGGACGGTGCGACGGGGGAAACCACCATGCGCGTACGGCTGTCGCCATCAGATGCAGGCCGTTTCCGGTCGCTGTTTCCCGACCTGGCGGGCTTCCTGCCGCCGCTGGAAACCGAGGACTACTGACTAGGCTGCCGCTTGCCGGTCTTGTCGATCTGCTTGGCCTCGCCCCACAGCGCTTCCATTTCTTCCAGTGACGCATCCTCGGGCCGCCGGCCCTGGGCCGCAAGCGTGCGTTCGATATAGCCGAAGCGACGTTCGAACTTGGCATTGGCACTGCGTGTCGCCGCTTCGACATTTACATTGAGTTTGCGCCCCAAGTTCGTGCAAACAAACATTAAATCGCCGATTTCCTCCGCGATTTCTTCCGGGTCATTTAACCGAATTGCCTGCTTCACCTCGGCGATTTCCTCGGTGATCTTGTCGAACACCTGTTGGGCGTCAGGCCAGTCGAAACCGACGCGCGCGGCGCGGGCCTGGAGTTTCTGGGCGCGTTTGACGGCCGGCAAGGCGAGGGGGATATCCGCCAGAACGCCATCACCCTTGCGGCTGCCAGCGCGTTCGCGCGCCTTTTGTGCCTCCCATTCGACTGTCTGGGCCGCGCTGTCGCGCTGCACCGCATCGCCGAACACATGCGGGTGACGCCGGATCATCTTGTCATTGATCGCCGCAGCAACCTCGTCGAAGCCAAACAGGCCGAGCTCCTGTGCCATCTGGGCGTGGAATACGACCTGTAGCAGGAGGTCGCCCAGCTCATCCCTGAGCTCGTCATACTGCTCGCGTTCGATCGCATCGGCGACTTCATAGGCTTCTTCCACCGTGTAGGCGGCGATGGATTTGAAGTCCTGCTCAAGATCCCAGGGGCAGCCGGTCTGCGGCTCTCTGAGGCGCGCCATGATCTCGATCAGGCGGTCAATCGGGGCGAGGGCGGCGTCTGGGGTATTGGGCATGGCGATTGCGACTCGACTTGGCTGGCGGTGCGCCAACCTAGCCTGGATCGGGGGCAATATTCGATGGGCGATGCGGCATATGGCCGGGGATTCACTGGAAAACCCGTTGAGGATACCTCAAGTTCCAAAAAAATTAATCTCGCCCATACCGAATAATCTGAGTGCAAACCTTCATTTAAGTGATGGAAAACATTCACTTTGTATCTCTTGTGCTTGGCCTGAATCGGACCGGTTCCGGTGATCGATGGCTCGCAGGTGGCAGGTTGTTGGACTTTGATCACCTGAGCGGGTCAGCCAAGGCGCACACCGGAATGCCCGGGCCATCCAGCCTGGCCGACGACATCCTCGGCCTCGCGATGGTGGAGCCGGGCTTGTGCAGCCTGTGGCCGGCCATTCTGGCGCACGGTCTGGCGAATGATGCCTTTGGGCTCGCGGGGCGCGTGCCAATCACCGAAGCGCTGACGCCGGAACACCAGCCTACACAGGGTGTGTCGATGATGCTGGCGGCAGGCCTTGTCTTAGCTCTTGATCGTAAGCGCATGTTTTCAGGGGGGAACAGGAAATAGGGCCGCACGATATCGCCCGGGATTGATATATCAATTTGGCGCATAATAAATATTATGAGAAACAATGGATGGGTAGCCACGTGAATTCAGGCGATTCCAGGCTCAACCAGTGGACAGCCGGATCTCGTCCTTGATCGCCAGGATCTGCAATCCGTCATGGGCGCAGCTTACCCCTCGCGGCAATTGCGCGCCCAGAGCGTCGTAATCGAGCGTGATGTGCAAATTGGTCAGGACACCAGAGCGAGCACCGACCCGTTCGATCTCACGCAAAGCGCCGCCAACATCAAAATGCGTCGGGTGCGGTTCATGACGCAAGGCGTCGACCACCCAGCAACCGACATCAGCCAGCACGGCGGCGCTGTCTTCCGGCAGGCCATTGATATCGGCCGAATACGCCAGGTCACCGACGCGGAAGCCGACGGAGCGGATCGAACCATGCTCCTGGTCAAACGGAATGACGCCAACCGGACCGCCCGGCCCCTCAATCACCAGTTCGGTTCCGAAGGTCGGCATGTCGCGCTGGTCGAGAATGGCCGGATATGGCGAACCCGGCGGCGCCTTGAAGGCATAGCCAAAGCGAGTCGTCAGGGTTTTCGCCGTCGCGCCGTCCATCCAGACCGGCATGCGCTGGCGTTGCAGCAAGGCAAAGGAGCGCAAATCATCGAGCCCGTGCGTCTGGTCGGCATGGTCATGGGTGATGAGCACGGCATCGAGACGTGGCACCGAGGCGCCGAGCATTTGTTCGCGGAAATCCGGTGAGGTGTCGATCACGACGCGCGTCACCGCCTGGCCAGCGTCCAGCGCTGCAAGATCGGCTGCGTGCTCGATCAGCGCCGAGCAACGCCGGCGGCGATTGCGTGGATTGGATGGGTCGCACAAACCCCAATCACCATTCGCGCGCGGGACGCCGCCGGACGAGCCGCTGCCGAGTATGGTCAGGCGGGTGACGCTGCTCATGGCCGCGTCACGCGGTCAAACAATGCGAAGAAATTATCCGTCGTCCGCGTCGCGCATTCCGTCGCGGTCCAGCCCTTCACCTTGGCGAGGCCGGCGGCGACATCGGGCAGAAAGCTCGGCTCGCAACGCTTGCCGCGATGCGGCATCGGCGCCAGATACGGACAATCGGTCTCGATGATCACCTTGTCATCGGGAATATTGTCCCGAAACACGGCGCGGACATCATCGGCCTTCTTGAAGGTGATAATGCCGGAGGCGGCAAACCAGCTCCCCAGTCTCGCGGCCCGGCCGGCGAGCATGGCACCGCCGGTATAGCAGTGGAGCAGAGCCTTGAAGGCCCCCTTCCCCATTTCATCCTCGAGCAGATCGGCCATCGCTTCATCGGCATCGCGGCAATGCAGGATGAGCGGTAAACCCGACTGGCGCGCCGCCTCGATATGCGCCTTCAGACTGGCAAACTGATCCTCGCGCGGGCTGTAATTATAGTGAAAATCCAGCCCCGTTTCGCCAATCCCGACGACTTTGGGGTGGCGCGCGATTTCGAGCAATTCGCCGGCGGTGATATCGGGACGGTCCTTGGCATGGTGCGGATGGGCGCCGACCGAGCACCAGATGTCCTCATAGCGCTCGGCGATTGCAGAAACGGCGGGGAAATCAGCCAGTTGACAGCAGATTGTCACCATGCGCTCGACCCCGCCTGCGCGGGCGCGTTCGATGACGGCATCGAGATCGTCAGCGAATTGCTCGCCGTGCAGATTGACGTGGCTGTCGACAAGCATGGGCAGACTCAATTGACGGGCTGGCGCGCAGCGTCGCGGACATAGCCCAGCGCCGCCAGGGCGGTTTGTTTCGGGTCGAGATAGAGGCCGTCGGCCTCGCCGGCCAGTGTGCTGACCTCGCGCCAGGCCTTCAGCCAGGGCGTCGGATCCTGCCGGTTTTCCGCCTGGCTGCGCGCCGTGTCATGGATGGCGTTGGACAAGGCGGTGTAAAACACCGAGCGCAAGCCCTCGCTGCCCTTGCGGGCCACGCGATCGGCGAGCGCGTGCACTTCGCTGTCGCTGGCCGATGCGCCGCGCGCGACGACGGCGCGGACCTGGCTGGCCAGCTCGACACCGCCCGAGGCGCACAGGGCCAGGGCCCGGCCTGGAGCGCCGCCGGCCAGATGTGAGGCGGCCAGGGCCGCGGGCATATCCCTGGCGGCGTTCTGCTCGATCAGCCAATTCGCCGTCGCCTCGATCTCCGGTGGACGCAGGACCAGGGTGCGGCAGCGTGAACGGATCGTCGCCGGCAGGCGTCCGGGGGAATGCGCCACCAGCAGCAGCACGCCCCGCTGTGGCGGCTCTTCGAGGGTCTTGAGCAAGGCATTGGCGCCATTATTATTCATCTCATCGACGCTATCGACGAGGCAGACACGCCAGCCGCCATTGGCGCTGGCGCTCTTCTCGAAGAAATGCGGTGCCTTGCGGGCTTCATCAACGGTGATCTCGCCGCGCCAGCGCTTGCGCTTGTCATCCCAGGGACGGCGCAGCAGCAAAAGGTCGGGACAGGCGCTGGCTTCGAGCAATTGGCAGACCGGGTCGGCGGGGCTGGCGCCGAGCGGGCCGTATTGCGGGTTGGCCACAGCCCCGAGAATCCGGCGTGCCGCCCGCCAGGCGAAACTGGCCTTGCCGACACCGCGCGGCCCGGTGATCAGCCAGGCATGATGCATGCGGCCGCTGCTCAGCGCGGTGGCGAGGTCGGTTTCCGCGGCTTCATGCCCGAACAGGTCATAGCGTTGCCGCGGTGCCAGACAGCCGGGCTGCACATCGGATCCAAGTTCGGGATCGGTGCTCACAACAAGCGCGCTCCGAGATGTTCATCAATCGTGCTGACGGCATGGCGAAACACGATATCGGCCGCCTCACCGCCATCAATCACGACGCAGCGGTCCGGTTCGTTATCGGCGATATCAAGAAAGGCCCGGCGCAAACGGCCGTGAAAGCCCGGATCGAAACGCTCGAAGCGGGTGGCATCCTCGCCGCGGGCAATCGTGCGCTCGATCCCGATGGTCGGATTGACGTCGAGGATCAGGGTCAGGTCCGGTTTGAAATTGCCGAGCGCAGCCTGGTGCAGAAGCTTGATACGCTCGATCGGCACGCCGCCGGCAGCGCCTTGATAGGCAGTGGTGGAATCGGCGAAACGGTCCGAGAGCACCCAGGCGCCGCCTTGCAGCGCCGGTGCGATCAGGCGTTCGACATGATCGACGCGCGCGGCATACATCAGCAGGGCTTCGGTCATCGGCGACCAGCGATCAGTCGCGCCCGTCAGCAGGATTTCGCGCAGGACTTCCGCCCCGGGGGTTCCGCCCGGCTCGCGCGTGACCACGACATCAAGCCCGCGCTGGCGCAACTTGTCTGCCAGCGCCTGGATCAATGTGGTCTTGCCGGCGCCCTCGCCGCCTTCAAGCGTGATGAAGCGTCCGCGCATCTCAGCTGCCGCCGCGGATCATGTGCGCGAGCGCCGCGCCAATCCGGCCCATCATCCCCTTGCGGCCGACAGCCTCGGAAGCGAAAAGCGGAAAATTCTGGGGCTCATAGCCGGGGGCTTCGACAACGAGATGGCCGATTTCCTGGCCGACCTCGACGGGCGCCATCAGCGGCCCGTCATAAACAACGCTAACCGTCATATTGCGGCGGGCACGGCGTTGCAGCGCGACCTGGACAGCCTCGCCGACCTCCATGCCAACCGTATCGGTTTCGCCCATGAAGACTTCGGCCCGCTGGTCAATGACGGCACCGGCGTCAAACAGGTCATAAACGGCAAAATCCGACATCGCGGCGCGCATCATGCGCTCGGCTTCACTGGTGCGGGCGCGATTGGAGTCCATGCCGTTGAAGACGATGATGCGGCGCTGGCCATCGCGCTCGGCGGTCGCGGCCAGACCATAGCCGGCAGCCTCGGTATGGCCGGTTTTCAGCCCGTCCGCGCCGGCAAAATTACCCAGTAGCGGATTGCGGTTATACTGGCGGATCCCGTTATAGGTGAATTCGCGCTCGGCCCAGATGCCATAATATTCCGGGTGATCGCGGATCAGGATCCGGGCCAGCCGGGCCAGGTCGAGCGCGCTGATATTATGGTCGGGGTCGGGCCAGCCGGTGGAATTGGCGAATTGCGCGCTCATCAGCCCCAGTTCGTGCGCCCGCGCCGTCATCGCGTCGGCGAAGGCCGCCTCGCTGCCGGACAGGGCTTCGGCCAGCACGATACAGGCATCGCCGCCGGACTGGATAATGACGCCGCGCAGCAAGTCATCGACGCGGGCGCGGCTGTGCAATTCCAGGAACATGGTCGACGAGCCGGATGCTGCGCCGCCGGTGCGCCAGGCGTATTCGGAGACCGGCAATTCATCATCCATCGACAGGGTTCCGGCATCGATGGCTTCGAGCACCATCAGCACGGTCATCATCTTGCTCATCGAGGATGGCGCCATCGGCGTCTCGGCATCCTTGGCGAACAGGACCTGCCCGGTCTCGAAATCCATGATCACCGCATGGGTGGCCTCGGTCTCATAATGGTCCTGGGCATGCGCCAGAGCGGGGGCCAGAACGGGGACCAGAATGAGGGCGGCGATAAAGGCGAAACTTGAAGTGATTGCGCGCACGTCTGAACGCTCCTGTCGGGAATCGGGAAGTTACCGTGACGAAGACGCCATACAAGCGCGGCAAGAGTGTGACGTCCAGCGCCCAGACGCGCCGCGAGGCGCAGCAAACTCAGTTCAGCGACACAATCCGGGCATCGCGCACGCCATAGCTGGCCAGCCGGACGCGCGCTGCGTCGGCACTGGAGCGGTCATTCCAGCGACCGACCAGAACGCGGTAAAGCGTCTGTCCGCCCGCCTCGACCGGCTGGACCCAGACATCGCCGGCCTCGGAGATGCGGCTGGCGAGGCGATTGGCATTGCCCAGATCGGCGAAGGCGCCGGCCTGTACGGTCAACCCCTCATTCGAGGCCGGGACCCAGGCCGGTGAAAATGGTGCATCGCGAGCGACATCTTCCAGCGCCGGCACGGTGTCGGGGCTGCCGATATCGGCCAGTTGATAGCCCGGATCCGGGGCCTGGGCTGCCGGCAGGGCCGGGCCGAGATAGCGCACCCTCACCCGCGCCAGGCCATTGCTGCGATAGCCCAGCTGGTCGGCGGCGGCACGGCTGAGATCGATCAGACGGTCATCGACAAAGGGGCCGCGATCATTGATCCGCACCACGACCTGGCGGCCATTCTCCAGATTGGTCACTTCGGCGATGGCGGGAATTGGCAAGGTCGTATGCGCGGCCGTCATGGTGTTCTGATCAAACACTTCGCCATTGGCTGTCGGGCGCCCATGGAAGGTCGGGCCATACCAGGAGGCGATACCGACGACATCGTAATCATCATCGCGCTGCGGCACGAAACGCTGCCCCGCCACGGTATAGGGATTGCCGACTTTCTGGTGATCGCTGTCGCCGGCAATCAATGTCGCCGTATCAACCCGGCGGGCCAGCAGAACGGGCGCCACTGCTGTCGCTTCGGGCAGGGCCGGCACGTCGCGCGAAAACGGACGCGTCGGCGCTGGCGTCGAGGCACAGCCGGCCAGCATCAGCAGAGCCAGCGCACTGGCGAGAAAAGAATGACGCAAAACGGGACCCACCAAGCTCGGCCAACCCAAAATCTACCCTCTCTTATCGCGCAAACATGAAAGGAGGGTAAGCCGCTGCAACGCAGATATTGCGCTTATCCCCCGTTGACCGCTATTGGAAGCCATCGGAGAGGTGGCAGAGTGGTCGATTGCGGCGGTCTTGAAAACCGTTGAACCGCGAGGTTCCGGGGGTTCGAATCCCTCCCTCTCCGCCATTTTCCCCGGCGTCACCATGACATCATCCCTGCCCCGATAGCGCCTGCGCCGGACGTGGTCGCCCTGTTCAGACCGGTTGTGCCTTTGATGAGCGCCTGTGTTGTTTCCGTATGCCGTTGATGATGCCCTGATGTGTGCTTCATTTGCCTCAAACTGGGCTGTGAAATGTGGAAATATGCTGCGAAACCAATTGGATATAGCGTTCAGTTCCGGTTTCGATCCTGTTTTCACGATTTTCGCACCTCCCGCATCACCTCCGAGCCCACCAGTATAACCGCGCCCGGCAAGGGGTGGACAGGCAGGGCTCCGCGCTGGGTTCGAGTGGCCAATGAGGGGCATGCATCTCAGCATGAAGGATTTCAGGGATGGGCGCGCGACGCGGTCCGGGACTCGGTAAAAGGCGCTGTGTTTAATGGCTTAGGGCCGAATTGATCGCGTGTGCCCCCATCCATTCCGGGGACCAACATGAAAGGTGCGGCACAGGGTGAAGGGGGTCAGCCTGGGCCTTACTTTTCGGGCTCGCCGGCCGGTGGGGTGCCGGGAGGCTTGATCCCGTCCTGATCGCCCACCTCCCAACCAGGGTCGCCGCCACCCAGATTCTGGGTCTGCGCCGGATCACGACCGGAACCCGGGCGCGGATCACCCACCTCCCAACCAGGATCACCGCCGCCCAGATTCTGGGTCTGTCCGGGATCACGGGCGGAACCGGGACGTGGATCACCCACTTCCCAACCAGGGTCGCCGCCACCCAGATTCTGGGTCTGCGCCGGATCACGACCGGAACCCGGGCGCGGATCACCCACCTCCCAACCAGGATCACCGCCGCCCAGATTCTGGGTCTGTCCGGGATCACGGGCGGGGGCGGGACGTGGATCGCGCCGGGTCAGGATGGTGCCATTACGGGTGCGGCAGCGCTCGCCAGCCCCGGCTTCGCGGCAGAGCGGCAGGGTTTCATCGCCGGCCGGCTGGGCGTGTTGACGCTGCGCTCCGGCGGGTCCGGACAGGGCCAGAATACAGCCGGCCAGAATCACGGCGGCGACAGGATGTTTGCAGATCATGGTGGGCCTCCCCTTTGTTTGGCTGATGTCTAGCATAAAAGGATCGGCAAGGCTGGCAATTCGCGCCCGCCGGCCTCCATGGCACTCCTTCCCTTGTGAGCTACGGGGCGGGCGTCTATAGCAAGGGCCGATCAGCAGCCTCGGGCGATTCCGCCGGCTGGGACATCCGGGGGGATTTATGCGCGCTACTTTTATCGGACTGGTTCTGTGTGGTCTTGCTGCCGGAGGCGCAGCCGCACAAACGCCGGTTGATCAGGTGTTTACCGGTGAGCTTACGGAAGACATGGCGCGCGCCGGTTTCGATATTCAGCTCGAGGCCGGCCAGGTTGTGACGCTGACGACGGCCTCCAGCGACAGGCTTGACACCATCCTGACCCTGAGCGGTCCCGACGGGCAATTGCTCGGCGAGAATGATGACCAGGAGATGGGCATTCTGACCTCCCGGCTGGTGCATCTGCCGGCAGAGAGCGGGCTGTATCTGGCCGAGGTCAGCGGCTATGGCGGCGCACTGGGCAGTTTCTCGCTGTCCCTGTCCTACGGCCTTGATGTCGGCCTCTCGGATGCGGCGCAAATCCTGCGTGAGGAAACGGTCAGCTTTGATGCCAACCAGAGCGAGGCGCGTTTCGAAGCCGATCTTGCCGCCGGTGATATCGTGGTCGCTTCGACCTTCGCCCTCAGCGAGGATCTCGATTCCACCCTGGCCCTGCTCGGGCCCGATGGCAGCATCCTCGCGCAGAATGATGATCGCGGTGATGGCACGTTCAACTCGCAAATAGTCTATCTGGTCGAACAGTCCGGGCCCTACCAGCTGCTGGTCGGCACCTATGGCGGTCTGGGTGAAGGCGATATGGCCGTCTCGCTGGCGATCGATCCGGAGGCTGAACTCCCGTTCGATTTCACTGCCATCGAGGGCACGCCGATCGCCCGGCATGAGGGCGAACTCGGCGATGACCAGCCCTCGATCAGCTTCCCGGTCACGCTGGAGGCCGGCCAGACCCTGCTGGCCCTCGCTGACACCCTGACCGGTGATCTCGATCCGGTGCTGCGACTGACCGGTCCCGATGGTTATCCGGTGGCGATGAATGATGATCGCGGCGATGGCTCGCTCAATTCGGCGATTGCCTTCACCGCCCCGCAAAGCGCCACCTATCAGCTCGAACTCAGCCGCTATCGCAGCGGTGCCAGCAGCGGCATGTTCCAGCTCATCCTGTCCTCGGTTGACGCCTCCGTGGTCGATACACTTCAGGAATTGCTGGAGAATTCGGTCACACTGAGCGGGCCGGAAATGTTGCACCAGACGGCGGACTTCAATGTCTACTACACGGTGGAAGGGGTTGACGCCTCGAGTGAGGATTATGCCCGATCGGTCGGCGTGGCGCTGCAGGAGATGCTCGACGCCCAGGTCAACCGGATTGGCTGGGCCGAACCGATACGCGATGATGATGGGCGCTACCGCGCCTATGTCGCCGATGCCGACGGCTCGATGGGTGTGACCCGGCCGGTCGAGATCGTATTCGACAATCCCAATACGGATGATGTCCGCGAAACCGCTGCGGCGCGGACCGTCTTCATCATCGACAATGATTTTGTCGGCATGGGCAAGACAGCGCCGGTTCACGCGCTGATGCGCGCGACAGTGACACATGAATTCAATCATGTTGTCCAATTCGGTTATGACAGCGAAGAAGGCCTGGACTGGCTCTATGAGGCGACCGCTTCGTGGACGGAGACCACCACGGTGGGCGCTGACCAGGACGCGACGGATTATACCGAGACCGATTTCGAGACGCCGGAATTGTGCTGGACGACGACGGTGAGCGGTCATGATTACGGCCAGTGGACGCTGCTGCAATCGCTCGCCGACAGTTATGGCGAAGGCTTCATCGTCCGGGTCTGGGAGAATAGTGTCGAGCTGGACGGATTCGAGACCCTGCAAGCGGCGCTCGATGAGGAGCGCACAACCATTCCCGATGTGCTGCAGCGCTGGCGGGCGCAGAATTATGCGCGCGCCTATGACCTTGGCGAACTCTTCCCGATCGGCGTCCACCGTCAGCACAGCTTCACTCGGGAAGGGCGCTGGACACTCAAAGGTGGACTGGAAGAACTCGGCGCCAATTACATCGATTTCGAACTCGACGGCCGCTACCAGATCACGCTGAGCGGCAATGCCGAGCTGGAGCTCCTCGCCCTGGGGCAGCGCGATGGCCAGATCGAGGTTATCCGTCTGGGCCGCGGCGGTATCATCGACAGTACGGGCTATGAATCCACCGCCCTGATGGTGTTCAACCGGGCCATGCCCGAAGCGCCGGGCCAGTGCAGCGGAACAGGCTATTCGATCGAGGTCTCCGCCTCGAATCGCCGGCCGGCCCGGGCGGCCTACCGTTTCAGCGATGAGCATTTCACCCCGATTGATCGCAGCGAGGCCGTGTTCGATCAACCCTGAGCCGGTCGCGACCGCTCGTCGGGCCTATCCTTTTTACGGCGCCGACTAATCACTGCACGGCGCGTGGCCGGCTGGCAGGATTTGCCGGACGCCGGTTGTCATCCGGCTGACGCGTTTGGCAGTTTCCACCAGCTGCCCGTGCGTGGCCAGCTGGGGATTGGGGATCCAGGGCGTGCCGTTCAGGCTGCCCGGCGGGGTGCGCACGTAAACGGACCAGCGATCGAAAATGCGCTGGTTCACCTCGGCATAGCCGGTCAGGACGAGATCGCCGTGATGGGGATTGTTCTCGATCCGTTTCAGCGTCTGGTAAAGCGCGGCCCGGGCGCCTTCGAGGACCTGCACAAAATGCGGTCCGTCAACCAGTAACACACCGGTCAGGGCGTGGGCGGGATTATTGCGAAGCCCGGCATCGAGGATATCGGCGAGATAGCGGTCTTCATCGGCACCGCTGGACGCTGTCCAGGTGCGACGGCTGTAGAATGCGAAACGGCAAAGCAGCATGAAATCCCCCTAGCCCGCCCTCGCCTCGACCATGAATTGGGCGACGCGCTGATTGAGCTGATCCATCTCATCGCGCACCGAGGCGGACGAGACGGTGACCTGCCGGGCCGCCTCGCCCGCTTCGCGGACACTGGCCTCAAGCGCATTGGTGGCCCGCGAACTATCCTGGTTGCCGGCTGCGGCCTCGGTCGTATTGCGCACGATTTCGCGGGTCACAACCGATTGCTCCTCGACTGCAGCGGTAATGGTCACTGCTGCCGAATTGACCGAATTGATGGTCTCGCGGATCGCATCGATCACCGAATTGGCGCGCGTCGTTGCTGCCTGGACATCGGCGATCTGCCGGGCAATCTGGTCGGTCGCCTTGGCCGTCTGCCCGGCCAGCGCCTTCACTTCACTGGCGACAACCGCAAATCCCTTGCCGGATTCGCCGGCCCGCGCCGATTCAATCGTCGCATTCAGGGCCAGGAGATTGGTCTGTTCGGCGATTTCCTGGATCAGATTGACGGCGCTGCCGATTTCCGCAGCGGCGGCATTGAGCTGAGTCATTGTCTCGCTCGCTGCCGTTACCTGCTCGACGGCCTCTGTCGTGATCACCGAGGTCCGCGCCACCTGATCAGCGATCTCGCGCGAGGCGGCTTCCATCTCGCCGGCTGCGACCGAGACGGATTTGACATTTGTCGCGGCCTCCTCGGCGCCGGCTGCGGCCGTCGAGGCCTCGCCCAGCGTGTTCTCGACGACCTGCGAGACCAGCGCTGCGGCCTCATCAAGCGTGCACGAGGTCTCGGTCAGACGCGCAATAACCCCGGAAATACCCTGCTCAAAGGCATCGGCGACCTGTAGCCGGCCGGCCTGCGCCTTGGCTTCTGCCTCTTCGAGATACACCGAAATCGCCATCTCCATATCGAGGAAAATCGCCCGTACCAGCGCATCGACATAGATTTCAGCCTTGCGCGTATCCGGGGCGCCGAAGCCGAGCGCCGGCGCCTTGCAGCCCTCACGCACGGCGGCGGTCAGAACCTCCGAGGCAACCGTCGCATAGCCGGCGATATAATAGCGTGGCTCAAGCCCGATATCGCTGTGCACGCGGCCGACGCGGCGGATGGTGTCGAAATAGGCCGCATTGTATTGACCGCTGAGAATATTATTCCAATGGTCCACCTGTTTCGTCTTCGCGTGATCGCGGTGCTGGTCATTGCGGAATAGATGCGCGACCTCCGGGGCCCGGGAGACCGTCGCATAGAAGCGGCTCAGACCGCGCTCTACGCTCGGCGCGAGCGGTGTCTTGACCTCACGCAGTGCTGCGCGAACACCCTCGTCAATGCCGATAAAAGCCAGCCGGTCCTGTCCTGTCGTATCCGTCATAATCCCCCCCTGAGGTTGAGCTCTGCCCGCGAGAGATAACCCTGCAGAGCTGGTTGACCGGCATAGCTTGGCGGGCGGGATAGTTAATAAGGGTTAACGCCGGCATCATTGGCCGAATAAAGAAATTTCTTTCGTTATTACCGTTACCTAGATAGTTTCGCGGGTCAGGTGATCCAGGCTAGCAACCAGGCTGGCCTGGCCATCGAGGGCGAGACGCCCGCCCCATTGCGCTTCGATTTGCGCGAAGTCCGGCTCGGACAGCGCGATCGTGATGATATTCCACATCCAGCCCTTGTGACCGGTGCTGATCGGGATATGGATCGACTTCATCGGTGCGAACCCCTCGCTCGCCTGCCGGTGCCAGATATGCCCGGCGGGCCCTCGCAGCGTCCCCTCCTCGCGCAGCCCGGTCAGGGTCTCGACTCCTTCCATGAAGGAGACCAGGTCGGGTGAGGAGACTGGCTGATCCACGCAGCACTGGTGAAAGGGTGATCGCGGTGAGCGATTGCCGGCGCTTGACGCCAGCAGGGTGAAGGGCTTGCCGCCTTCGATCAGGCAGGACATGTGCGGGCACAGCCGAATCGTCAGCATCATCTGGTCGAGGAGCGAGATCTGTTCCGGCGCTCCCAGCAGTCGTTCGATTCGCAGCCGGACATCGCCGCGCGGGCGGATCTGGCCGGCTTCAAGCCGCGACAAATACCCCTGACTGATCTTGAGGAGCGCGGCCAGGGTCTGCTGTTTCATTCCGGCCTGCAGGCGCAGTTTTCTGAGCTGGTCCCCCCATCCTTGCCGCATATTGACTACCCTGACGCTGACACAATTCAATGACCTCCCAGCTTAGGTCTAAGTCCGTACCTTTTCTAAGGTCTTGCGCATGAAACAGGAATAAAGAAATTACAATAACCTATCGAATTGGTTGGTTATTCCGTGATTTTGATAGCTGGAGGCGGGGCAAAGCCTGAGGCTGGCCCCACCCCGGCGGCGGCAGCGCTAGCGTCCGCGTCTGCTCCGCCAGGCTGCGAGGACGCTTTCGCGCACCTCGACCGGCTGGGTGTCGACGGCCGCGCCGAGCGCCTGCAGGTCAGCGCGGGCGGTATAGAGCTGATCGATCAGCGACATCACCATTTCCAGCGCCTCATCGGCGAGCTCATGGCTCTGTTCCAGCTCACAGATCAACTGCAAGCGGGCGCAATCGACCGGCGCGAAGAGCGGCCCCGCCTCACCCTGGATCGGCATGATAATGCCAATCTCGATATAGGTGGTCAGCCTCTCGGCAGTCAGTGCCGCGACCGCGTCGATGATTTCAGTGACGGTCAGATTCTCGCTCATGACTTCATCTCCCTGCGCGGATCATAGGCATGGGTTTCGCGCCAGCTCTCCATGAAGCTGCGCAGCGCCTCATCAATGTCCGGGGGCGAGACAATGCGCAATTCGACGCGCTGATCTCCGCGCGGCTTCTTGCCTGGCGGCTGCACGCCACGTCCGCGCAAACGCAGGACCTGGCCGCTGCTGGCCCCCTTGGGAATGGACAGGGAGACCGGACCGTCAATGGTCGGCGCTTCCACCTTGCCGCCGAGTATGGCTTCATCAAGCGCGATCGGCAGGGTCAGCAGGATATCAGCGCCCTCGCGGCGGAAGAGTTTGTGCGGCCGCACGGACAGCGTCACCAGCGCGTCGCCATCAGGCCCATCGCCCATGCCCTCACCGCCCTTGCCGCGCAGGCGGATGGTCTGGCCGTCGGCCGTGCCGGTGGGGATTTTGACGTCGAGGCTCTGGCCGTCCGGCAAGGTGATGCGCTTTTGCGCGCCCAGAGCTGCCTCGAGAAAGTCGAGCTCGAGCTGATAGCGACGGTCCGGGCCCGGCGCGTTGAAATGGCCGCTCCGGGTGCCGCCGCGGCCGCGCTGACGCAGGATTTCCTCGAATATGTCCGAGGTGTCGAATCCTTCAAACCCGCGCGAGGACTGGTAGGGATTGCCCGGCTGCTCGGCATATTCACGATAGAAGGGCCGCTCGGGCTGGCGTTCGGCACCGCTGGCATCGATCTCGCCCTTGTCAAAACGGGCGCGCTGCACCGGGTCCTTCAGCAGATCATGGGCCGCCGTCGCCTCGATGAAACGAGCCTGGGCACCCTCATCATCCGGATTGAGATCGGGATGGCTGGTGCGGACGATCTTGCGATAAGCCTTCTTGATCTCTTCGGCGGTGGCGCTCTTGGTGACGCCAAGAACCTCATAGGGATCACGGGACATGCCGACCTCGGCGAAACTGATGGATGAGCCATTGTCACGCATTGGCGCTGCAGTACAAGCGGGGAGCGACCAATTGCCTCGCCTGCCGTGCGAGCCGCCATGCTAGATTTGTTCTCCCGCCGCAAAGGATCCGTGCCATGAGCTATACCATCACCCGCGCCTTCAGCGCCGCCACCTTTGACGAGATCGATGCGCGCACCCGCAAGGCCCTGGCCGAGAAGGGTTTTGGGGTGTTGACGGAAATCGATGTCCAGGCCGTGATGAAGAAGAAGATCGAGGCTGAAATGCCCGGCTATCGCATTCTCGGGGCCTGCAATCCGCAAATGGCGTACCAGGCCATCCAGATTGAGCCGCGCGTCGGCGCAATGCTGCCCTGCAATGTGCTGATCCGCGAGATCGAGGGCGCGATTGAAGTCAGCGCCGTCGATCCGGTCGCCTCGATGTCGGCGATCGACAACCCCCGGCTCCACGCCGTCGCCGGCGAGGTGCGCGACATGCTCGCCGCGGCGCTCGCGGCGATCTGACCGGGCTAACGGCGCGTGCCGGGATGCCAGAATGCCTTGAGCAACCAGCCGACCAGGCCGCCAAGCAGGAAGCTCGATCCAATGACGACAATACGGCTGGTCTGGAAGCTCCAGAACAGCACGGTCAATTCGACCTGGGACATGTTCTGGAAGGCCAGGAGACCGAGCAGGGCGAGTAGCCCGCCAATGATCCATAATTTGATGTGCCGCATGGGCGTGCCCCGTCCAACTGAATTCAAGGACCAGTCTGGGCCTCGCCAGCGGCGCTGACAAGACACCCCGCCGGGACCGCGTCCGGTTTGGAAAACATGGCCGGCCGCGCCGCCGGACCGGATCGGCACCGGCGACGCATCACTGAACTGCAGGACACAAGTCTATTTCCGTTTCGGGCCTTAATCCGGACGCCAACGCTTCCTATCTAGCCGTCACGTTATGATGGAGCGCCCGATGCGGTGGGTAGGTTTGATAGTATCAGTGGCGGTCCTTGCCAGTGCCGTATGGTTTGCCGTCGCGGCACCGTATCAGTCGGGCCAGCAGCTCGTGCTGGCGGTTACGGCGATGGCTGGTCCGCTTTCGCTGTAAACCCGGTTGGCCAGCCAATCGGCGGCCCTGCCTGAAAGGAAAATTCGATGACACAATCCCCCGGCATCAGCTTCACACTCGAGGCAGACGGCGAGCGTGGCCGCTATCTGGCCCATGTCGACGGCAAGCCCGATCCGGGCGAACTGACTTTCAGGCGCAGCGGCGAGAATCGCATCCTGGTTGATCATGTCGGCGTGCCGCAAAGCCTGCGGGGCACCGGCGTCGGTGTGGCACTGGCGCGTCATGTCGTCAGCGAGGCTCGCGCCAAGGGCTTCACCATCTATCCGCAATGCCCTTTCCTCGCCTCGCAGGCGCAGAAAAATCCCGATTGGGCCGATGTGGTGGAGCCGCTCTGAGGGCCGTGCCCGTGCCGCTGACGCGAGCCTGCCTGTCCTAGTCGAGAAATTCCCAGCTGTCCGCACCGTCGAAATGCCGGATGCGCAGACCGTCAATCGCCGATGGCTCAGCCATATTGGCATTGACAGCCATACGCCCGCCGGCCGCCGGGTCGGCGCCCTCCCAATGCGTGGTGGAGCCACATTTGCGGCAGGAGATAAAAGCCAGCGTCTTGTCGCCCTGGAGATAGCGGACCACAGCGTCAGCGCGGTATTCGAGTCTCACTTGCGAACGGTCGGCATGGGCCCAGAGCGCCTGCGCCCGGCGGCAATAACTGCAATTGCACCGCGTCAGCCAGTCGGGCTCGGTGGTGAGCGTCCAGCGCACCGCGCCGCAATGGCATTGCCCCTCAATCATCCCGGTTTCCGCCTCAGGTCTTGGCCGTCCATTTGATCGAATAGAGATCGAAGCGCCGGTCACGCAGATTGCGCACCGTGCCCTCCTGCCGGGCCCAGTCCAGATCGCCCAGATTGAGATCGGCAATCGCGACCGTCTCGACATTCTCCGTGCATTCCGCGGCGATACCGTCGCGGGCAAAGCGGAAATCGCACGGGGTCAATATGCAGGACTGGGCGTATTGAATATCCATGTTTTCCACACCTGGCAGATTTCCCACATTGCCCGACATCACGACATAGCACTGGTTCTCGATCGCCCGCGCCTGGCTGCAATAGCGCACGCGCATATAGCCCTGGCGGTTATCGGTGCAAAACGGCACGAAGAGAAGCTTGGCGCCGGCATCGACCAGCTGGCGCGCCAGTTCGGGGAATTCGCTGTCATAGCAGATCAGGATGCCGATCGGACCGCAATCGGTCTGGATGGTCGCGATTTCATTGCCGCCCTTGATCCCCCACCACATCTGCTCCGACGGGGTCGGGTGGATCTTCTCCTGCTGATGCACCGAGCCATCGCGCAGGAAGACATAGGCGATATTCTGGATATCGCCGCGCTCGGTACGGGTCGGGTGCGAGCCGCCGACGATATTGATATTATAGCTGATCGCCAGCTGGCGCATCGCCTCGACGAATTGCGGCGTGTATTCGGTCAGCGCCTCGATCGATTGCGACGGCGTGAGCCGGGTTTCGGCGAAGGCCAGCAATTGCAGGGTGAAGAGCTCTGGGAAAACGACGAAATCGCAGCGATAATCCGCCGTGACATCGACGAAATATTCCACATTGCTCATGAATTCTTCGAAAGAGTGGACCTTGCGCTGCTGGAACTGCACCGAGGCGACGCGCACGCTGTCCTTCTCGCCCGGAGGCGCGCTGGCGCTCTTGGTGTGCACGACCGCGTAAGGATTGCGCCAGACCATGTGGCTGGCATAGCCGCCCGAGGCGTCGTCAAAGGGCAGATAATCGCTGAGCACGCCAATCGGCTCGAAACCCAGACGCATCTGGAAGCGGATCACCGGGTCGGAGATTTTCTGCTCGACCACGGCCTCGAGATAATCGGCCGGATTGGGATAGAGTTTCTTGCGGCGCTTCCAGCTCGGCATACGGCCGCCAAACACAATCCCCTTCAGCTCATAGCGTTCGCATAATTCGCGGCGCGCATCATAGAGCCGCTGGCCGATGCGCAGCCGGCGCTTTTCCTGGTCGACACAGACTTCCATGCCATACAGCCAGTCGCCCTTGGGATTATGGCGTGAGGCATAGCCCGAGCCGGTAATGCCGTTCCAGGTGTGCGGCGACAGGGCGGAGGCCTCGTCGATAATGAAGCTGGCGCAATAGCCAACGATCTCACCATCATATTCGACCACGACCTGGCCTTCGGGGAAGTTGGAAATCTGCCCCTGCACCATCGCGGTGCTATAGCTGTCGAGCTGCGGATAGACCTTGTCCACCAATGCGATGATCGCCGGAATATCCGCGATACGGGCATTGCGGATATTGAGCGAAGAGCGGGATTTCTGGCTGGCCATGAAAGCGGTTCCTGTTGCGTGGCGCACCCTATCAGGC
>NZ_CAXBKN010000004.1:0-49415 GCF_963976135.1 uncultured Maricaulis sp.
CGCCTGCAATGCAGGAAGATCGCCGAGCCGGCGCCGGGCACCGGCGGGTCGTCATTATGGCCGACCACGAGAATGAGGTCGTAGAGGCCATCCTCACGGAAAAGTGTCTCATGCGAGGCGGGATAAGGCAGTCGAACCGGTCGGTTATAGGCGGGGTCGGCCGCATCATCACACCAGCCATCATCGGCGCGGATCCGACGTGACGGCAGGGCCGTCTTCGGTGCCGCCACCCGGTCCGCGCGATAGAGTATTCTGCGCAGGGCGTAGCGGCCGGTTGGCGTGGCGCCATCGCCTTCCTGCTTTGAGCTTTCCGGACAAAGGCCGGCGCGGCCGTGTGCGGCGCGAACCCGCCGTCCTGCGAGATTCATCGAGCCCGATCCTGAGACGATCCAGTCCATGGGGTGAATCCCGAGCGGCACCAGGTGGTCGGCGAGGGACGCCTAATCATGACCACAGGTCACGCCTGGCGTCCCCTTCGCCTTCCCCACCACGGCAGGGTGTCCGCAGTGCGGACTCAGGTCGAAAGAAGCAATAATCAGGCCATAAATCAGTCGCTTGTCACAAGGGATTGACCTCCCTACCCGGCAAAAATTGCCGGGTCAGCCTTGCCGGTGGGTAGCATTTGCCTTGTGCCTCGAAATCGGCATGATCGGGCAGATGAGCTCAAGAAAAACCATCCTGATCGTTGATGACGATGATGACCTCCGCGAAGCCCTGGTCGAACAATTCGATTTACATGAAGAGTTTCAGACCCTGGCGGCCAGTTCGGCCGGCGACGGTATGTCGGCGGCGCGTGAACAGCGCGCTGATCTGATTCTGCTGGACGTTGATTTGCCCGATATGGACGGCCGCGATGCCTGCCGCCTGATGCGCAAGAATGGCATCACGGCGCCAATCGTTATGCTGACGGGCCAGAATACCGATTCCGACCAGATACTCGGCCTGGAATCGGGTGCGAATGACTATGTGACCAAGCCATTCAAATTCTCCGTCCTGCTCGCCCGCGTCCGGGCGCATCTACGCAGCCATGAGCAGAGCGAGGATGCGGTCTTCCAGGTTGGGCCTTATGAATTCCGTCCGTCAATGAAGCTCTTGTTGACGGCGGACCAGAAAAAAGTCCGGCTGACGGAAAAAGAGACCAATATTCTCAAATATCTCTACCGCGCCGGTGCCAAGGCCGTGCCGCGCGAGGAATTGCTGCATGAGGTCTGGGGTTATAACCCGGCTGTCACGACCCACACGCTGGAAACCCATATCTACCGCTTGCGCCAGAAGATCGAACCCGACCCCTCTCATGCCCGTCTCCTCGTCACCGAGAGCGGCGGCTATCGATTGGTTCATTGAGGCTCGTCGAGGCCGGCCTTGGGAATTCCCGGCATTATAGATCGATTTTCAGGACAACGGGCGCGTGGTCGGAGGGTTTTTCCCAGCTACGAACATTGTCCCAGACCTTTAGCGCATCGCGGCCACCGGCGATGGCCTGGTCATGCAGCTCGGGCGACACCCAGATATGGTCGAGGCGACGACCCCGGTTGGCGGCCTTCCAATCCTTGGCGCGGTAACTCCACCAAGTATAGATCTTCTCGTCCATCGGGATGAGTTCGCGGGCGATATCGCTGAACTGGCCGGCTAGCCGGATCCGTTCCAGCGCATCGACCTCGACCGGGGTATGGCTGATCACCTTGAGCAATTGCTTGTGCGACCAGACATCGTGCTCATAGGGCGCGATGTTGAAATCACCGACCAGGACGAGCGGTGTCTTCGCGGCCGCGCGGCCGGCGAAATACCTTTCCAGCTTGTCGAGAAATTCCAGCTTGTGTGCGAACCGCGGATTGATCGCCGGATCCGGCTCGTCGCCGCCGGCCGGGATATAGAAATTGTGCAATTCAAAGCCGGCGACGCCGACGCGCTGATGCCGGGCTT
Source organism: uncultured Maricaulis sp. (assembly GCF_963976135.1). GTDB lineage: Bacteria > Pseudomonadota > Alphaproteobacteria > Caulobacterales > Maricaulaceae > Maricaulis. The sequence continues at coordinate 1,924 of NZ_CAXBKN010000004.1, forward strand.
CCGAGCGCGGGCATAAATCTTCGTCCGGCAAATCCTCGAGCGGCAGTTTTGATGCGATGGCCACGCCATGCATGCCCTTCTGGCCGCGAATGTGAAAATGCCTGAACCCCATCTCCCGGAAGGCTTCCTCGGGGAATTGCTCGCTCAGGCATTTGATTTCCTGCAGGCACAGCACATCCGGATCAGCCTCGGCGACCCAGGCGGCAACGCTGGGCGCGCGCAGGCGCACGGAATTGATATTCCAGGTCGCAATCGAGATACCGCTCATGGCTGGGTTCTTTCGTCGTGATGATCAGAGGATATTATAGCTGGCGCCCGCGAGGCCGACGGGCCAGCGACCGCGGGCGAACAGGCGCCAGCGGGCGAGGAAGGGGTGTGGCGGTTCATCGTCTTCCGCCTCGGCCATGATCACGAGCGCGGCGCCATTGGCCGCCTGTGCCAGTGCGCCAGCGGCAGCATGAATCAGTTCCATATCGTCGATATCATCGATTGCCGCGGCCTCTTCGACCGCGTCACGAGAGGAATCATGGGTTTTGCTGCCGATCTGGGAGAGGGCGACATTGACCGCCTCTTCGTCGAGGCGTTCCAGCACCCGTGTAATCAGGCCGGCGCGCAACATTTCCTCGGCTTCCCAGCCGACCGGGTCGCGGTCGAGGCTTTCTGCCGCGGTGGCCGCCTCGCTCCAGTCGGAGAGCAGGGCAGGCTCGGCTTCGGGGAATCCCAGCCCGTCGAGATAGGCCCGGGCCAGGGTGCGATCGCGCGGGTCGAGCGGCTCGCCAAGCCTGGAGAACCAGGTATTGGCATTAAGGCTCTCGGCAAAGGCGCGAGCCTTGTAGAGCAGGGGAATTTCCTCGAGCAGACGTGTGAAATCAACGTCGTCGGAATCGTCATGAAATTGCATGGAAATTGTTTAACCCCCATTCGTCGGGCTGCACAGCGGAAATGCCGGTGTAAAGCTGGACCGAAACGAAATGCGCCCGGTCTCAAGGGGGGGAGAGACCGGGCGCTATGCTGTGCGCGAATTTTCATCGTCGCAGCGCCGGGAGGGGATCGATCCGGCGCGACTGAGTTTAGGATCCGCAAGCGGGGGGACGAAGCCGATCCATCTCTTCTCAGTCAGCGTAGTAATAACGCCACGTCAGAAAAAAATATACAAATAAAATATTAGAAAGGTATTGCCTGTGGTCAAAATGCCGCAGCCATCACCGTCGCCCACGTCTCGAATCGCGTTGCTCATCAGGGTCAGGAATTGAAAACAGGCGCGGGTTCAACGCCATACCTGTCTCGGTTTCCACCAGGCTGACCCGAGTGACCTCGCCCAGTGCGTCGGTCACGAACCATTCGCGTAACTCAAGATCCGGTCCGGCAAAGACAAATTCGATATCACCATCCATTTCGCCATTGGGGTCGCGCACATTCACGGACAGGAAGCCGTACTCGCTACGAATATCGACCACTTCAGCATCGTTCGCGATGTCGATATCGGATTTCAGCAACCACCAGAGCGGCGTCGAGCGCAAAGGCACGCGATCCACTGTTTCCAGGGCGCGGTCCTCCAGCGCGACAGTCGTGCCGTCGGCAATCACCCGGATGGGCGAAGGATCTTCATACTCAAACAGCAAGCGCCCCGGCCGCGCAATCGACAGGATGCCACGTACGGCACTTCCGTCGGGCGAGACCTGGATAAAATTCGCCCGCAACGTGGTGATCGCGTTGAGATAGCTATTGATGTCGGCAATCGCGGCGGCGCGGTCGAAGGCTGGCTGCGGTGCGTCCGCTTGCAGGGTGGCGGGCTCCGGCCGAGCTTCCGCTGTGGCAGGCGATGCCTGCAGGAGCAGGGCGGAAATCAGGTGCGTAATCATGGCGCCAAACTGCCGAGTGATTGCGGCGCGAGCAAGGCCTCGCCGTTCATTTGTGCGTCACGCCACATTGTGTTCAGGCAGGTAGATTTCGCGGCGCCCGGCATGGTCGGACGGGCCGATCATGCCCTCTTCTTCCATGCGCTCGACCAGGGTCGCTGCGCGGTTATACCCGATCTGCAGCCGGCGCTGGATATAGCTGGTGGAGCATTTGCGATCGCGCGCCACCAGGGCAATGGCCTGGTCGAACAGCGCATCACCACTGCTGGCCTCGCCGTCCAGCCCCAGCGCACCGCCCTCACCATCATCGCTGTCGGCGGTCACCGCATCGAGATATTCAGGCGCGCCCTGTTTCTTGAGATAGGCGGCGACGTCCTCGACCTCGGTGTCAGAGACAAAGGGGCCATGCAGGCGCCTCAGACGCCCGCCACCGGCCATGTAGAGCAGATCCCCCATGCCGAGCAGCTGTTCGGCGCCCTGCTCGCCCAGAATGGTGCGGCTGTCGATCTTCGAGGTCACCGAATAGGAGACACGGGTCGGGAAATTCGCCTTGATCGTTCCGGTGATGACATCGACCGAGGGGCGCTGGGTCGCCATGACGACGTGAATGCCGGCTGCCCGCGCCATTTGGGCGAGGCGCTGGACAGCGGCTTCGATTTCCTTGCCCGCGACCATCATAAGGTCGGCCATTTCGTCGATCACCACGACGATATAGGGCATTTTCTCGGCCTGGATGATTTCGGTCTCGAAGATCGGTTCGCCACTTTCGCGATCATAGCCGGTCTGGACGGTGCGCGAGAGGGGCTCGCCGGCGGCCTCGGCAGCGGCGACGCGCTCATTGAAGCCGGCCAGATTGCGCACGCCGATCTTGGACATCCGCAGATAACGGCTTTCCATCTCCCGAACGGCCCATTTCAGCGCCACGATGGCCTTTTTCGGATCGGTCACGACCGGGGTCAGCAGGTGGGGAATCCCGTCATAGACGGACAATTCCAGCATTTTCGGATCAATCATGATCATGCGGCAATCTTCCGGTGCCAGCCGGTAGAGCAAAGACAGGATCATCGCATTGATGCCGACCGATTTACCCGAACCGGTGGTGCCAGCGATCAACAAATGGGGCATGCGCGCCAGATCGGCGACAAAGGGTTCGCCGCCGATTGTCTCGCCCAGCGCCATTGGCAATTCCGCCTTGCTTTCCTCGAACACTTTGGAATTCAGCAGGGCACGGAGGAAAACGGTTTCGCGCTTGGGATTGGGCAATTCAATCCCGATCGCATTGCGTCCCGGCACGACGGCCACGCGGGCTGCGGTCGTGCTCATGGAGCGGGCAATATCATCGGCCAGGTTGATGACCCGCGAGGACTTCACCCCGGGCGCCGGCTCGAACTCATACAGGGTGACGACCGGGCCCGGTCGAACCTGGACGATCTCGCCCTTGACCCCGAAATCCGTCAGCACACCCTGCAGCAGCACGGCATTCTGGCGCAGCGCGAGTTCGTCAACGGCGCCATTTCGCTGCTGTGGTTTCGACAGCAGGTCGAGGCGCGGCAATTTGAACCCTTTCGACTTGACGAAGGGCAGCGCTCCCTGGGCCTCACGGTTGTCACGTTCGGAGGCGGCGGAGCGGCGGGTCGGTGCGACCTTGACGCTGGAATTGAAGGTGGGCTCAGGGATGTCGTCGAACCCTGTCTCATCGTCAGGGTCACCGTCGGCGGCTCGCATGGCGCGGCGCAGCACCGGCTCTTCGCGGGCCGGTTCGCGTCGGTCATCGGAGCGCGCGCCGGCATCCGTCAATAATCGGCCAAGCGAAATGCCATGGCCGCGCAGGGAATCGAACCAGACTCGCAGGGTCGCCCAGGTCAGGCCGGCGGCGTCATAAGCCGCCGAAAGGTCGCGAGAGCGCAGGCCAAAGGTGAAGAATATCCCGGCAACCGCCAGGACCAGACCAAAGGCGGCACCAATACCGGTAGCGGCGGGCAGATCGAGCGAGGCGGGCAGCATACGCAGGCCAGCCAGCGCCATGTCGCCAACAGCGCCGCCGAGACCGCTGGCAAAGGGCCAGGCATTGGGCAGGGGGAGTGCGCTGGCTGCAGCGGCAAATCCGGCCGTTCCGATCACGGCAGCGAGCCAACGCCAGCCAGCGATAGAGGCCGGCCGCCGCCGGGGCCGCCGGAGTATGAGCACGCCACCCCAGACGATCAGCGCGATCGCCGGTCCGGCGGCAGACCAGCCGAAGGATTGCAGCATCAGATCACTGATACCGGCACCTGGCTCGCCCATCAGATTGCGCACTTCGCCCTCGGCCGAGACGTTCCAGCTTGGATCGAGGGCATTGTGACTGAGCAGTGCCGCCATCAGAAATGCACCGCTGCCCAACATCAGCCCGCCGAGCAGGAGATCGGTCGTCCGGGTCAGCCAGATTCGGCCCGGCGGCGGGGCATCGGTTTCGGATTTGGGTGCGGCGCGATTGGTCATGCCCCGGTTTAGCGCGGCAAGGGTATCCGGGTGGTAAACAGAGGTTAATGCGTCTGCGGCGCGATGTCCGCTTTCACGACCGGGAAAATCGCCTATTCTCCGCCCCATGAGCGAACAAAATTTTTTTGACGGTGACGCGGTCATTATTGGTGGCGGCTTGGCCGGCCTGACTTTAGCCCTGGCGATGGATCAGGCCGGGCTGCGCGTGGCAGTGGTCGATACGCTGCCGATTGATACCCAGCTGGCCCCGGAATTCGACGGGCGCGCCTCGGCCCTTGCCTATACCTCCTGGCGCTTGTTCGAGGCCCTGGGAATCGCCGATGAATTGCGGCCCTACACGACTCGCATCGAACACATCATGGTCTGTGATGGCCGCCCCTATGGCGGCACACGGCCGGGCGGGCCCGGGCCGCACAGCCTGCATTTCGATCGCCGCGAGATCAGCGAAGGCCCCGAAGGCGAGCCGCTCGGCTGGATGGCCGAGAACCGGCATACCCGCATGGTTCTGGCCAGTGCCGTGCTGGAGCGGCCGAATATCGTTTCCATCGCCCCGGCGATGGCCGAGCGTTATGAGGCACGGCCCGATGGCGTCGATGTCCTGCTCGCCGATGGCCGGCGCCTTTCGGGCAAATTGCTGGTCGCATGCGATGGCAAATTCTCGCGCATTCGCGAACAGGCCAAAATACGCAGTGTCGGCTGGAATTACGGCCAGAAGGGCCTGGTCGCGACCGTGCGCCATGCCGAACCCCATAACGGGGTCGCCTATGAGTATTTTCTGCCGTCAGGCCCCTTCGCCATCCTGCCACTTCCTGACAATCGTTCATCACTTGTCTGGACCGAGCCGACGGATGTGGCCGATGCGCTCCAGGCGGCAAATGCCGAGGTTTTCCAGCAGGAACTTGAAAACCGTTTCGGCGATTTCCTTGGCGGAATAAGCCCGGAAGGGCCACGCTGGACCTATCCGCTGGGGCTAAAATTCTCCGAGAGCTTCTGTGCCGAACGGATCGCCTTTGTCGGCGATGCCGCGCGCGGCATTCATCCGCTCGCCGGCCAGGGTTTCAATCTGGGCATTCGCGATGCAGCGGCTCTGGCTGAAGTTTCTGGTGAGGCGAAACGGGTTGGACTTGATATCGGCGCTCTGACCACACTTCGGCGCTATGAGGCCTGGCGCAAATTCGACAGCGCCACGCTGGCGGCCGGGACGGATATTTTCAATCGCCTGTTTTCGAATGATATCGAGCCCCTGCGGCAATTGCGCGGATTGGGTCTGTCAATCGTGAACCAGATCGGTCCGGCACGGCGCTTCTTCATGCGTCAGGCTGGCGGCGATACCGGTGAGCCGCCCAAACTCCTGCGCGGCCATCGGCTGGACGCTGCCTGGTAGTGCGTCAGAACGGGTTCAGCGTATAGCCATCCTGTTGCAGCAAGGCGTGCGCGGTCATCGCTGACAGGGCCATGGTTACGCCCGGCAACAGATTCTCGACCCCGATATCATGATAGGCGGCGCTCTGGCCGCAGACATAGATTTTGACGCCGTGAGCGAGCAGAGTCGCGATAAGTTCTGCATTGGCAGGCTGGACGCCGGGCGTGAAATGACTCCCTGTCGAGACGTCCTGGACTGCGCCCCCGTGGATCACGATCGCGATCTGAATATCGTCAGCGGCGATTCCAGCAGCCGTGTGCATATTGAGGAAGCGGGCAGCGCTATTGAATTTGCGGTTGATTTCGCCGACCTCTGCTGGTGTCGAGACGTCAAACGCAATCCTGAAGACAGTATCCTCGGGGATCGGCATCTGGTTTTCGATGGGTGCGACCGCGCCAAAGTTTTCGATCAACGGGCCGGTAACAAAGTCTTCCGGAGCCGCCAGGCTGGCGGCGGTAAACAACCCTCCCGCAGCAAGGGCAGTGAGAATCGTGAAGCGTTTCATATTTCATCCGATCGATATCTGTTGTGGGCATGCCAAAGCGTCAGTGGTCGCCGCGCCAGCACTGCCTACATGTGTGTTTCGGCCTCGCCGAGGGCATAGAGATAGTCCCAGGTAAACAAGCCGCTATCATGGCCGTCATCGAACACCAGCCGCACCGCATACCGACCGACGGGTTCGGCGGCTGTGATCTGGATATTCTCCTTGCCGGTTACGGTCACTTTCTGATCCGGACCGTGTCCCTGGACTTCGGCGCTGGGGCTCTCGGTCCGGAGCGTCTGGAAGGGTATCGAAAACGAAGCGCCGTCATCGAAGCGGATATGCAGCGCCTTCTCAGCCTTGGAAAAGCGTAATTTTTCTGGCCAAGGGCGAGTCATCAGTCCTGCTCCAGCTGCCGGGCTTCTTCGGCCAGCATGATCGGGATCCCGTCGCGGATCGGATAGGCAAGGCCCGCGCCTTCGGAAATCAGTTCCTGGGCTTCCCGATCATAGACCAGCGGGCCACGGGTCACGGGGCAAACCAGTATTTCGAGCAGTTTCGGATCGACGGATCGATCAGTCGATGTGGCGGGTGCGTCACTCATCATGACCTCCTCAGGCGAACAGGATTGAGGACAGGCGCCGGCGACCGTCGCGAGCGACCTCGCTCATCGGCCCGGCCGCTTCGAAGATTTTAAGCAACAGGGTGCGCGCAGCCTGTTCATTCCATTCCCGATCAAGCGCGGTGATGGCGAGCAATTGATCGGCAGCACCGGCATGGTCGCCGCTCGCCAGCAGGGCTTCCGCCAGATCAAAGCGCGCCTGCAGATCGGTCGGTGTCGTCTTGACCGCCTGCCGGAGGGCTGCGGTGACCGCATCATCGGCTGGAGCCGTGGTTGCCAGTTCGAGCGCCGTCCGCGCCGCCTCGACAGCCGGATCGCCGGCGCGATCATCGGGGACCTGCCCCAATATCTGTGTGGCCTTCTCGATATCACCGGATTTGAGCCAGACGCGGGCCAGGCCAGCCAGGGCTGACGGATGGCCGGGGTCAAGTTGAAGCACGCTGGCAAAATCCTGTGCCGCACCGCCCAGATCGCCGGATTCCAGACCGGTCATGCCGCGCTCGACGATCGCTTTCAATTCAGCCTCGCTCGGACCTTTGCCGGAAATCCGCTGGATGAAATCCTTGATCTGGCTCTCCGGCAGCGCCCCCATGAAGCCATCGACGGGCTGCCCGTCCTTGAAGGCAAAGACGGCCGGGATCGACTGCACACGCAATTGCTGGGCGATGCCCGGATTCTCATCGATATTGATCTTGACCAGACGGACAGCGCCCTCGGACTGGCGCACGACGTGTTCGATCATCGGGCCAAGCTGGCGGCATGGGCCGCACCAAGGGGCCCAGAAATCGACCAGGACCGGGACGGACTTCGAAGGTTCGACAACATCCGCCATGAAATTGCTGTCTGAGGAGTCCTTGACCAGATCGTCGGTGTCGGCGTCGGGGGCTCCGGTATTGAACAGGGTCATGATGCGTTTCCTAGCTGCGTCTTGCTCAGTAAGTGGCCCTGCCGGGCCGTTGGTGCAAGCCGTTACTGCGTGGCGTCTTCATCATCAAGCAAGAGCGTGAAGTCAATCAGCCGTGGTGGGTGGCCGGTCGATTCAGCGAAGCGGACCAGGTCGGCCGGAGCGATGCCGGTCGTGGCATCATTCAGCAAGGGGTGTGAATAGACCACTGGCCATTCCAGCAGTGCGGCATCGAGCACGAAGCGCACACGTCCCCCGGTATCGTTCAGTAGCGCAAGTGCCGTCACCGAGCCGGGCTGCACACCCAGGGTGTCGAGCAGCAGCGCCTCAGGCCCGAAGGAGAGGCGGGCACTGCCGAGCGGCCGATGCAGACGGTTGAGGCGTATTTCGGTTTCAGCCAGGGCGGTGACCAGGAAAACCTGCCCCTTGCGGTCTTTGAGAAAGAGATTCTTGGTGTGGCCTCCGGGCAGGGCGGCCTTGATGTCGCGACCCTCCTCAACCGTGAAGACCGGGCGATGGCTGACGGTCTCGTGCCGGATTCCAAGCCCGTCGAGGTGGGCGAATAATTCGGTGCGTGAAGCGCTCATACTTGTGTTGAAGCCTGACTGGCGGGCCGGATCAAGCCCTTGTGCACCGCGACGGAATCTCCCTCTTGCAATCCGTCCGGGTTTGCGCGATATACCCCGCTCCCTGGCGGGGCTAGACCCCGCATAGACATGAGCGGGCGTAGCTCAGGGGTAGAGCGTCACCTTGCCAAGGTGAATGTCGTGAGTTCGAATCTCATCGCCCGCTCCATTCTCTTCCAGATTTGTGATGAGCATGGTGTGACCAGCCGCCGCGACGCGGCGAGCCTCTGGCTCCGGCGTCTGCGCGGAACCTTGCGCGCTGCCCTGCCTGCGAGTGCGCGGGCCAGGCTGCTAACCAGCGACCAGCGTTCGGTCGCTTGCTTCAGCGATGTTTCGGGAATCGCGCGGCCACGGCCATATCGAGCGTAGAGCTTGATGCTCTGCCTGACCGGTTGAGATGGAACCAGGGGTGCGCCATGGCACGCGCGTCATGGTCTATGCGCGGCGTGGCCCGCTCGCTGGACACGGTCATTGAGCCAGTTGGATTTATGGATGAATTAGGTCGCACAAGAATTTCCCCTCAGCATTGAGTGTCTCAAGCTGAGGGGTTGATATGGCGCGAGCAGGACCGGACCCGGGCAATGGCGGGGCAAATCCGTTCATGCGGCCGACAGATATCAGCCGAAAATCAGACGGACAGTGAACGCAACAGGTCGATAACCCGGCGGCGGACAGTCTGATCGCGGATTCCGGAGAATGCCGAAGCCAGAGCGAGGCCGTCCGGGCTGGCGATGAAGTCATAGAGCGTTTCGGAGTCGGGACCCTTCAACTCGGAGGCCCCTTCCGTATCCAGACCTTCAAAGAAGTAGGACACAGGGACTTCCATGACGCGGGCGACATGAAACAGGCGGCTGGCGCCAATGCGGTTTGTGCCGCGCTCATACTTCTGAACCTGCTGAAACGTCACGCCAAGCTTTTCTCCAAGCTCGGATTGACTCATTTCCAACAGGCTGCGCCGCAGGCGAAGGCGAGCACCGACGTGCTGGTCAATACTCGTTGGGCCTCTAGCACTCATAACAACCTCATAATTGTGGTTTTATAACTTCGATCTCGCAGAACTCACCTGGATGGCAAAATTCCTCACGAAACCAAGGGTTACCTGTAGGGTCAAAAATCTCGGCAATCCAGTCGCCAACACATTTTGTACGTCCGACGCGCTGGCTCCCCGGCAGATATTTCAACCAGAAGCGCACGTCCTGCTTAACATCATAGTCGAGCACCACCAATTCGTCCGGATATAGCGCAGCCAGATAGGTGGGCGCCATGGCAATCCCGCCGCCATGTCTGATTGTTTCCAACAAGATGGAGCTCACATCAGTCCGGAACGCATAATTTATGTATGCATCGACGACTTCATTGCGGTTTTCCCACAGAGCGAGGCCCCGATCATACTGCTCCAGTTTCAGGAAGCGCAGATTGAGCAAGTCATGGGTCGATTTTGGCACACCATAGGTATTGATGAATTCGCGCGAGGCGAAGGGCATGTAATGCATGGTGCCCAGCGCCGCGGTCGGCGCATCCATATCCTTGTCAGGCGTGAAAGTGATCGACAGATCGGGGGCTGGGCCAACCCCGGCATCGGCGCGGAGCAGGTGAAGATTGATCCCCGGATTGACCCGCATGAAACGGGGCATATGGCGCGCCAGCCAATAGGTCGACAGGCCGTCGGAGGCGTGTAGCGTCACATCGCCGGTACTGGCTGTATCGGTGCCGGAGATGCGGGATTCCAGTTGTTGCGCCGAACGCTGCATGGTCCGCACATAGTCCAGCGCAGCCTCCCCGGCCTGGGTCAGCACGATACCGTCGGCACGCCGGTCGATCAGCTGGGCGCCGAGGCGGCTCTCCAATTGCCGCATGCGCTTGCTGACGGTGGGCTGCTGGCAACCGAGGGCCGCAGCTGCTCCGCTCATTGATCCTGTCGTGGCAACGGCGTGGAAGATCTGAAGGTCGTCCCAGTCAAACACATTGCGACGCAGGCTGATGGCTGTTTCCTGACTATCCACTATTCCAACTTCGAAGAGGCCGCGTGCATGGCAGCGGTGTTAAGCCAATTGGGTCAGACCGAAACAGGAATGCCCGATGCGTAGTTCAGTCGATCAACCTAGCTCATCCCGGTCCGGCGTTCAATTTCAGGACCAGCAACTCCATGCAGCTGTCGGGCCATATGGTTTCACGCAGGTTTACGAACACCAGATCGACGAGTTCCACCAGTTGGCCGATGAGCTGATCGAGGGCGAGGTGGCTGGGCCGGAAGCGCTGTGGCAAGTTCAGTCCTGGACCGGGCGGGCGCTGCAGCTGCGCCGCAGGAATGGCAAGGCCAATGCCCTGCTCGCCTCCATCCCGTTGACCGAGCAGGGTGTCGACGCCTTGCTGGCCGGCCAGTTCGGTTTTGCCAATGCAAAGCGCGAATGGGTGTGCGGGCCGAGCGAAAATGCTCACGCCCTGTTGTCATGGGGTATGGCGGGCCGGTCTCCCATGGATCAGGCCGCATCCCTGCGCGGGCTGCTGGCGGTCTGGTTCGGCGTGTATTGCGACATTCGCGTCTATGCCCGCGCCCGCTCGGCGCAGGGCGAAAAACTCATGTCCCGGCTGGGCTTCGTTCCGCTCGGCCGCCCCGATGGCGCGACGCTGCTGTTCGGCAGCACGGGCTTTCCTCACCGAATCGCTGAGAAACTGTCGGTTCGCAGTAACCCGACCACAGAGGAGCACTACGCATGAATGCGGAGAGCCGAGACCGGCTGCGTGTCACAGTGGCGCGCAGTTTCGACCATGTTGTCATGGCGATGACCTTGCGGGGTGTGACCTATCTGGGTGAGCAGCGCGCGCCTTATAATGAAGAATATGACGGAAATGATCTTGTTGCGGCATCGCACCTGATCGCCTGGCGCGGCAGCGAACCGGTTGGTGTGTTGCGATTGCGCTGGTTTGCCGATTTCGCCAAGGTGGAGCGGGCGGCGGTTCTGCCAACTTTCCGCCGCCACGGCGTGATGCGGGCGCTGATGCAGGAGGCTTTGCGCTATAGCGCCCGTCGTGGTTACCGCCAGGTGCTTGGCCATGCCCAGCTGAACCGGGTTGCCTATTGGCGGTCACACGGTTTCCGGGTTCGGCCCGGGCGTGCCAGCTTCATGTTCTCGGATTACGAATATGTCGAGATCGAGCACCCGCTCGAACGCCCGGCCAATGCCATCACCATGGATTCCGACCCTCTGGCGATTATTCGACCGGATGGCGACTGGGACCGTCCCGGACCGTTTGATCGTTCACTGCGCCGGGCGCCGCGCAAGCAGCGCCGTCCGGAGGAGCTCGCATGAGCCGATATCTGCCAACGCTTGTCCTGCTCGATTGCCAGCGGGAATCGCTCGATCCGGGCGAGGGCGAGGATGATGGCAGCAATCTTGTGGTCTCGGACCGCATTCGGCGCCTGTTGACCTCGGCACGCCTGTCCGGCTGGCCCATTCTTCATTGCCACTATCAGAGCAATCGGCCGGCGATCAATTGCGGCGTCACTGTTCCCGGCGCTCCGATTGATGGCCTGCGGCCTCTTTCCCGGGAGGCTGTTTTCGTCCGCACCGGCCTCTCAGCCTACTCAGACCCCGACTTCGGTCGCATGGTGCGGCACCATGCAGGCCCGCCCTGTTTTCTGGTCGGATTTTCCGCCCCATTCTCGCTGATGGCGACGATGTTCGACGCCGTGGCGCGCGGGCAGCAGCTGACGGTCATCCCCGAAGCGGTAGGCGGCCGTGCGGTAGGGCCGCGCTCAGCGTCGAGCGTTCGCGATATTTCCTTCGACCTGATCGACCGTCTCAGCAGCACCATGCCGCTGGATGATGTTGTGGAGACCTGGCTGCGCTCTCCGACAACCCCAACCCTGAAAACGATTGGAATTGGCAGATGACCCAGAAATCCCTGGCCCAATATTTTCCAGACATGCAGCGGGCAGACAATGACCGCGACCGTTTGCAGGTCGCTGACCTGGTCCTGGCGCTGGTCGAGCAAGAGTTGAGGGCGCTGGAAGGCCATGATGATGATCTGACCTATCTCATTGAAGTGCTGCGTTGCGGCGTTCAACGGGCCCTGGTCGATGATGAATCCACGGCCGTACAGCACCTGCTCGCTACCGATGCCTGCGGTCGTCCCCACTAGTTTGGGTGCTGTCGGGCGGGCGCGCCCAAAGCAAGGTCGTATGCGGGGGGTTGGATTCACCGCCACCCCTTCCCATATCTGTTCTGGCGGCGGCGTTATGGCCCCGCCCTTGAATGCCCTGGACCGGTTTCCCCCAAGCCGGTTCAGCGATTGACCAGGCCTCTAACGTGCGTCCCCCCAGCCTGCCGAATGAGGTCTGTCAGGCACCGCCGGGTTCCCCTGTCCCTTCCCGGCGGTGCCGCATTTTCCAACCCATCCCAATTGGAATAACGCGATTGCGTTTTCAGCGGTATAGCCGGGTTGCGCCGGGGGCAAACAGGTCTAGGCTCAGGTTTGGATCAATCTGAGCTGAGGAGCGCCGTATCATGGGGGCGGTCGTCGGAATCGCGCATGCCTACACGCGTGCGGAATTCATGGAAGCGGCTCGACGCCGCTGGCAAGATCAATGCGGGAGTGAGTGCGGCGAGACCGGCAACGCTTTCTTTGCCCAAATCTACGATGACGCCCTGTCGGAGGATCTGGAGAGGGTTTCTGCGGATGATCTCGCGGCCCTCAGCGTTGAGTTCTGGGCATTCGGAGACCGGCGTACCGGCGATGATATCCTGGTCCGGATCCGGACGGGCACCCGCGCTGACGGTGTCGAGCTCGGCCGTGATGTTCTCGAAATAATCGGAAATGACCGCCCCTTCATCGTCGATTCGGTGATGGGCGAGATCGGTGCCCAAGGGCATGATGTGGTCGCCATGTTCCACCCGATCGTCCAGGTCCGCCGCGATGCCGATGGCAATCGCACGGCCGAAGGTGGCCGTTGCACCGCTGAATCCATGATCCAGGTGCATTTGCCTGAACTGGACGAGCTGTCGCGGCGCACGCTGATCGAGGGCGTTACGGCAACGCTCGATGATGTTCGTGTCACCGTCGAGGACTGGTCCGACATGCGCGCCCAGATGGACGAGTCGATCGCCCATCTACAGCAGGCAACAACCCTGGCCTCGCCTGAGGAAATCGCCGAATCTCTGGAATTCCTGCGCTGGTTGCGCGATGACCATTTCGCTTTTCTGGGCTGCCGCATCTATGATTTCGACGTCAGCGAAGACGGCTCGATGGCTGATCGTCATCCGCGCGTACGGCTTGATTCCGGTCGTGGCGTGCTGCGCGATCCGGAACGCCATGTGTTGCGCAAGGGTTCCGAACCGGCCGTTCTGACCCCGGCAATCGAGACTTTCTTGCGCGAGCCAACCCCGATTATTGTCGCCAAGGGCAATATGAAATCGCGTGTCCATCGCCGCGTCTACATGGATTATATCGGCGTCAAACGGTATCGCGAAGACGGTGCCGTGATCGGCGAGTCACGTTTCGTCGGCCTGTTTACGGCCGAAGCCTATGACCAGAGCGCATCACTGGTGCCGCTGATCCGCCGCAAGGTGCGCCGCGTGCTTGAGCGTGCCGGCAAGGCGCCGGGCACCCACAATGCCAAGAAATTGCGCAATACTGTCGAGAATTTTCCGCGCGACGAGCTCTTCCAGACCGACGAGAATGACCTGCTGGAAATCTGCCTCGGCATCCTGCACCTGCACGACAGGCCGCGCACCAAGCTCTTCATTCGCCGCGACCAGTTCGATCGCTTTGTCTCGGCGCTGCTCTTTGTGCCGCGTGACCGATATAACTCGCAGGTCCGTGAGCAGGCGGGGGAGTTGATCCGCGAAGCCTTTGGCGGGCGGCTTTCAGCCTATTATCCGCAATTCGGCGACAGCTCGCTGGCGCGGGTCCATTTCATTATCGGCCTTAACCCATTCGACCATCCCGAGCCGGATATCGCAGAGCTCGAGCGGCGCGTGACGCGCCTGTCACGCACCTGGGAAGACGACCTGGAATCCCATGTCCGGCGCACTGCGTCGGAAGCGATCCGCCTGCGCATGCCCGCCTATCAGGATGCCTTCAAGGCCGGTTATCGCGAGCTTTATGATTCCAGCGAAGCGCTGGCCGACGTACTGAAACTGGAATCGCTTGATTCCAGCGACAAGGTTGCAGTGCGCGTGTATCGCGAAGCCGATGATGCGCAAACCGAATTGCGCCTCAAGATCTATCGTGTCGGCAAGCCGGTCTCGCTGTCCCGGGTGATGCCCGTGCTGGAGAATCTCGGCGTCTATGTCGTGCAGGAAACCGGTTTCCCCGTTGACCGCCGCGGCCGCAATGGCGAGCTGGTCGATCGGGCTTATGTCCATGATTTCGAGATCCGCTCGGACGCGCTCAAGCATCAATCCCTGGAAGAACTGGGCCCCAAGCTCGAGGATGCCCTGCTCGCCATGGCCGAGGGCCGTGCCGAGGATGATGGCTTCAACCGCCTGATCGTCGAAATCGGCGTGACCTGGCGCGAAGCGGCCTTCCTGCGTACCTGTGCGCGCTACCGCCAGCAGACCGGTCTCGATCCATCGCAGGCGATCCAGGAAGAGGCGCTCGCCGCTTATCCCGACATTGCACGCGGCCTGCTCGAACTGGCGCGGGTCAAGTTTGACCCCGGCTTTGACGGTGAGCACAAGGCGCGGATCGAAGCGGCCAATGAGGTCGGTCAGCATATCTTGACCCAGCTTGATGCCGTTCGCAGTCTCGACCATGACCGCGCCCTGCGCCGCATGTTTGCCCTCATCCAGGCGACGCTGAGAACCAATTTCTATCAGACAGATGCTACAGGCGAGGTGAAGCCGCGGATCTCGATCAAGATCGACAGCGCCTCGCTGGTCGATCTGCCTCTGCCCAAGCCCTATCGTGAAATCTTCGTCTGGTCGCCGGATGTCGAGGGCATTCACTTGCGCTTTGGGCCAGTCGCCCGTGGCGGCTTGCGCTGGTCCGACCGGCGCGATGATTTCCGTACCGAAGTGCTCGGACTGGTCAAGGCGCAACAGGTCAAGAATGCCGTCATTGTGCCGGTTGGCTCCAAGGGTGGATTCTATCCAAAAACCCTGCCGCGCGACGGTTCGCGCGACGAGATTTTCGAAGCCGGCCGTGAAGCCTACAAAACCTTCATTCGTGGCCTGCTCGATGTCACCGACAATATTGTCGATGATGTTGTGGTTCACCCTCAATCGACCGTGTGCTGGGATGATGATGACCCGTATCTGGTTGTCGCTGCCGACAAGGGCACGGCGACCTTCTCCGACACCGCCAATGGCATGGCAACCGACGAGTTCGATTTCTGGCTCGGCGATGCCTTCGCCTCGGGTGGATCGGCCGGCTATGATCACAAGAAGATGGGGATTACCGCGCGCGGTGCCTGGGAATCGGTCAAACGCCATTTCCGGGAACTGAACAAGGATATCCAGAGCGAGCCTTTCACCGTCATCGGTGTTGGCGACATGTCCGGCGATGTGTTCGGCAATGGCATGCTGTTGTCGAAACAGATCCGCCTGCTCGCCGCCTTTGATCATCGCGATATTTTCATCGATCCGAATCCGGGTGATTGCGATCAGACGTGGAATGAGCGCAAGCGCTTGTACGACCTGCCCCGCAGCTCCTGGCAGGATTATGACAAATCTCTGATTTCCAGCGGCGGCGGTATCTTCTCGCGGGCCGAAAAATCCCTGCCCCTGTCCGACGAGATCCGCGCGCTGACCGGGCTGACCACGCCGACCGCCAGCCCGGCTGAACTGATTCATGCCCTGCTGAAGGCCGAGGCCGAATTGCTTTGGTTTGGTGGAATCGGCACCTATGTCAAAGCCAGCCATCAACAGCATGGCGAGGTCGGCGACAAGACGAATGAAGGCGTGCGGGTGAATGCCGCCGACCTCAAGGTCAAGGTCATCGGCGAGGGTGCCAATCTGGGCACGACCCAGGCGGCACGGATTGAATACAGCCGTCTCGGTGGCCGGGCCAATGCCGACTTCGTCGATAATTCCGCCGGGGTCGACAGTTCCGACCATGAAGTGAATATCAAGATCCTGGTCCGGCCCATGGTGCGCAGTGGCGCGATGAGCCTGGCGGACCGCGATGTGTTGCTGGAATCGATGACGGATGACGTCGCCGACCATGTCCTCAAACACAATTACGATCAGACTCTGGCCCTCTCCATGGCCGAGCATTCCAGTGTTGCGGACCTCGATGCGCATGAGCGTTTCATGGCCCGGCTGGAAAGCGCCGGTCAGCTCAATCGTGAGGTTGAAGGCCTGCCCAATCTTGAAGCGATGCGCAGCCTGAAGGAACGCGGTCTGGGTCTCACCCGGCCCGAGCTCGCGGTGTTGATTTCCTATGCGAAAATCACACTGTTTGATCAGCTTGTTGCCTCGGATGTGCCCGATGATCCGCACTTCCACTCCATGCTGGTGAATTACTTCCCCAAAGGCCTTCACAGCTATACCGAGGCCATGGAGGGGCACCGTCTGAAGCGGGAAATCGTCTCCACCGTTCTTGCCAATGAAATGATCAATCTGGGTGGACCGACCTTTATTCACCGCGCGATCGATTCAACGGCCGCCGCTGTGCCGGCCATCGCCCACGCTTTCGAGGTTGGCCGCCAGATCTTCCGATTCAGCGAGCTTTCCACCGAGATCAATCAGCTCGACAACAAGGCTCCTGCCTCGGTGCAGATCGAATTACACGGAGAAATCATCCGTTTGTTGCGGCGACAGGCCTATTGGCTGGTTCGGCGCAATCGCGGACGCGCCGCGTCTACGCTGGAAAATATCGGTACGGTAATCGGCAGTTATCAGGCCGGCGTGCAGGAATTGCGTTCGATGGCGCATGAGATCATTTCCGATCATGAGCGCAAGGGTGTCCGGGCCCGCAAGCAGAAATTTGTTGCCGCCGGGGCACCGGCCGCTCTGGCAAAGGCTGTTGCCGAATTGCGGCCGCTGACCTCATCGTCCGATGTGATCGATATGGCCGTGGCCAGCGATTGGCCGCTCGCGTCGACCGCCTATATCTATCATGCAATCGGCGCCCGGTTCCGCTTCGACCGCTTGCGCGGTCTGGGCCAGGAGGTTTCCTCCGAACTGCACTGGGACCGCTTGGCCGTGCGCCGCCTGATGGAAGATCTCTATGCCAGCCAGCAGACGCTGGCGGCATCGGCGATGCGGTTTGCTGCCCAGGCGGGCGGATCTCTCGCCAGCGGAGTCGAGGCCCCATCACGGGACTGGGCGGATTCGCTCGTTGAGGCATGGAATACCGTCAATGGCGATGAGGCTGATCGGGTCGATCTGGTTCAGCGCCAGCTCGATGAATCGGGGTCCTGGACCCTGTCCAAGCTCTCGATTGCATCCACCCAACTTGGCGAAATGGCTTCAGTGGCCCAGCCCTAGCACCGTCTTGCCAAAGCCCGGTCGGGTACGGGGCTCGGCATCGCCGGACCCTGTATTCGGACTGGATCAAGCGCCCTGGGGTGCGAGTTCGAGGCTGAGAATATCCAGCCAGTCGCGACGCGCCTGATCTGCCGCATCAATATCGAAATTGATGCGGGGGTCGGCAGGCGGATTCGGTTCGTCGAACGCGTGCGTCAGGCCGGGCCAGACCTGGAAATCAACGCGATGCCCCGCGACGTCGGAGCGTTCGAACAGCCGTTCGCAATCGCCGGGTGGCGCGATCATGTCATTTTCCGCCAGAATCGCGTGCAGCGGGATTTCGCGGGCATATCCGCGTCCATCACTGCGCATGGGAAAGCCGCAATAGGGGTAAAGCGTCATCGCAGAGCGGACGCCGCCGAGATCCGGTGTCTGGCCATCGCCGATGCTGAGCGCTTCCGGGGCTGAATTGCGCCCGGCATCATCAAGCGCTTCAAGCACGGTCCAGCCGCCATGGCTCCAGCCGATCAGGGCGAGGCGAGAGGCGTCGATCCGGTTGTCCTCGCGCGCCAGGACCAGACCGGCGAACACGTCCGCAGCCCGCTCGCGGCCCCAAAGGCGCAGGCCGGTACAGACCTGGCTCATCGCTGCGAACCGGTCGATCCCGCGCGCCGCATTCGAACCGATGATCAGAACGCCGTATCCGGCATCCAGAGCTGCACGCGCATAGTCTTCTTGGACCTGGCGCAGCCCGCCGCAGCCGTGAAACATTAAAATAGCCGGCACCGGCCCGGTCGCGGTATCCGGTATGCGCACATCCGTGAAAGGGCGGATCAAGTCCACCTGTTCTTCCAGCGTGCGGTGGGGCACGCTAAAACCGCTCACATTGGAGCTGGCATAGGCCCCCAGTCCGCTGGCAGCGACAGCGAGGGCGGCGGGAATGGCGCGGATCAGAAAACTCAACATCATGAATGCAATGCGCCGCCGGAGACCGCCGCGTCAATGTTTAGTTGATTCACATCGCTGCTGCCGGGCCGGCCTCAATGGCGGAAATGGCGCATTCCGGTGAAGACCATGGCCAGTCCAGCCTCGTCGGCGGCGGCGATGACTTCATCATCGCGGATCGAGCCGCCCGGCTGGATGATCGCGGTAGCGCCGGCCTCGATTGCGGCCTTCAGCCCGTCTGCAAAGGGGAAGAAGGCATCCGAGGCGCAGACCGAGCCTTGGGTGTGTGGTGTGTCCCATTTGTTTTCGCCCGCCGTTGCCTCAGCCTTGCTGAGCGCCAGGCGTGCGGCCTCGAGCCGGCTGGTCTGGCCCATGCCAATGCCCGCCGTGGCGCCGTCGCGTGCATAGACAATGGCATTGGATTTGACGTGTTTGACCACTTTCCAGGCGAAGAGAAGATCGGTCATTTCCTGCTCGGTCGGTGCCCGCTGGGTGACAGTCTTCAACTCGCTCACCAATACACGGCCGGTATCGCGCTCCTGGACAAGAAGACCGCCTGCGACCGTTTTGACCAACCAGCCAGTCTGATCGGGATTCGGCAGCGCGCCGGTCAGCAGTACGCGCAAATTCGGCTTGGCAGACAGGATCGCCAGCGCATCTTCATCGGCATCCGGTGCGACAACGACTTCAGTGAAAATCCGCACCAATTCATTGGCGGTTTCGGCGTCGAGGGTGCGATTCATCGCCACGATCCCGCCAAAAGCCGACACAGGGTCGGCCAACAGCGCGTTCTCATAGGCGGTCGTGAGCTTCTCGTGCAGCGCAACACCGCAGGGATTGGCGTGTTTGACGATTACGACTGCGGCCGTGGCCTCAGGGTCAAACTCCGCCGCCAGCTCAAATGCGGCATCGGCGTCAGCGAGATTATTGAAGCTCAGTGCCTTGCCCTGCATCTGACGGGCCGTTGTGATTCCGGGCCTGATTTCCGACGTGCGGTAGAGGGCGGCGGCCTGGTGTGGGTTCTCCCCATAACGAAGGGGCTGCAGCAGGTGGCCGCCAAAGGCGCGGTAGCTCGGCGTCGGGATGTCGAGTGAGTCAGCAAACCAGTTGGAGATGGCCGCGTCATAAGCCGCCGTCCGGCCATAGGATTTCGCCGCCAGCTGTTTGCGCAATACCAGCGGGGTCGCGCCGTCATTCGAATCCAACGCGTCGAGCACCGCGTCGAGATCCTCTCCATCGACGCAAACCGCTACCCAGGCGTGATTTTTGGCCGCGGCACGGATCATGGCTGGCCCGCCAATATCGATATTCTCGACACAGCTGGCGTATTCGGCCCCTTTCGCGACAGTGTCCTCGAACGGGTAGAGATTGACGTAGAGCAGATCGATGGCCGGGATGGCGTGTTGTGCCATGTCCGCAATATCCTGGTCGTTGTCGCGCCGGCCCAGCAATCCGCCATGCACACGCGGGTGCAGGGTCTTGAGGCGGCCATCCATCATTTCGGGAAAGGCCGTGACATCTGCAACATCCAGCGCGGTGAGGCCGGCGGCCTGCAGTGCTTTCAACGTCCCCCCGGTCGAGAGTATCTCGACATTCGCCGCTGCCAGGCGTTGGGCCCGCTCAATCAGGCCGGTCTTGTCCGAAACGGATATCAGGGCGCGTCGAAGCGGAACTAGGTCCAGATCGGGCATGGGCAGGGCTCCATTCATTCAGAATTCTCTGGGTTGGGCGCGGAGGTAGCATGACGGGCGGACATGTCAATCAGATCGGCGCGGCGGGGCTGAGCCCGCACACCTGTTTCAGGGCCAGTTTTACCGCTTCGATATCCGGGCCATCGGCGGCCGCGAGCAGGGTGGCGAGCCGGGCCTCGATTTCTTGTGGATCAGTGCTGGGGCCATCCACCAGCCATACCCCGGGGATGCTCGTATCCTGGGTGTGTTCAAAGGGATAGACCAGGCTTTCATGCCGTTTTTCACCGGGCCTGAGACCCACGACGGAAAGCGTGCCGGGCGCGTCGGGGTCGCGGCCGCGCAGACGCAGGAGTTGGCGGGCCAGGCGCAGGATCGAGACCGGCTCGCCCATATCGAAAACATAGAGCGCACCGTTGAGTGAGGCATCGGCAGCGGTCTGGGCCGCGGCCGACAAGACCAGGCCCGAGGCCTCCTCGACGGTCATGAAATAGCGCGTGGCTTCAGGATCAGTGACCGTGATGGCATGGCCCAGTTCGATCTGGCGCTCAAAAAGCGGTACGACCGAGCCCGTCGACCCCAGGACATTGCCGAACCGGACAACGCAAACCCGCGTCGGGCTGCCGGGGATAGCCGCTGATTGTGCAAACAGTTCGGCTGCGCGCTTGGTCGCCCCCATGATATTCGTCGGCTCCACCGCCTTGTCGGTCGAGATCAGCGCCACGACCTGGGCGCCGTGCAGGACTGCAGCGTGGATGGTCTGGATAGTTCCCAGAACATTTGTGCGCACAGCTTCGCTAGGATTGCGTTCGCTCATCGGGACATGTTTCAGCGCCGCAGCGTGCAGGACGACATCGGGCTTTTCTTCCGAGAAAACCTGTTCCAGGCGGACCGCATCGCGCACATCGCCGAGCACGGCGCGCCATTCGACCTGGGGCGAACGGGCCGCGAATTCCAGATCGATTTCGTAGAGATTGGCCTCTGATGAATCGAACAGGATCAGTTTTTCGGGGCCGAGCTTTGCAGCCAGCCGGGCGAGTTCCGATCCGATTGTGCCGCCGGCGCCGGTGACCAGGACCCGCTTGCCCTCGATCAGCGGGCGCGCCGGTTCCAGATCCGGCGCCCGGGGCGGACGGTTCAGAAGATCGGCCGCTTCGACAGGTGAGAAGGCGCCAGGCCCCTCCGCGGGGCGCGCACGGGAGAGTTTGGCGCCCGAGCGTGCGGCAATCCGCACCAGCGCATTGACCAGTTCCACGTCGGTCCGGGTGCCGGCCAGCACCAGGCGCGGCGGCAGTTTCTCGGCTTCCGACAGGCGTTTGAGCGCTGCGGGCAGGACATCGAGACCGCCCAGTACCGGAAGCCCGTGAATGGCACGGCCAGCGAGGGCAAGATTGGGTTCGATCAACCCTTTTGGCCGGAAAGGAGCGGCGCCATTGCGCCGGGCCAGGTCGCGCAGGGCGGTGTCGAGTTCTTCCTCTGAGCCGACCAGAATGGCGGCTGGTTTGCTGCGATCCTCGAATTGCAGCACCGATTGCAGGCCGCGTGTGCGCCAGGAGGCGACGATCAGCCGCGAGCCGAGCATCAGGCCGATCAGGATCGGAATTTCAATCAACTGGCTGGTCCGCGGGAAACCATCGAGCCGGTTGATCAGGAAAAGGATGGGCAAGAAAACCAGATTGGCGATGATGATTGCCATTAATATGCGGGCGGCATCATTCAGCGCGGTGTAGCGCCAGAGTCCGCGGTGCAGGCCGTGGAGTGGGAAAACCACCGCACAGGTCAGCGCGAATACGGCCACCGATTGCAGCATGATGGAATCGGGTGGCGGCGTTCCTTCGAACAGATATCGGATATGGATGGCAGCCCACATCGAGGCCGCGCCAGCCCCGAGATCAAACAGGGCGACCCAGATCATCGTCGACTTGCTGCCTGCAGAGATTGGCGCCGGCGCATCGGGGCGTGGTGTACTCATTGATATTCCCCCGCAGCGCCGCCAATACGGCCCAGTCGCTGAAACGCCCAGCGTACACGATTTGGCGGCCGGTCGCCTGCCCCGAACGGCTCAGCCTCACCCTGGACGACAATCTGGGTGGCGCGCTGGGGCGGAGCACCGGCGGCGAGATAGACGGAGCGCTCCAGCCGGATTGGTTCGCCATCGCAGCGGAAACGCCAGCCCGCACCGCTGGGCTGCACAAGCAGTACGCTCATCGAGTCGCGGGCCAGGGAGGCCCGGACACCGGGATGCAGATGGAAGCGGATGGCAAAGCGCCAGCGCACATCGACATCCTCCGGCGCGCCATCATCAATCGGACGGAAGAGTGCGTCCTCGCCGCGGACGTCGCCGCCATCGGCCGCCAGGAAAATCCGGCGCCGGTGCGAAAGCCCGTATTCTTCGCGATAACCTTCATGCCCGCCTTCCAGCCAGACGCCCATTTCTTCCTCATTGCGCCGTGCCGTCACCGGTCCGGGCGAACTTGCGAGCCGGGGGCCCAGCAGGGCGCGGCGCCAGCCGGGCGCGAGCAGGCGCGCCGAGGAGGTTTCTTCCAGGGTCAAGGTTGAATGGGCCGCGGTGGCGCGGACCGCTTCGCGCCAATTGGCGGGCTGATCATCGCCCCAGCCGCAATTGACGACGAGGCGGCCACTGGCGGTGCAGAGTTCGAAGGCGAGCGCGGAGGCGTGAGCTTCGACGCTGAGCTCGCCGCGCGGGGGCTCGCCGACATCAAGCAGGACCGTTGCGCCGCCGGCATGGGCGCGTTGATAGCCGGAATGCGGTGCAAATCCGAATGAGCGTGATTTGATGTCGCCGCGCTCAAGTATGGCTGCCAGCGCGTTCCGGTCGCCTTCGCCGCCACCGTGAAAACTTGCCAACCCGCCATCGATACACTGAAAAAAGCGCGCCATTGGCGCCAGCCGGTCAATAACCCGTAGCAGCGAGGACGGGAGTTCGGTCTCGAGTTCAGCGGCCACATCACGCACGGTAACCAGGTCGATCAAGGCCTCGGCCACGGCCCGGGGTGCGCGGGACAAATGCCCGCCATCGGGCAGGATCTGGCGGTCAATCTCATGATTATAGGTCGAGATCGCGGCCCTGAGCATGGCCGACTCGCCGGGCAGGCAAAGGGCGGCGAGAGTCAGGGCAGCCGCGCAGCGCAAGCGGATCGTGCCATCGGGTGCCAGTGGCAGGGCGCGTTGCAGATAGCGTGTCTGGCGCACCAGGCAGCGCATCCGGGCGGCGTGGAGCCGCTGCGCCTCCCTGTCATCATCGGCCGGGGCAGCGAACAGCAACTCGCCGCAGCGCAGCCAGTTCATCAGCCGCGATGACAACACGTCCTGTGACCAGGAAAAGCTGTTCCAGCGGCCAAAACCCTGAATCCAGGTATCGACCAGCCGGCGTGCTTCATCGCCGGCCGCATCGGCAGCGGCACAATCGCGCAGCCAGCTGAAACTGTGCAGCCCGCGCGCGAAGGCCCGTGATGGCGTCGAGCGCGACCAGATGCCAATCTTTCCGGATGCGGCATTGAGCTGGTCCCCGGCGAGCTGGAAGCGGCCTTGGAGAATCTCTGCTCCGCGCGCGGCATCGCCCGGGTAGAAATCGGTGGGGAAGCTTGTGAGTCTCTCGGGAATCGGGCCGAGCGCACGCATGGAGCGCAGCAGGCCGATCGCGTTGACTGTCGAGGAGGCTTCGCGTCTCAGCGCCTGGACGGCGGATATCGGATAGTCAGACAGACGGACCGCGCCAGCCATTGCCGCTACCCACGCAACGCGTTGATATTGTGCTGATACAGGTCCGGACCGCCCTTGAAGACAGCAGAGCCGGCGACCAGGGCACTGGCCCCGGCATTGATGCAGGCGCCGGCATTGGCCGGTGTCACACCGCCATCCACTTCGATGATTGTCGCCAGGCCTCGCTGCTCGATCAGTTCGCGCAGGGTTTCGATCTTGCGCAATTGGCTGTCGATGAAGCTCTGGCCACCAAAACCCGGATTGACGCTCATCACCAGCACGAGATCGAGCTCGTCGAGCACATAATCGATCATGTCGGGCGAGGAAGACGGGTTGAGCGCCGCACCGGCCCTGGCACCGCGCGCCTTGATCGCCTGCACGGTGCGGTGAAAATGCGGACCGGCTTCTGGGTGTGCCGTGATGATATTGGCGCCGGCTTCAATGAAGGCGTCGATATAGGGGTCGACGGGCGTGATCATCAAATGGACGTCAAAAGGCTTGTCGCTATGCGGCCGCAGCGCCTTGATGACGCCGGGCCCGATCGTCAGATTGGGCACGAAATGCCCGTCCATCACATCAATATGGATCCAGTCGGCGCCGGCCGCGTCGATCGCGCGAACCTCGTCGCCGAGCCGGGCGAAATCCGCCGACAGGATGGATGGTGAAATGTAAACCGGAGCGCCCATGACAGATCGGATAACAGTGCTGTAGCACACGTGCAAGACACGCCCGCCGATCCCGCTGAAACAGTGGTCGATCAGGCGCGTTTCGAGAAGCGGGCGATGAAGAAACCATCCATGCCGCCATGGCTGCGCCAGACCGCTGGCGTCACCCGCATAAATCCGCCCTTGGTGACCGATTCGGCCAGGTCGGTCAGCTCGGTCCGGGTGATGGCGAACGGCGCCAGGCTTTCATAATTGGAGATCGTATTGGCCAGCGCCTCGCCCTCCTGGGGCTGAAGCGAACAGGTGCAGACGATCAGGCGCCCGCCCGGCTTGATCATCCGGATCGCCGACTTGATCAGCTCGAACTGGAGCGATTGCAGCTTGGCCACGTCCTCGGGACGCTTGATCCAGGCACCTTCCGGATGGCGGCGCAGGGTGCCGGTCGCGGTGCAGGGCGCATCGAGCAGGACAGCATCGACGCGATTATCGGGACGCCAGCTGCGGCCATCATCGACCACGAGTTCGGCTTCCAGGCCGGTGCGCTGCAGGTTTTCGCTGACCCGCTTCATGCGTTGCTCGGACACGTCGACGGCGATGACCTTGGCACCCATGGCGGCCAGCTGCATCGTCTTGCCACCGGGGGCGGCGCAGAGATCGACAATGGTTTCGCCCGGCTTGACCCGCAGCAGCTGGGCGGGAAGCGAGGCGGCGGCATCCTGGGCCCACCAGGCTCCTGTCGCGAAGCCCGGCAGGGTGGTCAGATCGGTGATGCTGGCGCGGCGCAGTGTGCCATTGGGCAGAATGGTGGCACCCAGTTCGGCAGCCCAGTGTTCGCGCTCGGATGGAATCTTGACCGTCAGATCGAGCGGCGGGGTTTCCAGCAGGGCATTGGCGATCTTGCTGAGCTGGCCTGGCCCGTAGGCGGTGCGCCAGCTCTGGACCAGCCATTCCGGCAGGTTTTCCTGCGGCGCGCTTGCGCCGGCGATCGCGGCGCCTTCGCGGTCGACCTTGCGCAGGACGGCATTGACGAGGCCCTTGAGGCGGCGCGATTTGTCATCCTCGTCGGCCAGCGAGACGGCCGAGGAGACGGCAGCGTGCGGCGGTACGCCCATCCACAGCAATTGCGCGGCACCGGTCAGCAATATGGCCTGGATCGGAGCGGCATTTTCCTCGATCGGCCTGGCGAGGAATTTGTTCAGGACCAGCCGGGTCTGACCGAGGCGGCGGAAGGTCGTCGAGACAATAGCCCGGGCAAAACCGCGGTCACGATCGCTCATCGCCGCAAAGCCGGGATCGCGATCCAGGGCGGATTCAATCGTTTTGTGCTGTTTGAGCACAAGCGAATAGGCCCGGGCAGCCACCCGGCGGGGATCTAGTCCATCACTCATGCGCGCCAGCTAGCACGGCGGCCGGGCTGCGTCTAATAATCCCGGCGGCACGGCTCGCTTGCAGTTCCGTGCTTGGCGCGGCCGCCCGGGCGCTGTAACGGAGTAGGCATGCAAGAGACCCCGGAAAATCCCGCCACCGCCCCGGCCCCTGACAAACTGCTGACACCTGCGGCGCAGCGCGCCCTGGCTGAAGCGAAGGCAAGACAGGCCGCGATTGATGAAGCGGCGAATGGCCCGGCCGAAACCGGTGGCCCGAAAGGCCTTGAGCCGACCCGGTTTGGTGATTGGGAGCGCAAGGGCATGGCCAGCGATTTCTGAGCCAGGCTGCGAGGCGCCCTGTTCGGAGACACTCTGTTCCCAAACAACCATCTACCCCAGAAAGCCGCCATCAAATCGGCAGATTCGCCTGCCGGGTGCGTTCGCTTTGAGCGCTGCCCTGACCGGGTTAATGTGCCGGAATGAAACGTTTGCTCGCCTCGGTGCTGGCAGTCGCGGTGGCCGGACCGGTTGCCTTCGCCCAGCCGCTAACGGAACCCCGCCTCGCCGGGGGGCCCGAGCGTATCTGTAGCGCCGACGAGATCCGCCAGGCGCTGGCCGGAAGCTATACCGGTTCGCCCTGCCGCTTCACGGAAATGCCCGCCGGGCTGGACGCGGCGCCTCGACGGCCGGTTCCGCAGCAGGCTGCGGCCGGACCGGCCCTCGTGCCGGCTGGTTCTGCCACGCACTCCATCTCGCCGCAGCCGGCGTATCACAGCCCGCCCCTTCTTGCCCGGCCCGAACAGGTTCGGCCGGTCAGTTACAGAGAGCATATTCCGGCCGCCCAGCCTGTGGTGGTTTCGCAAAGCCGCCGGGGCAATGCCTTTATCGATTCGCAGCAGGGCTTGAGCGTGCGGTCGCATGGGGCGGAGCGGGCGCAGACAGTGGGCCGGCAATGGCCGCCGCAACAGGATGCCCCGGCAGCCGCCCGCCCATCACACCGACCAGAAACCCGTCACGGCGAGGTTGAAGATCGCCATGGCGACACTATTCGTCTGAGTGATGAATTCTTCAGTGGCTCTCTGGTGGGCGGTGTCGAGCGGCCCTACGCACCGGTTTACAGCTATCGCGGCATGATTTTGATCGCGGCTGACGGCCAGGTCCGAACCGGCCATACCGGTCCCGGGCAGAGGGTCTGGCAAGTACAGGCGCTCGATCACCGCACGGTACCTGTGTCGCGTGTCGGCCACCGCCGTGCACACCCCTGAGCCTCAAGAGCTGACCGGCTCCTAGACCGTCACGGGCTTCGGCGATGCTGCAGCCATTTCGGCAATGATGGCGCGCGCTGCGGCGGACGGGTCGGTCGCGGCATTGATTGGCCGCCCGACCACCAGATGGGTCGAGCCATCGTGCAGGGCCGATCCCGGCGTGGCGACGCGTTTCTGATCATCGGCCGCGGCGCCCGCCGGCCGAATCCCCGGCGTGACAATGAGGAAATCGCCGCCAAATTTCTGACGGATCTCTGCAGCCTCATGGGCGCTGGCGACGATGCCATCGACGCCGGCCTCCAGGCTCTGCTCGACCCGGCGCATCACCAGATCGCGCGCGCCGAAGGCATAGCCCATTTCCGTCAGCATTTCGTCGTCATAGCAAGTCATCACAGTGACGCCGAGAATTTTCAGATGACGCTCGCCGCGGCCGGCGACGGCGGCGCGCATCACGGCCGGTTCGGCGTGCACGGTGAGCAGGTCCGCACCGGTATCGGCGAGGCTGCGTGTTGCTTTTTCGACCGTCGCCGGGATGTCGTGCAGCTTGTAGTCAAGGAAAACCTGCTTGCCGGCCTGTTTCAGGCGGGTCGAGAGCTCCATGCCGCCGATCGGGATGAGTTGAAGCCCGATCTTGTAGAAATTGACGGTATCGCCGAGCGCTTCGATAAGCGCCCATGCGTCGGAGACAGTCGGCTTATCGAGCGCGACGATCAGGCGGGGATCAGCTTGTAACATAAGCTGTAGGTCTAGTCGGTATTGCTGCTGAAGATCAAGCGCAAACCGAGCCCCCCGAAAGCTGTGGCGGCCAGACCGTTCAGCACCCGGCGCAGGGTCAGTGAACGGGCCAGGCGGGCCTGCGCCGCGCCGGCCGCCAGCGCGACCGCGACCAGGACCATGGTTCCCATCGCGAAGAACATCCCGCCGAGCATCAGCATCTGGATCCAGACGGGCCCCAGTTCGGCATTGGTGAATTGCGGCAGGAAGGCGAGGAAGAACAGCCCGACCTTGGGATTGAGCAGATTGGTCATCAGGCCGCGCAGGAAGGCCTGCGAAGCCGAGGCCGATGCGCGGGCATGCGGTGCGGCGTCAAGCGTGCGGATCGTTTGCCAGGCCAGCCACAGCAGATAAATGGCGCCGCCATAGCGGACCACCGCGAGCGCATGTTCGGAGGCTGTCAGCAGGGCCGCCAGCCCGATCGCCGCCGCCACGGTCCAGATTGCGCCGCCGGTGATGATGCCGGCCACCGCACCCAGCCCGGCGCGCAGACCGCGGGAGGCGGTGGTCGCGAGGGTAAAGGCCATGTCCGGTCCCGGCGTCAGCGCGAGCGCCAGACCGCCAGCGAGAAACAGCGGCAACAGGGTGAGGTCGAGCACGGATCAGTCCCCGGTGGCCCGGCTTGCCGGGTCCATCTCGCCGCGCCGGACACTGCCGCTGCTGCGCTCCATCATCCACATCGAGGCCGGGGTCGGCAGGATCTGGTTGAGGCCGGTGAGGAATTTATACCAGAGGCCTGGCACGCTGATCGGCTGATTGCGCTGGACGGCATTATAGCCGGCCTCGGCGACCTGATCGGCCGTCAGCCACCAGTAGGACGGCATTTTCGACACCAGGTCGCGCGTTTCATTGACGTCGTGGAATTCGGAATAGGTGAAGCCCGGGCAAAGGGCTGTGGCGTGGATGCCGTATTCCTTGCCCTCGAAGTGGAGTGACTGGCTGAATTTGATCAGCGCCGACTTCACGGCGGCGTAAAGCGTGTGGCCCTTCGATCCGGGCATCAGGCCGGCGACGGAGGCGACATTGAGGATGCGGCCATAACCACGTTCCTGCATGCCCGGCATCACCCGGTGCACGAGCTCGGCATAACTGCCCAGCATCAGCTGCAGGAAGTCGGCCTGCTGCTTCCAGCTGGTCTGGGTATAGGTGCCGGGAAGGCCGAAACCGGCATTATTGACCAGACCGTCAATCTGGCGGCCCTCGGCCTCAACGGCGTCAATGATCTTCTTCGGGGCGCTGGCCTTGGACAGGTCGGCCGCGATGACCAGGCTGTCGACGCCATACTGGGCCTTGATTTCCTCGGCCAGGGCTTCGAGCCGGTCCTTGCGCCGCGCTGTCAGGGCGAGATCCCAGCCATTGGCGGCAAATTCGCGCGCCAGCGCCTTGCCAATGCCCGAAGAGGCGCCGGTGATCAGTACAAGGTGACGTCGCATGGGCAATACTCCGGGAGGCAGGAAGGGGCAGGTGACCGGGCACAAGGTGGGAAGTGAGACGCGGAAAGTCCAGCAAGCTATTGCGGCCCGCCCGTCGTCCCGGCGAAAATGTGAAACGGGAAGGCCTCGACGAGGCGGCGGGAAAATTCGAGCCCGCGCACCGTATTGCCGAGCCGGTCGAGGGGCGGGCTCCAAAGGCCGATACCGCAAACGCCGGGCACAACCAGCATCAGGCCACCCGAGACCCCGGACTTCGCCGGAAGGCCGACAACAAAGGCGAACTCGCCTGAAAAATCATACATGCCGCAAGTCAGCATCAGGGACAGCGTATTGCGTACCGTGACCGGCTCAGCGATGCGGTGGCCGGTCAGGGGGCAGACGCCGCCATTGGCCAGGGTGGCGGCCGCAACCGAGAGGGCGCGGCAGTCGAGCGAGATGGCGCAGCTGCGAAAATAGAGATCAAGCGCGCGATCAACGATGCTGCCTTCGGGGAAGACACCATGGCTGTCCATCAACCGCGCCAGCGCGAAATTGCGCTCCGCCGTACCCTTTTCCGAATTGTAGACGGCCTCGTCAAAACTGCAGGCCTGACCGCCAATGGCCGAATTCCAGAAGCGCATCAGCATGTCGAAACGCTCGGCAACCGGACGGCCTGGGCGGATCATGGCGCTGCACATGATGGCACCGGAATTGATCATCGGATTGTGGGGGCGATTGTCGTGGTTGAGCGTCAACTCGTTGAAGCCCAGGCCGGATGGCTCGCGGCCGACGTGATGATGGACAAAACGTTCGCCGTTCAGGGCGAGGGCCAGGGCATAATTGAGCGGTTTGACCACGGATTGCAGGCAGAAGGGCGTGTCGGCCTCACCCAGGGCCATGCGCTGGCCATCAATACTGCAAACGGCGAGGCCGAAACTGTCCGGATTCTGCTTCGCCAGCTCGGGAATATAGTGGGCGACCTCGCCGCCCGTGGCGGCCTCGGCATGGGCGTAGATATTGGCGATACGATTTTCAAACACAGGAAAATTCTCGATCGCCAGATCGCCATCGAGAATCTGTAACAGGAAGCGGCTGATATCCGGGGTCAGCCCGGCTTCAATCGCCCTTGCGTCGAGCGCCACTGCGCTATCAAGAAAACGGCGGGCATCGGCCAGCCTCGGCATGTCGATATCGATGCCGGTGCGCCGCAGGCGCTGCCGGAGGTCTGTGGCGGTGGCGAGGCCCTCTTCCCGGGCGCGGCGCAGCAGGCGCGCCAACAACTCACGTGCCGTCGCAGCGTCCGGCCGGTCGTGTTCGAAACGGGCGCGGCGGCCGGCAAAACCGGAAAAGGCTGATATGGGGCGTGTAACCATGCCGGTAGATTGCTGTGCGTCAGCTGTCTGTCCAGTGGTGATTACCCGTCATCTGCTGCTGCAAGTCGAAATATCCGGCCGGACCACTTGCGCCCAAAGGACGGGGGCGCTACGCGGGCTGCACACATTGCGAAGGGATAAGCGGCCATGAAGACTCCAGCCAAAGTGAAGAAGATCGTTCTTGCCTATTCCGGCGGACTCGACACATCCGTGATCCTGAAATGGCTCCAGGATGAGTATGATGCTGAAGTCGTCACCTTCACCGCCGATCTCGGCCAGGGCGAGGAGCTCGAGCCGGCGCGGCGCAAGGCCAAGGCCGCCGGCGTCTCGGAAATCTTCATCGACGATCTGCGCGAGGAATTTGTCCGCGATTTCGTTTTCCCGATGGTGCGCGCCAATGCGGTCTATGAAGGCCTATACCTGCTGGGCACCTCGATCGCGCGGCCGCTGATCTCCAAGCGTCTGGTCGAGATCGCGCATGAAACCGGCGCCGATGCGGTCGCCCATGGCGCCACCGGCAAGGGCAATGACCAGGTCCGCTTCGAGCTCGGCGTCTACGCCCTCGACCCGGATCTGCGGGTTATTGCGCCCTGGCGCGAATGGGATCTCAATTCGCGCACCAAGCTGATCGCCTATGCCGAAGAGCACGGGATTGAGGTCGCCAAGGACAAGCGCGGCGAGGCGCCCTTTTCGGTCGACGCCAATCTCTGGCACACCTCCTCGGAAGGCAAAATGCTCGAGGATCCGGCCGAGGAAGCCTCCGAACTGGTCTATCAGCGCACCGTGCGGCCGGAAGATGCGCCCGATGCGCCGGAATATGTCACCATTTCCTTCAAGCGTGGCGATGCCTGCGGCATTGACGGCAAGGCGCTGAGCCCGGCCACGCTGCTGACCCGGCTCAATGAGCTTGGTGGCAAGCACGGTATTGGCCGGCTCGACCTGGTCGAGAACCGTTTCGTCGGCATGAAATCGCGCGGCGTATACGAGACTCCGGGCGGGACTATCCTGATGGCAGCCCATCGCGGTATCGAGCAGATCACGCTTGATCGTGGTGCGGCCCATCTCAAGGACGAGCTGATGCCGCGCTATGCCAAGCTGCTCTATGAGGGCTTCTGGTTCTCGCCGGAGCGCGAAATGCTGCAGGCGGCGATCGATTCCAGCCAGGAATACGTCACCGGTGATGTCCGGCTCAAGCTCTATAAGGGCTCGGTCAATGTCGTCGGACGCAGCTCCGATCACTCGCTCTACTCGCAGGCACACGTCACTTTCGAAGAGGACGAGGTCTATGATCAGAAGGATGCTGCCGGCTTCATCCGCCTCAATGCGCTTCGGCTCCAGCTGCTGGCGCGGCGCAAGCGCCGGCTGGGGCGCAATGACTGAGGATGGTCTTCCATTCTACATCTCTCAGATGAGTCAACTGCGTGCATCTTTAATTCATTGGGCCAGTTAACGCTTTACAGACAGCACGATACGAGTGAGTTTGCGCCGCCGGTTTGACCGGGATGTCCATGAGTGACGCCCTTGGACGGGTGATCGACTGCCACGTGGCTCACCTGACGAGCTGCGCATGAGTGAGAACTTCATGCTGTCCACGGCTGTCCAAGATGTGTTCGTAATCCTCATGCTGGCTTTGACGCTGGTCGTGATGGCGCGGAATCTGCGGGCGATCAGCTATGTCGGTGTCTCGCGTCAACTGGGTCTGATCGCAGCCGGGATGGCGATATGGGGCGGTTTTCATCTCGTCCATCTGCTGTTTCTTTTGATGGGCCCGCTCTGGCTTGGAGACGCGCAACTGCTTCAGGTGAGCGGCGTGATGCAGACCTGGGTCCGCTGGGCTTGCGAGTCGCTGGCGACGATCCTTTTCCTGTTGGGGGTTGTTCAGCTCACCTGGCGATTTGGCCGCTTGATGCAGGCCCTGGAAGAGTCCAGGTCGGCCTATGAGAATGAGCACAATGCGCGCACATCGCTCGAAAGCGAACTCAAGACCGCTGCGACCACACAGCGAACCTCCAGTCTGCAGGAGTCTGAATTCCTGCTGGGTTTGAGCCATGAATTGCGGACGCCGCTGAACGGAATTATCGGCCTGGGCAGTCTGCTTGGTAATACCAAGCTCGACCCGGCCCAACGCAAATTGCTCGGCACGCTAGAGGAATCGGCGCAAACCATGTTGGCTCGCGTCGCCGCAGTGATCGATCTGTCGCGGCTGCGAACGGAAAAGGTCGAGATCCGCCAGCAAGTGTTTTCGCCGGCCGAACTGGTCAAGTCGGTTGAAGCCTTGTTTCTCCCGACGGCCAGCAAGAAAGGGATCACCCTGTCGAGTCAGGCGACCGAGGCTGCCTCGGCGCAAGTCATTGGCGATTTCCGGCTGACCAAGCAATTGCTGTCGACCCTGGCGTCGATCGCCATCAAATACAGCTCTGCCGGGACGGTCGGAATCATTGTTGATCTCGAGCCGGCGGTAAACGATGTCGCCTGGGTAGAATTCACATGTCGAGCGACCGAACTGCGATTTCCTGCGGACACCATTAATCAGGTCCGCGCCGAGATGGGCAGTTTGCGCGGTGATGGCGGTATCGGCCTGGCGATTTGCTTGCAGCTTGCCTCGGTGATGGACGGGACGCTGGATCTCGACAGTACTGCCGAAGCGGGCACCGTTGTGACGGTGCGCCTGCCGGTCCGCTGCGAGGTCTAGCGCAAAGCCGGCCGGTTTGGGCTGGATGCCTCGGGGCTCGCGCACTATGCTCCGGCAAAACCGGAAACGAGGCCCCTATGAGATTGTTTTTCCCGACCGTCTTCCTGGCATTACTGCTCGTCGCCTGTGCCGGCCCAGAAACTGTACCTGAGTTTGACCGCCCGGCCTTGCTGGAACTGGCGCCGGCAAGCCAGGCCGCCGATATCCGCGGCGCTGACCGGCATATCCTGGTCGTCCGACATGCCCGCAAGATCTCATCCGATTGCAATGCCCTCGATTGTCCGCTCAGCCCACAAGGCGAAGCCATGGTGGCACGTCTGGCCGAGCTGATTGGCGCCCCCGCCATTGACCAGGCCTTCTCAAGTGCGGCGTGCCGCACCCTGCGTACCGCTGAAGCGGGCGGTCATGCCGTGACCGTGCACCAGGCTGGCGATGGCCTGGAAACGGGGTGTATGGCCGGCGAGGTCATTACCCGCAGCCGCGCTGAAGCCTTCGCCGACGCGGAAGGCTCGGATGCGCGCTGGACCCTGGTTGGAGAGCATTCCAACACCAGTTGCCTGTGGTTGGCACAGATTGCCGGGCTGCCCGCCTCTGAACTGGTGGGCTGTCGCGATGGGCGTCTGCCCGATCAGGCCTATGGCGATATTTTCTGGCTCTACCGGCTCAATGGCGCCTGGCAGTTGACGATTTTGCCGTCGGCCTTCGAGGTTGATGCACAAGCCTAGACCCGTCTAGCCCAATGGATAGCGCGCCACCGGCACATAAATATTGGCCTCGCCGCGTGTCAGCCAGCTGGCATAAAGGCTGAAGTAGGAGATTGTCACTGGCTCGCACCGGAATGTGCCCAGCGCTTGCGTGAAGCGTGCAAGCGCCTCGACGGGCGTTTTCCGGAGATAGGCCAGCGTCACGTGCGGAACGAAATTGCGTGTCTCGGGGGCGAGGCCGGCACGCCGGGCGGCACGCTCGCATTGGGCCTGAAGGGCCAGCAGGGCGGCGTTGGGCTCGGTGCCAATCCACAGCGCATGCGGTTCCAGCCGGCCAAACCAGCCAGCGCCCTGGAGCGTCAGTTCGAAGGCCGGTGCCGTGATCTTCGCCAGCTCGAATTCGAGGTCCTCGGCCTTGCGCTCGTCGACATCGCCGAAAAAGCGTAGCGTCAGATGCAGGTTTTCTCGCGGCCGCCAACTGGCGCCCGGCAGGCCCGATTGTAGTGCCATGAGCGGTTCACACGCAGAATCCGGCAGACCGATGGCGGAAAACAGGCGCTGGCTCATGGTGTTGCCGCCCGCTGGGGCAGGCCGAACAGGGATGCGGCGACAAAGTCTGCCAGAGGTTCGGCCATCAGCGCGACGCCGGCTGCGGTCGGATGCAAGCCATCGCGCTGCAGGAAACCGGGTTGCAGCGCAACCGGTGCAAGCAAGAAGGGGTAAAGCGCGACATCCTCGGCTTCCGACAGGTCGGGATAGATCGCGTCAAACCGGGCGCGATACTCCACCCCCATATTGACCGGGGCGAGCATGCCCGCGAGCACAATATCGAGATTGCGGGCCTGCGCCCGGTCGATCATCGCCGCCAGATTGGCCCGTGTCTGCTCCGGCGGCTGACCTTGCAGGGCGTCATTGGCGCCGAGTGCAATGATGACGCCGTCGGCATCGGGGCCGACCGAGAAATCGAAGCGGGCCAGACCGCCTGCCGTGGTGTCGCCGGACACGCCGGCATTGAGCACGATGATCTGGTCCAGTCCGCGCGCGGCGAGTGCCTGATCGAGCATTGCCGGCAGGGCTTCACTATCACTGAGCCCGAAACCCGCGCTCAAACTGTCACCGAGGATGACGAGCCGGTAGGCCGGCTCGTCACTTGCCGCGAGGGCGGGCGCAGTGAAGGCCAGCAGGCCGATCACGACAAGGTGAAGCATGTGACGCATCTTAAATAAGGCCTTTGCCGAATGACGTCCTATGACATATATCGAAATTCGATATCAACGCAAATCCCGGATCCGTGATGACAGATACCAGCCTGCCCCCCGTCCTGTCGCTGCGCGATGTCGAATTGACGCTGATGGCCGCATCCGGACCGGTGCACATTCTCGACCATGTCAGCCTCGATGTGAGTCCCGGCGAAAGCGTGGCAATCGTCGGTCCGTCCGGATCGGGCAAATCGTCGCTGATGGCGGTCTCCGCCGGGCTTGAGCGGGCGACATCCGGCGAAATTATCCTGCTCGGCAATCCTGTGACGGGCCGCAATGAAGGTGAGCTGGCTCGGCTGCGCCGTGGCCGTGTCGGCTTTGTCTTCCAGTCTTTCCATCTGATGCCGACGATGACAGCGCTGGAGAATGTCATGGCGCCGCTCGAGATTGCGCGCCAGGACCGGGTGCGTCAGCGCGCGGTCGAAGCCCTGTCCCTGGTCGGGCTCGAGCACAGGTTGACTCATTATCCCGGTCAGCTTTCGGGCGGCGAGAAACAACGCGTCGCCGTCGCGCGGGCGCTCGCCGTCGGGCCGGAGATTATTTTCGCCGATGAGCCCACCGGAAATCTCGACAGCGCTGCCGGCGGCATGATTGCCGATTTCCTGTTCGAGGCCTCGCGTCAGCACGGTGCGGCCCTGGTCTTGGTCACCCATGACCGCGAACTCGCCAGCCGGGCCGACCGGATTGTCGAAATGCGTGACGGGGCGATCCAGTCATGAATGTGGGACTCGCCCTGCGGATTGCCGGACGGGAATTGCGTGCCGGGACGCGCGGTTTCATGGTTTTCCTTGCTTGCCTGACGCTTGGGGTTGCCGCGATCGCCGCAGCCGGTTCGGCAAGCGCGATGTTTCGCCAGGGCGTGGCCGGCGAGCTGAGCCGGATCCTTGGCGGCGACCTGTCCCTTTCGGTCCAGCGCGCCGCCCTGCCCGAGGATCTGGTCGCGGAGATGCAGGCGGCCGGACGGGTTTCCAACATCGCCGACATCAATGTGATGGCGAGTTTCAATGATACCCGCCGCCTGATCCGGTTGCGCGGGGTTGATTCGGCCTATCCGCTGCTCGGGACGGTCGCGACCCTGCCTGATCGTCCGCTCTCTGAATTACTGGCACCGCATGATGGCGTGGCCGGCGCCGCCGCGGACCCGGATATTTTCCGTGTCTTCAACGCCGGGATCGGTGACCGGATTGAGCTGGCCGGCCGGATGTTCGAACTGCGCGCCGAACTGGTCAGCGAGCCTGACCGGCTCGATCTCGGTTTCGACTTCGCGCCGCGCCTTCTGGTCGCGCTGGACATTGTCGAGGGTGCGGGGCTGATGAGCGAAGGCTCGATCTACCGCTCCGGTTTGCGCGTATTGTTCGATGATGAGGACGCCGACCTGGCGGCCCTGGCCGCGCAATGGGCACCGCGTTTGCGCGAACAGGGCGTCGATATCACCACGCGTGATGATCTTGGCGACCAGTTTGACGATTTGCTCGATAATCTCAGTGTTTTCCTGGCCGTGGCCGGTCTGGCCGCCTTGCTGGCCGGCGGGCTGGGCGTGGCCCAGGCTGTCTCCACCTTTCTGTCGACACGGACCGGGTCCATCGCGGCGCTCAAGGCGCTGGGTGCCGACGGGGCCACCATCCGGCTGGCCTATCTGTTGCAAATCCTGGCTTTGGCGCTGGCCGGCTCGCTGCTCGGTGCCGCGCTCGGTGCACTGGCACCGATAGCCTTGCTCCAGGGTTTGGGTGATGTCTTGCCGATCCCGGTTGAGGCGGGGATTTATCCCGAACCGCTGGGGCTGGCTGTGCTGTTCGGCCTGCTCTCGGCGCTGGCCTTTGCCTTGCCGGCGGTTGGGCGGGCCCGGGCAACACCGCCTGCGGCCCTGCTCGGCGGCGAAGCGCGCGGACAGGGCGAAACGCCCTGGAGCGAGCGGATCGCGGCCTTGTTGACGGCGCTGGTTTTCATAGCCCTGGCTGTGCTGTTCAGCCCGTCACCCATGGTGGCGGGCGTGATGCTTGGCTTTGCCGTGCTGGTCTTCGCCCTGCTCTGGGGCGCCGCATATGGCCTGCGGCGCCTGTCCGGATGGCTGGCGCACCGGGCCCGCGGCGGCTTGCGCCTGGCCCTGACCCAACTGGGCGGGCCCGGCTCCGTCGCGCCGGTTGCGGCACCGGCATTGGGGCTCGGTCTGGCGCTGCTCGCTGTCGTGACCCTGGTACAGCATAATCTTGTGACGCAGATCCGCGAGACTGCTCCGGCCAATCTGCCCAGCCTGGTGATTGCCCAGATCCCGTCCGAGCGTGGTGAAGCATTCGACCGAATCGCGGCCGAGGCCGGCGCCGAGATCACCGACCCGGCGCGCTATCGTCGGGCGCCGGCCCTGTTGGGCCGGATCACCGGTCTCAAGGGCGCGCCGCTCGACCTGGAGGCTGTTGCGCCATCCGAGCGCTGGCTGGTCGATGGCGAGACGCGCCTGACCTATCTGGCCGAGATGCCGCCAGAGGCTGTGCTCGAAGCCGGCGAATGGTGGCCGGAGGACTACGCCGGACCACCGCTGATCTCCATCGAGGGCGATGCGGCGCGCGGGCTTGGTGTCGGGGTCGGCGACAGTGTGACCTTGCGCATACTGGGCCGTGAAATCATCGCCGAAATCGCCAATCTGCGCACCATCGACTGGGGTGGATTCGGGGTCAATGTCGCCATTATTTTCGCGCCGGGAACGCTGGAGGCCGCCAATCCGGCTCAGACTGTGCTGCTGCGGGCGCAGCCGGAATTCGAGGACGCGATTGCGACCGCCATCGGCGATGCCTTTCCCGAGGCCGTGATCTATCGTGTTCGCGAGCGCCTGCAGGCCGCCGCCGAAGTGTTCGCGCAGACAACGGTGGCGATCAATGCGGTTGCCGGGGTTGTCGCGCTGGCCGGAGCGCTGGTGATGCTGGGCGCTTTCGCGGCGGCGGCGAGGCGGCGGGTCACTGATGCGGCCCTGCTCAAGACCTTCGGCGTGACACCCGCCGGTGTGCTGGCGATCTTCGCGCTCGAATTCGGACTGGTCGGTGTGATGGCGACCGTCATGGCGCTGATTCTGGCGATTCCGCCGGCCTGGTATGTGATGACGCAGCTGGTGGAGGCGGTGTGGGCACCAGACTGGATTGCGGTCGGCCGCGTCAGCGTAATCGCCATCCTTTCCGCGGCCGCCGGGGGCGCTCTGGTGGCCCGGGCCGCTCTGTCTGTGCCTGCAGCGCGGGCGCTCAACTCGGCTCAGGCCTGATTTCCCTGTGGGGGGGACGCGAGGCTTGCGCGTCCCGGCTTGCAATCGCCCCATGGCGAGCCGATATTGTCTGCAAAGCGCCTGACCGGGCGTATGGAAGAATGAGAGACCGCAACAATGAATGATTTTTCCCGCACACATGCTGGCGCGCCCTCGATGGACATGTCCGTCGATGCGGGGCTGCGCAGCTATATGCTTGGCATCTACAATCTGATGACGATCGGCCTGCTTGTGACAGCGGGCGCGGCCATCCTGTCAGCACAGCTCTTTTTTGTTGGCATCGGTACCGAAAGCTTTGGTGTGACGCCGCTGGGCGCCACTGTCTTCAATACCCCGCTGAAATGGGTCGTGATGCTCGCCCCGCTCGGCATGGTGATGCTGATTTCCTTCCGGCTGAACAAGCTCAGCTCGGGCATGGCGCGGACGCTGTTTTACGTCTTCGCCGGTGTGATGGGTATTTCCCTGTCCTCGATCATCGCGGTCTACACGGCCGGTTCGATCGCCAACACCTTCTTTGTGACGGCGGCGGCCTTCGGCGCGCTGAGCCTCTATGGCTACACCACCAAGCGCAATCTGACCGGCATGGGTTCCTTCCTGATGATGGGCCTGTTCGGGCTCATCCTGGCCTCGATCGTCAATATTTTCCTGGCGTCGAGCGCGATGGAATTTGTGATCTCGGCAGTCGGTGTGCTGATCTTTGCCGGTTTGACCGCCTATGACACCCAGCGCCTGAAGATCAGCTATTACGAATATGGCGGCACGCCGGAACTGGCGGCCAAGATGAAGGTCCACGGAGCGCTCTCGCTCTATCTCGACTTCATCAACATGTTCCTCTTCCTGCTGCGCTTCATGGGCAATCGCAACTGATCGGGAAGGTACCGTCCTGAATATCAACCCCCGGAGCCTGGCTTCGGGGGTTTTTCCTTGCCTGACGCTCAGGGATGCGTGTTCAGGACACGACCGAAAAGCGTTTCTTGTCGAACACCCGCAGAACCTGGGGCAGTTCATGGCCGCGCTTGAGGACCTGGCCGTCAACGGCGACGACCTTGTACATGCCCTGGCGCTGGGCGTCGGCGGGAGTCTTGATGACGGCGAACATCGGTACTTCGCTGGCGCGGCGGAAGATCGAGAACACGGCATTGGTCGCCAGGCCATCAATGGCATAATCCTTCCACTCGCCCATGGCGACAAAGCGCCCATAGACGCTGAGGATGTCGGAGAGTTCGCGCCGATTCCACATCACCAGGGCGGGGGCGCGTTTCGCGGTTTGGGGTCCTGCCACCACTTGTTTTCTCCTGCCGGTTGAATCGCTGGCGAGTCGTGGGCACCAGCTTACAAACATTTCACCCTGCGCCGCAAAGTTGCCATATTTTCGGCCCGTTCGCGCCGCACCGCACGGCCACGGTTTGCCTGTCGATCGGCCGCATCAACGCTCTGGGTCTTGGTTTTAAACAGCCCCCCCAGCCCCCCGGATCAAGAGCAGCGAGCCGGTCGACACCTTTCCAGGAATTTGTAATTTTGTGACCGGCCTTCGCGCTGGCCAAGCGGCCTGCACCGCGCTAACGCTAGGGTCTGCAATTTGTGAGCGCTACCCATGCTGGTTGCCGACCATTTGGTGAAGGAATTCGGAGGCCTGCGGGCCGTCGATGATGTCAGCTTCAGCCTTGAGCGCGGAGAGGTGCTCGGCTTTCTCGGCCCCAATGGCGCGGGAAAGACCACGACCATGCGCATGCTGGCGGGCTGTCTCGAGCCCGATTTCGGTTCGGCCCTCATTGCCGGCCATAATTGCGTCCAGGACCGGATCGAGGCGCAATCACGCCTCGGCTATCTCCCCGAGGGTGCGCCAGCCTATCCGGCGATGACGCCGCGCGCCTTCGTCGCGTTCGGCCTGCAAGTGCGCGGTTTCTCCGGCGATGCCCTCAAGCGGGCGACCGAACTGGCGCTGGATCGCGCCCGGCTGGGTGCTGCCGCCTCGCAGCCGATCGGGACGTTGTCCAAGGGGTATAAGCGTCGTGCGGCCCTCGCGGCGGCGATCGCCCACGACCCCGCCGTGCTGATCCTCGACGAGCCGACCGATGGCCTCGACCCCAATCAGAAGGATGGGGTGCGCGATCTGATTCGTGAAATGGCGCCGGAAAAGGCCATCATCATTTCGACCCATATTCTCGACGAAGTCCCGGCCGTGTGCAGCCGGGCGATCATCATCGCCCAGGGCCGGCTCCTGTTTGACGGTCCGCCGCACGCGCTGGAACGCCTGGCCCCGGAAAATACCATTGAAGCGGCCTTCCGGCATTTGACCGCAGGTCCGCGGGCCATCGGCGAGGCGGCGTGATGGGCTCGCTGATTGCCGTGTATCGCCGCGAACTGACCGCCTATTTCCAGACTCCGCTGGCCTATGTCTTCCTGGCCGTTTTCGCCTTTGCCGCGCCAGCCTTTGCCTTTCATATCGGCCGCTTTTTCGACACCAATCGTGCCGATCTCGCGCCCCTGTTCGATTATCTCCCCTGGCTGCTGGTGATCCTGATGCCGGCACTGGCGATGCGCGCCTGGGCCGAAGAGAGGGATCGCGGGACGCTGGAATTCCTGATGTCGCTGCCCATCCCGCTCTGGGCTTCCACGAGCGGCAAGTTTCTCGCCGCCTGGACAGTGGCCGCCGCGGCGATCGCCCTGACGGCGCCAATGTGGATCGCCGTCAATTATCTCGGTGAGCCGGACAATATGGCGATCGCGACCGCCTATCTCGGCGCGCTGCTCCTGGCGGGTGGTTATCTGGCGATCGGCCAGGCCCTGTCGGCGACAACGGCCAACCAGGTCGTCGCCTTCGTGCTGGGCGCTGGAGCCTGCTTCCTGCTGACCATGGCTGGCCTGCCGCTGGTCCTGTCGGTGCTGGGCGAGAATGCGCCGGCCGCCCTGTCGGAATTCATCGCCGGGCTGAGTGCGCTCGAACATTATGATGCGTTTCGCAATGGCGTGATTGATCTGACCGATCTGCTCTATTTCGCCGGCCTGATTCTCGCTTCACTGGCGGCGGCCGGCGTGATGATTGCCGAACAGCGTGGGGGCGGGCGATGAAAAAGGCGCTCTATCTACCGCTGATGCTGGCCAGCATTGTCGCGATTTTCCTCGCCGGCACATTCCTTTCCGGACAGGTCTTGTCCGGCGTGCGGGTTGATCTGACCCAGAATGGCCTCTACCGGCTCTCGCCTGGCACACTGGCCGTGATCGACCGTCTCAATGAACCGGTCGAATGGCGTTTCTATCATTCGCGGGCCGAAGCGGCGCAATATCCCGCGATCCGCAGCTATGCGACTCGGGTGCGCGAATTGCTGCGCGCCTATGAAAAGCAGTCCGGCGGCCGGATCCGCCTGATCGAGATTGACCCGGCACCCTTCTCCCAGGCCGAAGATGAAGCCCTTGCGGCTGGCCTTGCCGCCCTGCCGACCGATACCGGCGAGCAGATATTCTTTGGTCTGGTCGCCCGCAATTCGGTGGATGACCAGGCGGTGATCGACCTGTTCGACCAGACCGATGAAGCGCGTCTGGAATATGATCTGACGCGGCTCATCTCCGATATCGACCGGCCCGAACGCCCGCGTATGGCGATCCTGACCGGCTTGCCGCTCGACCCGAACAGCGGCGCGCCCAACCGTTTTATCGCCGATCTCGATGACGCCTATGATCTGCAATGGCTAGAGCGCGATTTTGACCGCATACCGGATGCCGCCGCGCTGATGATCATCCATCCCGGTCGGCTTGACGAGGGTCAGCTCTACCTGATTGACCAATTCGCCCTGCGCCAGGGTCGCGTGCTGCTGTTTATCGACCCGATGGCCCATATGGCCCTGCGGCCCGGGCTCGATGGTCTGCCGCCGGTTGATGCCCAGCGGGCTTCGGACCTGCCCATGCTGCTGGCCAATTGGGGTGTCGCCTGGGACAGCGAAAGCGTGGCGATGGACCGCACGCTCGGCCTGCCTGTCGAGATTATCGATACCGATGGCCGCGCTCGCCGCCGTGCCTATCCCCTCTGGTTTTCCATCGGCAGCGCTCAGATCAACAGCGAAGACCTGGCAACCGCAACGCTCGATCGCGGCATTAATTTCGGATCGCCGGGCGCTCTCAATTTCCTGCCCGATAGCGGGCTCGACGTGACTGTCCTGATGGCCACCAGCCCGGACGGCACTCTCGTCGATGCCGATATCGCAGCGAGCGCTCCCAGCCCGGATGATTTGCTGCGCGATTATCAGGCTGGCCGCGAGCCGGTCGTTCTGGGGGCGCGCCTGCGAGGCGAAACCGGTTCGGCCTTTCCCGACGGCCCGCCTGCCGCCGACACCATGTTCAGCCCCTCTGACCATCTCAATCGCTCGGCGACGGCACTCGACTTGACCGTGGTGGCTGATATCGACTGGCTTGACGACAGTTTCTACCTGCGCAGCGACCCGGCGGCTGGCGACATGATTGTCGCCGACAATCTCGCCCTGGCGATGAATCTGGTCGATATCGCCGCCGGCGACCCGGCCCTGATTGGACTGCGCTCGCGTGCACCCTCGGCGCGGCCCATGACGCGGGTTGATGCCCTGCGGGCCGAGGCTGAGGCGCGCTATGTCGAGATCCAGGACCGGCTCGAGGCGGAAATTGACGCGGCCGAGAGCCGTTTGCAGGAATTGCTCGGCTCCGGCCAGGCCTCGGGTCTGGCCGATCCGGGCGCCCGCGCCGGCCGTGACGAGGCGATGGCGCTGCGCCAGCAAATCCTGGGCACAAGGG
This sequence comes from uncultured Maricaulis sp., assembly GCF_963976135.1. Lineage (GTDB taxonomy): Bacteria > Pseudomonadota > Alphaproteobacteria > Caulobacterales > Maricaulaceae > Maricaulis. The sequence goes on from NZ_CAXBKN010000004.1 coordinate 45,605, forward strand.
CGCATTTGCGCGAGGTCGAGCGCGAGTTTCGCCATGATATCGATGCCCTCAATTCCAACCTGCAATTCTGGACAATCGGCGTACCGCCGGCTCTGGTGGTCCTGTTGGGCCTGGCCGGGGCGCTGACCCGCCGCCGCAGGAGCGCCAAATGAGCCGGCCGATGGATCGTCAGAGACTGCGCCAATTGCTGATTACCGGCGGCGCCGCCATCCTGCTGCTGGCCGCCGGCGCCGGTTCCATCGCGCTACAGATCCAGCGCGACTGGCGCCCCGATGTCAGTGGCCCGGTGCTGCCGGACTGGTCGGCGAGTGTGGCCAATGCCCGGGAGATCGAGATTGCCGGCCCGGAGGATCACTTCACCCTGACGCGCAGCGCATCGGGCTGGGTGATGCCGAGCCGCGATGATCATCCGGTCATTTCGGAACGCCTGGCCGAACTGGACGCCTTTCTTGCCGATTTGAGCTATGTCGGGGCGCGTACAGCCGATCCGGCCAAGCATGCGCGGCTGGAGCTGGCCGAGGCCGGGCAGCCGGGTGCCGGGACGCGGCTGACCGTGCGCGGTGATGATGGCGCGGTCCTGACCGATATCATGATCGGCGCCGCCCGCAATGGACGGGTCTATCTGCGCTTTCCCGGCCGGCCGCGAAGTTTTGCGGCCGAGCTTTCCGGCGGGGTCGCGGCGGTCCCGTCTATCGCCTTGGCCGATGGCTGGATCGATCTTGATTTCCTCGCCCTGGACCCGGCCGATATTGCCCGAACCCTGATCACGCCCGAACGTGGTCCCGCCTATGTGTTCGAGCGGGCCGGCCGTTCGGCGCGCAATTTCTCGCTGCGTGAACCGGGTGGCTGGCGGCCGATCACTGCCGGTGCCGGCAATGGCCCGTCCGCCGCCCTGTCACGGATCCGGTTTCGGGATGTGCGCCGGGCCGATCGGCTGCGCGGTGAACCCGTCGGCCGCCATGTCGAAGAGACCTTCTCCGGCTTGCGCGTCAGCCTTGAAATCCTGGCTCTGGGCGAGACGCGCTGGGCCGTGATCAATGCGGTTGCCCTGACAGATGGCGGCCGCCCGGCAGCCGATGCGATCAATGCCCGCACGGCGGGATGGGCCTATCTTCTTAGCGATCTCAGCCTCGACCGGCTCCTGCGCCCGCTCGACGAGATTGCCGATTACACGGGAGCGAGTGATGCGTCTGAACCAGCTGACGATACCGGTCAGTGATATTCCGCGGTCGAAGGATTTCTACCAGCGGCTCGGCTTTCGGCTGCTGGTCGATTCGCCGCATTATTCACGCTTCCTCGCCCCGGAAGGCGATACGACCTTCTCGCTGCATGTGACGCCGGATCCGGTGGTGCCGGGCGCCGTGGTCTATCTGGAATGCGATGCGCTTGATGATGAGGTCGCGGCGTTGCAGGCCGAGGGTTTCGAGTTTGAGACCGGGCCGGTAGACACGAGCTGGCTGTGGCGCGAGGCCAGCCTGCGCGATCCCGACGGGCATTTGATCAAGCTCTACCATGCCGGCGTCAACCGGATCGATCCGCCCTGGCGGGTCAAGCCGGAGTCCTGATCGCGCGCGGCGTCAGCTTTCGTCGACGCTATAGCCCGCCTGTTGGCCTTCCCCGACGCGCATCAGCCGGTCGGCGGCGGCGCGGGCAAAGCGCAGGGTCAGGGCCTTGCGCCGGGCCGGGGCGAGGGCGAGCACGGGGCTTTCGCGGATGATGGCGCCGCCAAAGCCATCGGCGATGATCAGGCCGGCATGCTCGGGGATGACCTCGTGGGGAAAGCGCTGCGAAACGGCGAAATAGATCCGCTCGCAATAGCCGGTGTAATCATTCCATTTATTGTCGGCGCGGAAATCGGCAATGCCTGATTTCACCTCGATAATGGTGATCTCGCCCTTGCGGCCGATGGCGGCGAGATCGGCGCGGCGGCCATCGGGCAGGGAGAATTCCGGGATCGCGGAAAACCCCATCTGCCACAGCAGGCGTGCCGCGCCGCGCATCAGCGCCTGGGCATCATCGATCTGCGGATTGCGGTCGGAGGCGACGTCGGAAAGGTCCATACTGTCAGTTTGTTCGTTTTTTGTTCGCCTGACAAGTTGCCGGCCCCACTTCGCGGCGGCATTGGAGCGTGCACTGGGGGGCAATCCCGGCTAGAGGCGTCTCAGCAAAATCGGATATTGCCTCATGACCACAATCGCCAATCTGATGCCGCCGACCCTGTCGGACTTTGAAATCCTTGCCCGGAGCGCCTGGGAAGGCCTGCCCGAGGCCTATCGGGCCCTGTGCGGTCATGTCGAGCTCTTCGTTGCCGATTTCGCCGACGCAGAAATGCTCGAGGCGGTCGGGCTGGAGGACCCCTTCGAGCTGAGCGGTCTCTATATGGGCGTGGATCTGACCCAGCAATCCAGTCTCGACCCGGCACCGGAAGCCTCGCGTGTCTTCCTGTTCCGGCGGCCGATTCTGGATGAATGGGCCGAGCGCGAGACGGTCACCCTTGGTGAATTGGTCAGCCATGTCCTGGTGCATGAAATCGGGCATCATTTCGGATTGTCCGATGAGGACATGCATAAAATTGAGGACTCAGAGGGCTAGGCGGCCTTCGAGTCCTGAAAGGTGGGTTTGGCCGTAACCGTTTGGCCGGGAACCTGCAAATCCGGACTCGGGCCGCAAATCCGGACAGCATGTGTTAACGAGACGTAAAAAAACGCCCGCTGGTTGACCAGCGGGCGTTTCCTGTTCGGTAAGGAAGAGAGGGTTTAGCCCTTCTTCTTTGGCTCGCGCTTGACGATGCCGCGACCAGTGGTGCGCTCGGTGATCCGGGCCGACTTGCCGCGACGATCGCGCAGATAATACAGCTTGGCGCGGCGAACCTTGCCCTTGCGGACAATCTCGATCTTTTCGACGTTCGGCGAATACATCGGGAAGACGCGTTCGACACCTTCACCGAAGGAAATCTTGCGGACGGTGTAGCTCTCATTGAGCCCGCCGCCATTGCGCGCGATGCAGACGCCTTCATAGGCCTGGACGCGTTCGCGTTCGCCTTCCTTGATGCGCACGTGAACGCGCAGCGTATCGCCAGCGGCGAAATCAGGCAGGACCTTGTCGCCGAGGACGCGGGTCGCTTCTTCTTGTTCGATCTGCTGGATCGTGTTCATCGCGCATTCTCCTTGCGCCCCAGGAACCGGGACCAAAGGTCCGGTCGGCGCTTCTTCGTTATCTCTTCCGCTTGCTGCCGGCGCCAGGCCTCGATCTGGCCGTGATGCCCCGACAACAGGACTTCGGGGATCTCCCTGTCCTCCCAAACGCGCGGTCGCGTATAGTGAGGATATTCAAGGAGGTCGCCCTCGAAACTCTCATCTTCGGCCGAGGCCGGGTCACCCAGCACGCCGGGTAGCAATCGCACGCAGGCTTCGATGAGAAGCTGTGCGGCGACTTCGCCCCCGGCCAGCACGGCATCGCCGACACTGACCTCTTCCATGTCGCGTGCTTCAATGACCCTTTGATCGAGGCCTTCGAAGCGTCCGCAAAACACGGCAATACCGGGACCAGCCGCCCATTCCCGCACTCGCGCTTGAGAAAGAGGCCGTCCCCGGGGTGTCAAATAGATCAACGGCCGTTTCTCACCACTCCAGCGAGACTGCACCGCATCGATCGCCGCTGCCGCCACATCAGGCCGGAGCACCATACCAGCACCCCCGCCAGACGGAGTATCGTCAACGGAGCGGTGCTTATGACGGGAAAACTCGCGGATGTCCACAGCTTCAAGCGCCCAAAGCCCACGATTCGCAGCGGCCCCGATCAGCGACACCCC
>NZ_CAXBKN010000005.1:0-49139 GCF_963976135.1 uncultured Maricaulis sp.
CCCCGGCGCGCCTATAGCTCAGTTGGTAGAGCAGCTGACTCTTAATCAGCGGGTCGTAAGTTCGAATCTTACTGGGCGCACCAATCTCTTTATCCATCTCCTTCAAGATCTGCCGGCACCTGACCCCGCACGCGCTGCGTCACGTGCTCGACCGGGCGAATGCCGGCCGGTTCGCTCTGGGTTTGCGGCTTCCATTTCACACCATCGGAACGGTAAAAGAACGGCGGTGCCAGCGTGCAGCTCTGGCACTGATCGTCGAACCGGGTCCGGGGCTTGTCATGCATATGTTGCGATCAATCTTGCCGGCGCTGGCCGCATGGGCAGCAATCGCTACATTTCCCGCGCCAGCGGCCGCCACCGACATTGTCCAGCTCGAAGCCTTCTTCAGCCGGGCCAAGGGCCTCGCCCGGCTCCAATTATGCCGCGAACCCTTCTACCCACCGGGAGAATGCCGGCCGGCGCGCTTCACCCAGGGCGTGCGCTATAACTGGCTGCACGCCTCCGACGCAATATCGAATGAGCGGCTTTCCGTCGTCCATGATGAGGAACGCAACGGCCATTCCGCCATCTTCCATTCGACCCTGCCGGGCTATGGGCCGATGCGATTTTCCGCCCCGGGCGAAGATATCTGGTGCATGCCGGAATGGCGGCCAGACCAGCGCTCACTCTACCATGCCCGCCTCGCCGGCTTTCGGGAAGATGAAGAGAGCGGCGATACGCGCATCGCGGCGCAATACGGGCTCTATGTCGTGCTCGACAGCGAAACGGGCTGTGAGGCCATGCTTGCGGCCGCCCGCGACATGCTGCGCTAGAGGCCTGCAGTAACGACAAACGCCCGAACTGAAACAGCCCGGGCGCAGTCGTCATACTGGCGAAACCGGCCTGAAATCAGCCAGCCTTGCGAACCTCATTGAGGAAGGTCTCGACCGTCTTGTTGAGCCTGTCGGCGCGTTCGGAAACGGCGCGGACCGATTTGAGAACTTCCTGGGAAGCCTCGCCGGTCTGCATGGCCGAACGCGAGACCGCATCGACATTGTCAGATACATTGCGCGCACTGGTGGCGGCGTGGGCGACCGAGCCGGAGATTTCGCGGGTCGATGCGCTTTGCTCTTCGGAAGCCGCTGCAATCGCTGCCGAGGCGCGGCTGATTTCCGCGACGGCTTTTGTGACATCGCCAATCGAGGTTGAAGAGGACGCCGCAGCCTCCTGGATCGCTTCGATCTGGCCGCGGATATCGCCGGTTGCCTTGGCCGTCTGGGCCGCGAGCGATTTCACTTCCGACGCGACCACGGCAAAACCCTTGCCGGCCTCGCCAGCGCGGGCCGCTTCAATGGTCGCGTTGAGGGCCAGGAGATTGGTCTGCTCGGAGATATCATTGATCAGCTGGACGACATTGCCGATCTGTTGCGCGGCGGAGCCGAGATTATCAACGACGGTCTGGACCGCCTTGGAGCGCTCATCGGCCTGGGCCGCCATATTGGATGAATTCTGGATCTGCTGGGTAACCTCCTGGATCGAGGCAGACAATTCCTCGGACGCGGCGGCCACGGATTCGACATTGCTCGAGGCCTCTGCAGCCGATGTCGCCATCATGCCGCTCTTGGTCGAGCCTTCGATCGCTGCCGTCGACAATTGTTCCGAGATTGCCGACATCGAGGAACACGCCTCGGTGACCTCGCCCAGCAGGGTCATGACTTCGGTGTCGAAAGCCTTGGCCAGATCATTGATCTGGGTGGCGCGGCGCTCCTGGACTGCGGTCGCGGTGCGTTGCTCCTGCTCGAGTTCCTCGGCCTTGATGCCACGCTCGCGGAAGCGTTTAAGGCTTTCCACGACCGCACCCAGCTCATCGGTCCGCTCAAGCGCAACGATATCGAGCGAATAATCGCCATTGGCCAGCGTCTCGGTCGCATCGGCGATCGAACGGACAGATTTGGAAATCCGGGTTCCGAAGAAGATGGACAGGGAGATCAGGCCAACGGCGACCAGTGCGGTCAGGCCGATAAAGACCATGATGGCGGTGCGGGCCGCAGCATCGGCCGCCTCGGCGTCGGCGCGCGACAGGCTGGCGGCGGTATTGGCGAGCTCGGTCAGATCGCCACTCAGCTCGGTAAACACCTCATCGAAAGGTGCCAGGAAGGCAACGGAGCTGGCAAAATCGAGTTCCAGCATCTGGCCGACGAAGTCGAGGGCATCGCGGTAAAGGGCCAATTGTTCGGTCAGGCGGTCGATCGTCTCGCCGCGGCCGGCTTGATTGGCAAAGGGACGCAAAGTCTCGACCTGTGCGGAAAGGCTGTTGATATTGACGCCGACCGGCTCGAAGGCGGCCATGACATCGACGCCCTGACCGGCCGCCTGGGCGGTAATGATCTGGAAGACATCGGCATTGATCGTTTCCAGCGTTGTCTGCATGCGCGTCAGTTCGACACCAACTTCCATGCCCGCAATCACGCGGGCCTGGCTGGCGGAAGCCTGCATGAGAGACCAGGTGCCCAGGCCGGCAACGGCGGCAAGGGCAAGAATGGCAGCAATGGGCGCCACGGCGAATGACCGCGCGATGGTGAGATTGAACAATTTTGTTCCCTTGGCCATGAGGCCCTCCTGCGAACCGGTCAGCGGCAATTGATTTGGTGGCGTTAACAGTCCACCGGAATGGTTAACATGACAATTACCGCCCCGGTGCCTGAGCACCGGGGCGTCATCGCATTTGCTAGAAGCCGGCGCTGAGGGAGACCCACACGCGGGATTCAGTCTGATGATGGGTATTGGTGACCTCACCACTTCCGAAATTCGCGTTCTGGGCGTTCACAGCAACCGTGAAATGGTCGTTGATTTCGTAACCGGCACGCATCGACAGCGCGATATAGCTATCGATCGGATCAAGCGTAATGGTGCCGAACACCGGTTGGTTCGGCATATTGATCGCGGAAACGTAGTTTGCGTATCCATCGATCGTGAAGCGGCCGTCTGTCCAGCCCAGATGAGCATTGGCGATATGAGACGGTGTCGCCTCTTCAAAGTTCAGCGGCGTGTAGAACGGGAAGAGCGACATATCGTCCTCGACCTGCTTATAGGTGTAATTGGCATCCCAGGACCAAGCATTGTCAGGACGGCCGGCCAGGGTCAGCTCCACGCCCGCGACTTGTGTGTCTCCGCGATTGTCGAACAGGAAAGTCGGCACTGGCGTTGCGGGCGGCAACAGGTCGGGTGCCTGGCCGAGCTGGCTTTTGACACCTTCAGTCTCCTGCAGGAATACAGCCGCACGCAAAGTCATTGTCGGCGTCAGTGCGCGATCATAGGCGATCTCGTAATTGGTCACGATCGAGGGTTCGATTGCTGGATTGCCGGCCGCCACAACGAAGAAGCCCCCGAGATTCACCGGCATCGTGAAGCCGATATCGAACATTGTCGGAGCCTGCACACCGCGCGCTGCGGTGAGGCGCACGGCACCGCCGAATTCCGGCCGCCAGACCAGAGCCGCATTATAGCTCAGCTCTTCGATGGAGACGTCGTAATCGGCCTGCGCGAACGGGTAGAGGAACGGGTTCGGCTGCGCATCGCGGCTCCAGTCAACGCTGTCAAACCGGCCAGCCAGGGTGAGGTCGACGGCATTGCTGAACTTGTGGTTCCACATCGCCGAGAAGGCGGTCGTCTCATAACCGAAATCACCATTGGTCGGATCCGGGAATGAGCCGGTTTCACCCTGCCGGAATTCAAGCGAGAGGCGGATGGTATCATTGGTACCAACGCGGAACAGGTCCTGCAGGCGCAGTGTGGTAAGGGTCACGTCCTGCGCGCCGAAGGAATATTCGATTTCCGACTCATTGCGATACGCGGACAGGGTCAGGAAGCCCCAATCGGTGTCGGCCTCGAGATCGCCCTTGTAGGAGACGAGCGTGTAGCCGGTATTCTCGTGGTAATAAATGCTGTCGCCTTCCGAAGCCCGCACATTGGAGAATGTGGCTTCGGCAGTCAGATTGACCTTGTCGGTGATACGAAAACGGCCCTCGATCGCACCGGTTTCGCGGCTGAAATCTGGCTCGCCTGGCGCGCGCAGCACGGCAGTCGCCTGGCCCGCATAGGGCGTGAATTCATTGGCTTCCGACGCGCCATAGCTGGCCCGGACCGCGAAGCGGTCACCGAGCTGGCGCGCGGCTGTGAAGGAAATGCCTTGGTACTCATCCGTCCCGGCATTGACGCGCAGCTGGGTGTAGTCGCCATGGTTCGGATTGCGGGTGATGATGTTCACCACACCGGCAACAGCGTTGAAGCCATAGAGCGCCGATTGCGGCCCCTTGACGACTTCGATCTGCTGGATCTCGTCGAGCTGGACCGGCAGGGTCGACCAGGCGGTATAGCCATAGCTGTCGAGATAAACCTCGCGGCCATTGACCAGGACCAGAAGGCGCGGCGTATAGCCGGTTGCGGCACCGCGGACAGAGACCTGACCGTCGCCATAGGCATAGCGGGTGACATCAACGCCGCCATAATGGCGCAGAATGCCGGGAATGTCGTATTCCGGGAAGCGTTCGATCTCGTCCTGGGTGATGATGATCATCGTCGCAGGCACATCGGACGCGCGCTGCGGAGCACCGGTTGCACCGGCTGTCACGGCTTCGCCGAACATTTCGCTCATCGAAGTGTAGTCCAGCTGCTGCGCGGAAACGCCGACCGTAAAGGCCGCCGAGAGAGCGATCGCAGAGATCGTCGTCAATAGTGTTGTCGTTTTCATGATTTGTCCTCGTCAGGGCCTCAGCCCACCTGAATGTCTTGTGGAGCGTCAGCTCACCTAGATTTCTTCAACCATCATTGCGAAAGCCGCAGCAAAAGAGATGGATGATGCCGAAGCCGCGCCGCCATTGACGACGATCCGCACGGCTGGCGCGCTCTGAACGCCCATCACGCATTTGCCGGACTGGACGCAGCTCATATCGGTGGAAACGCTCATCACGCCATTGGCGCTGGTGGCGGCGAAGACGCCGGCATCGCCAGCGGCAGAGCCGAGCAGGACGGCCGCGTCGGCGCCGGCAAGACTGGCGGTGTCAGACGCTGCGACAAGACGCGGCGTCAGCGTGACGCGGCCGGCCGAAAGCCCGCTGCCCATGGAGGCTGCCAGGGCCTGGGCCTCGGCTTCGCTGCCGGCATCATAAACAATGGCGACGACGCGGCTGGTGCCACTGGCACCATCGACGAAGCCGAGGGCACGACCGATGACTTCGAGGTCGCGCTGGGTGGTTTCAGCCGCGACGGGCGCTGTCAGGAGCGCGCCGGCGAGGACTGTCAGTAGAAATTTCTGCATTGTGGAACCCTGTCCTTTCACGATGACACCCGGGGGAAAGGTGCGTGTCGGCAATGCGTTTAGTTTCCGGGCGTTAACCACAGACTTATTTCGAATCATAGGTTATTACCTCCCTGGGCGGTGCCGGCACTTGGCTGATCTCCAGTCCTGCCTGCCGTTCTTTTGCCTGCATTGGATTTCAGCATTGGCTATCCAGGGGAAGGCGCGATCATGACGAAGCCGCGGGCATTGGCCGATCAGGGGGCCGGACAGACGACGACCGCCCTGCTGGTGTTGAGCTCATGCCTCTTGCCTCTGGGCCTCATCCTGCCAGCCCTGCGGACCACACAGTTCGGACTTTGGACTGGTGAACATTCGATTCTGGGTTTCGGGCGGGCCCTGTTGCATGACGGTGAATTCCTGCTCGCCATGATCGTGTTGGGCTTTTCGGTGGTGTTTCCAGGCTTCAAACTCATCTGGATGTGGCGGCTGCAATTTTCCCGCGCGCCCGGCACCGGTGCCGGCCATCTGCGATTTCTCGAAATGCTGGGCAAATGGTCGATGGCCGATGTGCTGGTCCTGGCCTTGGTGATTTTCAGCGTGCGCGACAATCTCGTCTTCGCCGCATCCACGCTGCCGGGTGTCTATATATTCGCCGCCGCCACCGTGCTGGCCATGTTCGCCTCGGGCCGCATCGTCACCCAGCTGGGCGAGCGGACACGGGTTTCCGCGCCCTAACTGTCCTTGAGATCGCGGGCGCGATCACGCAGACGGTCGAGCAGGGTTGAGAGCCGCGCGACCTCGTCCGGCGTGAGCCCCGCCAGGAGCGCAGCTTCGGCCTCCAGCGCGACTGGTGCGATTTCCGCATAGATGGCCCGTCCCGCCGGCGTCAGTGCCAACAGATGCGAGCGTCGGTCCGCCCGGTTGCTTGAGCGTTCGATCACACCACGATCGGCCAGTGAACGCACAGCGCGGCTGACCGAAACCTTGTCCATCGCCGTCACATCGCACAGGCCCTGCGCCGTCACCGGATGGCCCTCGCCGAGAATGGCGATCACGCGCCATTCCCAGATCGTGATCCCGAACCGGCTCTGATAGGCGCGCGCCACCATTGACGAGACCTGGTTGGAGGCAATCGCCAGGCGGTAGGGCAGATAGTCGCCCAGCCGCAGGGCCGGCATGCCCGGCGCGCTGTTTGGTTTGGCTTCGTCCATATCCGGTCTGGTGCCGCAAACGGGTTGCAGCGGCAAGCCAAAACTCGCTCGACGCCGACCCGCATGTCGCGCTATCCCAACGCCATGATCGACATCATCCCTACACCCGCCCTGCCAAGCCTTCCCATCGAAGGTGATGAGCGCCGCTTTCCCGTCCGCCGCATTTTCTGCATCGGCCGCAATTATGCCGACCATGCCAGGGAAATGGGCGCCGCCGCCGAGGCGATCTTTTTCATGAAGCCCGCCGACGCGATCATGACATCGCCGCGCCTGCCCTACCCGCAAGGCACGTCGGACCTGCATCACGAAGTCGAGCTGGTCCTGGCGCTCGGCGATGGCGGAGCGGTCATGGGCTGTGCCGTCGGTGTCGACCTGACCCGGCGCGACCTGCAAGGTGCGATGAAGGCCAAGGGCGGTCCGTGGGAAATCGGCAAGGCGTTCGAGAATTCCGCGCCGGTCGGCCTGTTGCGCTTCGGGCCCGTGCCTGAACGCGGAGCGATTTCACTCAAGGTCAATGGCGTGCGCCGCCAGTCCGGCGACCTGTCGGAGATGATCCTGCCGCCGCGCCGCGTCCTGTCGGAACTGGCGCGCTATTTCACGCTCAAGCCTGGCGATCTGGTTTTTACCGGCACGCCCGCCGGCGTCGGCCCCTTGCAGCGCGATGACCGGGTCAAGGCCGAGATTGCCGGCCTCCCGCCGCTCGAATTCACCGTCACCTGAGACCCGCCCCCGGCCCCCCTGACAAGGAGATCGCGATGAAACCTGTCCTCTACGGCTATTGGCGCTCCGGTGCCGCCTACCGGCTTCGCATCGCCCTCAATCTCAAGGGCGTCGAATACGAGCAGGTCGCGATCAATCTGAAAACCGGCGAGCAGAAGAGCCAGGCCTGGCTGGCCATGCAGCCCCAGGGTCTGGTACCGGTGCTCAAATATGGCGATGCCATGCTGATGCAATCGCCCGCCATTCTGGAATGGATTGAGGAGAGCTGGCCGCAGCCCGCCCTGCTGCCATCCGATCCGCTGGAGCGTTGCCGCGTACGCGCCTGGGCCGCGATCATTGGCTGCGACACCCACCCGGTGCAGAATTTGCGCATTCTCAAGGCGATCGGGGATGATCTCGGCCAGGGGCCGGCAGGGATGAAAGCCTGGGCCCATCGCTGGACAAGCGACGGGCTGGCCGCGCTGGAGGCCCTCGTCGCAGCCCACCCGCGCTCAACCCCCTTCCTGCACGGCGACGCACCGGGCATGGCGGAGGTCTATCTCCTGCCGCAACTGGTCAATGCCCGGCGCTGGGAGGTTGATCTGTCGGCCTTTCCGACGCTGATGGCCGCCGAAGCCGCCTGCCTCGCCCTGCCGGCCTTCCAGCGCGCCACCCCGGAAAACCAGCCCGATGCCGAGTAGGGCGTCAGCGCAGCCACGCCTGTGGCCGCCCGGCGGTGAGTGAGCGCCACACCCATTCGACCGGGCCGTAGCGATAGCGTTGCAGCCAGAAGATCGAACCGAAAACCTGCGCCACCCAGACCGAAACCAGGATCAGGGCGAGGCCCGTGCGGTCGATCTGGCCGAATTGGCCCAGGCCCGGAAACCCGACGAAGAGCAGTGTCATCAAAAGGGTCTGCGCGAAGTAATTGCTGATCGGCATGCGCCCGACAGCTGCCAGCGCCGAGCGCGCCGCGCGAGCCCGATCCAGTTTCGCCGCCAGCATGAATCCCGCAGCATAACCCAGTGCCAGCGCCAGGCTGCCGAAATACTGGGCGACACGGTTTTGCAGCACCGCCGCGGGTGAGAAACCGGAGGCCATCGCATTCCAGGCGCCAGCGAGGCAGAGCGCCGCGCCAATGCCCAGAGCGATGGCGGCGATCCAGCCATAATGGCGCACCGACCACTGGCCGGTCAGAAAACCGCTTCGCAGCGCCGCCATGCCGAGCAGTAGACAGCCGGCCATCCGTCCGCTCATGAAGACAATCTGCATCATCTCCGATTGCAGCGCGATGCTCATATTATAGCCGAGCCGCGCCACGAAACCGGTGCGGTAGAGTGTTTCAATGCCGGCAATGGCTTCGGGATTGAAACCCATCGCGCCGGCTGCGGTGATGCCGTCGCCGATCAGGGCGCCGATCGCACTGCCCGCCAGCAACATCAGCCCGGTAAAACCGATCAGGCCAAGCCCCAGCCCCCAGAGACTGCGCAGCGTCATGCCATTGGCGGCCACCACGATCATGGCGACCAGGGCCAGCGGCACCAGAATATCGCCATACCAGAACAGATAGGCATGCAGCAGGCCGAGCAGAAGCAACCAGGCCAGTCGCGGCCATTGCCGGGTCGGGTTCTGGCGCGCGGCCCGCACATTCAACACCAGGGCCGCGCCGAACAGGGTGATGAAGAGCGCCGTGCCCGATTGCGAAACCAGGCCCTGGGTCACCAGCCATACGGCACGATTGCCCCACCCCTCGAAATCACTCTGCAGGCCGGGAATATCGGCCGCGATCCAGACGAAGGCGAAGAGCTGAATATTGACGGCAAACATGAGCAGCACGGCGAAGCCCCGCAATGCATCCAGGCTGTCATGGCGCGGGAGTGGTGCATTTTCCGGCATTTTTGCTCCCTTGAGGCGAATTCGCCCAGTTTCCGCCATATTCTTACGAAGATTTCACGACCGCGGCATGTTTCTGGAATTGTATCGAGTCTCAATAAATTTCATAACTCAATCGCGCATGCGGATACGCCTTGGGGTGCGAAAACGTCATGATCCAGCTTCTGGTCTCACTGATTGAATGGTTTGCCGTGATGGGCTTGTCCCTGCTTGGCATTACCTTATCCCCGGGCAGTGACTGCGTCACAGTCGAGCCGACCGAATACCGCCAGATGATCGTCTGGACCCCCGCCGACACCCATGATGCCCGCAAGGGTACGCAGATATCGAGCCGTGACTGCCTGTCGGGCGCCGAGATTCTCATCCACGAAGCCACACCGGCATTTGTCACGCCATCGGACCGGTATGACAGCTAGGCTGGCGCGCTTCCAGCCTCGTCTCAACAGGCAAATATCGATTTCGCATAGATTATCTGTGTCGGCGGCGCGCTTCTGCGGCTATCATCTGTCACAATGGCTCTATTGAGCCCTTCTGTCCGCAGACCCCGTCCGGGAGCGAGCCTGCTCCACGGCCCGATCGAGCGCAATATGACCGAGAAAACGCTAGAAAAATCAGTCCACCTCACCGAAATCGGCCTGGCCGGGCCGGAATCCGACCAGGCCATGGCCGCTGCTGCCTCGCAAGCCGCGGCTGCGGCAGCACCGGACGCCGAGCCGCACCAGCCCCGCATGGCAGAGGAACGCCCGGGCGGGGCCTGGCTGATCTGGCTGGCCAATAGTTTCGCGCTGCTCTGGGTTGGCGGCGCCGCCGCCTTTATCTGGGGCGCACTCGGTGTCCAGTCGCTCGAGCGTCTGGGACAATATGGTTTCGGGCAATTGACCGGGCTGGCCGTTTTCGCGATTGCGCCGGCCCTGCTCTTTGTCATGAGCGGTCTGATGGCGCGCGAAGTCGTTCGCAATGCCCATAATACCCGCCGCGTCGAGCGTGCCATTCGCCGCCTGTCCGAGCCCGCCCAGTACGCGCGCCACGAGGTCCAGTCCCTCTCCCAGGCCGTGACCGGCGAGGTCGACCGCATCAATTCAGCGCTTGAGAGCGCCCTCGCCCGCCTGGCGGCAATGGAAGAAGTCATCAGCCACCACGCGGAATCGCTTGAACTCTCGGCCACCGATGCGCGTGACCGCACCGAGGAATTGCTCAAGGGACTGCGCAAGGAAAGACTGCGTCTGGGCGAGGTCTCGGAATCCTTCGACGACAAGGCAGCGCTGATCGCCGCAGCGATTTCCGACCAGTCCAAAATGGTCGCCGCCGCCGCCGAACTGGCGGCCAACCAGGCCAGCGATAGCGGACGCCGCATCCTCGCCAGCGTCGAAAGCCTGCAGGATGCGGGCGATTCCGTCACGGAGCGCAGCAATATCGCCGCAACGAAACTCTCGGAACGCACCGCGCACCTGCACGAACTCTCGGACACGCTCAAGGAAAGAACCGACAATCTCGATGCCGCCTATGTCAAACACCGCGGCCGCCTGAGCGAAGCCGGTGAGGCGCTGCGCAAGGAGCAGGAGAAGATCGCCGCCGCCCTCGATTTCCATCGCGCCGAGCTTGAAGTCATGGCGACGACAGCCCGCGACGGTGCCGATGCGCTGACCTCCGCCTCGACCAATGGCGCTGCGGCCTTCAAGAAATCCGTCGACGAAGCGCTTGAGCGTGCGCACAGCCTCGCCGGCCGTGTGCGCTCGGAGTCCGAATATGCGGCGCGCGAACATGAAGCCGCCCTGGCCCGCCTGGTGGCCTCGGCCCAGGAAGCCAAGTCGATCTCGGAAGCCGCGATCGAGGCCATCGAGGCCCAGGCCGATGCGGTGACGCAGAAGGTCGAGCACTCCAACGAAATCGCATTTAACGCCGCCCAGCGCTCTGATGATGCTTTCCAGCAACGTCTCGCCGAAGCCGACAAGCTCACCGCACGAGCCTCGCAAGTGGCCGATGAAGCTGCAGAATCGGTTCGCCGCCGCCTGGAAGCCGTCTTGGCCTCGGCCCGCGTCGAGACCCAGAATGTCGAGCGCCATATCGACACCATGACCAATCGGCTGTCCGAATTGCCGGTCATGGCGCGCGAACGCGCCCAGGAAGCCGCTGACGCGCTTCGCCGCGGCCTGGAAGGCCTCAATGCCGCCGCCATGGTAGCTGCCGAAGAATCCCAGGAGATCGACGCCGCCTTCCAGGCGCGCATCCGGCAGAACTACGAATTGCTCAGCGACTTCATGCTCCGCATGGGCTCTGTGGCCGGTGGACGCCGGGTGCCAGATCTGGGCACGAATGAATTGCCCGATCCGCTGCTGGGCCGCAAACGCAAACCGGCCGAAGCCGAAGCGGCGCAGGCCGAGAGCGAGGACAGCAGCCATGACATGCATGCGCCGCTGACCGGCGGGCAGCCTCGCCGAGCCGCGCCCCGCGCAGCGGAGAATGCCGTCGGCTTCCCGGAGCGTGGCGGCCGCCAGTCCGGTGAGCCAGGCTGGCGCTGGAAGGACTTGCTGTCGAGCATGCCCGCCGAAGGCGACGAGGATACGCCCGCCGCAGACAGCGCAGCTGCCAAACGGCCGAACAAGCGCGACAAGAGCGAAAGCTAGCCAGCGGCGCGGCGGTCAATCAGCCGGAAGGCAGACTCCGCGTCGGCGCGCGCCGCACGGGCGCCCCGTTGGGAAAAGAGACGGCCTCGGTCTGGATCAGGGAGCAATCTGTGCTGCGGTCCAGTCAGCCAATTCCTGGCTCACTTGCGATGCAGCCTGGTCGAAGGCGCCGATAATGGCACCGACGCGATTGCTCGAGGCGCGAGCCTCGCCGACAAACACCGAGGAACCGACGAAAGCGCGGCCACTGTTCGCGACCAGCCGCGTGGATAGCCGGACCCGGACCAGCGGCGCATTATTGTCGCCGCGATCATAGACAGCCTCGAATTCGCGCAGATCGAGCCGCAATTCGTAGGCCGCACGGATGCCATCCTCGGGCAAGGCCGGCGCCAGATGAGAATCCGCGGCGTTGAAGGTGTCGACGATCAGATTCTGCATGATGCGCGGGGTCGGGGCGATCCAGCGGGCCGATGCCATATAGGCGATCCGCCCGTCAGCCATCTGAATGGCAATCTCGTCACCGGCCAGACCACGCGGCGCCTGCGGCGGCACCACTTCAACCACGGTCCGGGATTCACCGGACCAGGCTCGCGCTTCCGGCGAAGCGAGACGATAGACCGAGGATGGTGTGGATTCCGGCAAGAGCGAAACACAAGCCGAGAGCGATAATGCGCTCAGGGCAATCAGAGCCAGCTTGATCGAAATGACGGGTCTCATTGCGGCACCTCTACCGTTTGACGGGGTGAACCGGCGATAAAGCCGCCGGGGTTATTCTCGAAGTCCGCAGCGCTGCGCTCCATCGATTCAACAAGCCGGTTCAGATCGCCAGCCGCCCGGGTCAGATCTTCCAGACCGTCCTGGGCAAAGGATTCCAGGGCGGGCTGAATCGCCTGGATAAGGCCGGT
The DNA here is from genome assembly GCF_963976135.1 of uncultured Maricaulis sp. Classification (GTDB taxonomy): domain Bacteria; phylum Pseudomonadota; class Alphaproteobacteria; order Caulobacterales; family Maricaulaceae; genus Maricaulis. The sequence goes on from NZ_CAXBKN010000005.1 coordinate 12,611, forward strand.
GGTGTCCGTCGCGGCCTGGTTGACAGCGATCGCCGCAGCGGTGGTCTCATTGACGGCCAGGGTCATCTCATTGGTCAGGAAAGCATCCGCCGTGACGCCGAATTGCTGCAGCGAGACGGCGGCCTCGGAAATATCCGAAGCGGCGGCATCAATGCGCCCGACCGCGGCGCGCATATCCTCGACCAGTGCCTGTTCGGCATTCACCCGATCCGTGATTTCGCGCAGATTGACGAGGGTTGCCGAGAATTCCTCGACATTCTGGTCGCTGAGCAATTCCGACAGACGGAACAAGGTCAGCTGCGCCGCATCGAGCACATCCTCCGAGCCTTCAACCAGGCCTTCGAGCTGGGCGCGGCGCGCAAAGATTCGCGGGGGCTGCCGGCTGGCCGGGCTCAGCAGGCGCTGGGCGTCCGGGGCGCCGCCGGAAATCAGGATATAGGACAGGCCGGTCAGGCCCTGTGGCTCCAGCTGGGCGTAGGAATCGACGCGGACCGGTGTCTGGGCCAGCACACGGACGCGCGCGATTACCCGGCTCTGGCCATCAAGCCCGAGCGAGGTCACCTCACCGACCTGGATACCGTTGAAGCGGACTTCAGCGGATTCGCGCAGACCGCGGACCGGCCCTTCGAACACGACATCGTAAAACGCATAATCCTCGTCAAAGGAGACCTTGCCGAGCCAGACCGCGAAGATTCCGCCGCCCGCGATCAGGATCAATGCGAACAGGCCAACGAGGACATGATGTGCCTTGGTTTCCATCGTCTAGCTCTCCTTGCCGGCGACCGCAGGCCGGCCGCGCGGACCGTGAAAATATTCCTGGATCCACGGATGTGGGTTTCGCATCAACGCCTCCAGTGGTGCAACCGCCGCGACACGTTTGTCCGCAAGTACGGCAATTCGGTCACAGATGGCATAGAGGCTGTCGAGATCGTGCGTGATCATCAGGACGGTCAGGTCGAGGGCGCGCGACAATTCCAGGATCAGGCCGTCAAAGGCCGCCGCACCGATCGGGTCGAGCCCGGCCGTCGGCTCGTCGAGAAACAGGATATCGGGATCGAGTGCCAGCGCCCGCGCCAGCGCCACCCGTTTGCGCATGCCGCCCGACAATTCGGACGGAAAGCGGTCGAACGCTGTCGAATCCAGCCCGGCGAGACCGAGCTTCATGCCGGCAATCTCCTCCATCAGCGGGATGGACATGTCGACATGCTCGCGCAAGGGCGCCATCACATTCTCGAGCACGGTCAGCGAAGTGAACAGGGCGCCATTCTGGAACAACACGCCCCAGCGGCTCTCGATCTCGCGCCGCTCGCCCTCCTTCATCCCGGAAAAAGCCCGGCCTTTGAACAGGATATCGCCATCGGTATATTTCTGCAGGCCAAGAATGGCATTCATCAGCACGGTCTTGCCGGTGCCGGAACCGCCGACCAGGCCAAGGATTTCGCCACGGCGGATGTCGAGATCGAGATGGTCGTGCACGACATGGCGGCCAAAACCGGTGCACAGGCCGCGGATGGAGATCAGGACATCGTCGCTCATATGCCCAGCTCCAGATACATCATCGCAAACAGGGCCTCGATCACGATCACGATGAAGATCGACTGCACCACCGAGGCGGTGACGCGGCGGCCGAGCGATTCAACATCGCCGGCGACCTTCATGCCCTGACGGCAGCCGATGATCGCCACCACCAGCCCGAAGACCGGCGCCTTCGACATCCCGACCCAGAAATGGCTCCAGTCCAGCTCGGAATGGATCCGCGCAATGAAAACCGCCGGCGAAATGTCCTGCGCACTCCACGCCACCAGCATGCCGCCGAAAATGCCGGTAATCATGGCGGCAAAGGTCAGCAGCGGCGCCATCAGCACGCACGCCACCACGCGCGGCAGAACCAGGACCTCGAACGGGTCGAGGCCGAGCACGCGCATGGCGTCGATCTCCTGCTGCATCTTCATCGCACCGATCGAGGCCGTGAAGGCGGAATCGGACCGGCCCGCCAGCAGGATCGCCGTGATCAGCACGGCAAATTCGCGCAGCACCGAAATGCCGATCAGTTCAACGCTGAAGATGGCAAAGCCGAAATCGGCCAGCAGGTTGGCGCCCATATAGGCAACAACCGCGCCGATGAAGAATGACAAGACCGCCACGATCGGCATCGCATTGACGCCGACCTCTTCCATCGCCCAGATCGCCGAGGTCAGGCGAAAGCTCGCGGGGCGAAACAGCGTGCGCAAGCCGGTCGTGATCGTCTGGCCGAAGAAGGCAATGGTCTCGATCGTCTCGGACAGTGCCGCCTCAAGCCCCGCCCCGATCCGGCCCAGTGCATTGCCAAAGCCAAAGCTTGGCGGTGCCTCCGGCGGACAGACCTGGGTGCGTTGCCGGATTTCCTCGATCAGACGCCGCGCCGTCGGATGCTCGCCGAGATAGTGGAAATCCCCGTCGGGCAGGCCGCAGCGGCGCGTGGCACGCCCCAGCATATAGGCGCCGGAGGTGTCGAGACGCCCGAGATGGGACAGGTCGATGACGATCTTGTCGGGTTCGACACTGGCTTCGACCTGGCGAATGGGCGCATCGACCCGGCCAATCGTGTCGATCGTCCAGTCGCCATGGGCCTCGATGATGGTCTTGCCCGCGTCTTCGCGCAAAACCACGGTCGCACCGTTCGCGGATATTGCCGGATTTCCCCTCATGTCCGGGAGCCTAGTCGATTTTGTCGGCGCGAGGGAGTGCAGAATTGCGGCTCAACAGTAAAGCCGCGACAAGGCCTGCTGCTGCGGGCAGGATCATGATGGCAAAACCTGTCGTTCCAAGCCGCGCGAAGAAATAACCGGACACCGCCGAGGCGATTGCCATCACCACGCCGCCGGCCAGGGCCGAATTGATCGCCTGCCCGGTGGCAGCGAACCGGTCGGGCACCGATTGCGCCGCATAGCGCAGAAAACCGAGATAGGTAGCCGCGAAACTCAGGGCGTGCAGGCATTGCAGCGCAAACAGGCCCCACAATGGTGGCGCCAGCGCCGTCAGGCCCCAACGCAAGATCGAACCGGCGCCACCGATGATCAGCAGGGCTGCCGGGCTGAGGCGGCCGAGCCAGCCGCGCCCCGACACCCACAGGAACACGATCTCGACCGCGACACCGCTGGCCCACAGCGCCCCGATAGTCAGATCGGCATAGCCCTGGGCCGACCAGGCGACAGCGGAAAAGGCATAATAGAATCCATGGCCGCCCTGGATCAGGGCCGAAGCCGCCAGCGCCAGTCCGAACGGGCCGGCCAGCAGCCGGCGCAGGGCCGTGATGTCGGCTTCCTGGGCCGGGGGGTGCGGTGCACGCTCGCCCGCCGGCAATCGCGCCGCAGCGGCGGAGATCGCGACCGAGCCGGCGACGATGCACACCAGGATGGTTTCGCTGCCACGCCAGTCGATCAGGGCGCCGGCGGCGAAATTGCTGATGATGAACATCACCGACCCGATCGCCCGCACCGGTCCGAACACGAACAGGCCATCGCGCGCCTGCCGCAGCGCGAAGGCATCGATCACCGGGATCTGTCCGAACAGCACCGCACCTGACAGGAAGGACAGCACCAGCAGGATCCAGGGCGAACTGACCGGGAAATGCAGGGCAAAGACCAGCGTCGCCGCGAGGGCAAACAGCAGGATCGGATCGCGATTGCGGCGCGCATTATCGGCCCAGCGCGCACCCAGCGGCGAAACCAGGGTCCGCCCCGCCAGCCCGGCGGCGACAATCCAGCCGATCCATTCCGCGCTCAGATCCCGGCCTTCGAGCCATTTGGGGAAGTATGGCAGGAAGGCCCCAAGGGTGAGGTAGAAAGCCCCGTAATAGGTGGCAAAACGAAATCCGGGCGTTCTGAACATTTCAATCCCCTGATGCCCGATGCCCATAACCCGTGCCACTGTTCCTGCATAGGCATGATGCGCTTGGCGAACAGTGTTCACTTCTATAGGTTCGCCGCCAGATTGAAGCAGGGAACAGCCATTCATGGATGCGGACGCCGCGGTATTGCACGGTACGGATAACAGTGTTGATACAGCACAAGTCCGTCCGCTCAGAGTGCTCGTCACCGGCTATCGCTCCAACCCGCATGTTGGCGGCCAGGGCGTCTATATCCGGGAACTGACACGCAATCTGCGCGATCTCGGTCACACCGTCTCGGTGGCTTCCGGCCCGCCCTACCCGCAACTCGATGACGGCATCGAGCTGATCGAACTGCCCTCGCTCGACCTGTTTGCCGAAGACAATGCCTTCCTCGCCCTGCGGCCGCGGCATCTGCGCTCCTGGGCGGATATGTCCGAATGGCTCGCCCACAATAGCGGCGCCTTTGGTGAGCTCTATGCCTTTGGCCGCCGGCTGGAGAACTTCCTGGCGCGCGAGGGCGGCCGCTTCGACGTCGTGCACGACAACCAGACCCTGGCAACGCCCTTCCTGCGCATCAACCGCCGCCTGCCCGTCATTACCACCATCCACCACCCGATCGCGATCGACCGCGACTACGCCCTCGCCGCCAGCAGTAAATGGTGGGAACCGGCACTGACGCGGCGCTGGTATCACTTCATCGGCATGCAGGCGCGTACGGCGCGCCGACTGCCGCGCCTGCTGGCCGTTTCACAGGCCGCCAGCGACAGCCATGCCGAGCGCTATGGCGTCGACCCGGCCCAGGTCCGCGTCGCCTTCAACGGGATCGACCACGCGATCTTCAACCCGGACCCCGCCGTGAAGCCGGAACCGGGCCTGATCGTCACCACGGCCAGCGCCGATGCGCCGATCAAGGGGCTGGACGTGCTGATCGATGCCCTCGCCCGCGTCGCCGCCGCGCGGCCGCTGGCCCGGCTGCACATTATCGGCACGCTGCGCGATGGTCCGGCCAAACAGGCCCTTGCGGCCCACGGCCTCAGCGGCCGCGTCACCACCAGTTCCAACCTGACGCGCGAGGCGATCGCCCAGCTCTACCGCCGCGCCCACATCGTCGCCTGCCCGGCCCGCTTTGAAGGCTTCGGCTTTCCCGCAGCCGAGGCAATGGCTTGCGGCGCCGCTGTCGCAGCCAGCAATGGCGGCGCCCTGCCGGAAGTGGTTGGCGATGCCGGCCTGATCTCCACCGCTGGCGATGCCGCCAGCCTCGCCAACGACCTCGCCCGCCTGCTTGACAATCCCGAAGAGGCGCAACGCCTTGGCGCTCGCGCTGCGATCCGGGCCCGCGAGGAATTCAACTGGTCGCGACACGCCCTGGCCGCCTCGCGCCTCTATGCCGAAGCCCTCGCCGAGCGGAGCCCGAACGCCTGATGTTGACGATGCGACTGGAAGAGATGGCGCTGGAGCCCGGCATGCGCGTGCTCGATCTCGGCTGCGGCCGCGGCCGGCATTTGCACGCCCTCTACTGGAACGAGATCCCGCTGGAGGTCGTGGGCATCGACCTGTCGCACGAAGAGGCCAAGGCGGCATTCGATGGCTTCTTCCAGCTGCCGCCGCCCGAACCGCATTCGCCGCTGCGCAGCGCCGCGCTCGGTGCCGGCGATGCCGCGCGCCTGCCCTTTCCCGACAATAGTTTCGACCGTGTCCTGTGTTCGGAAGTGCTCGAGCATGTCCCAGATCCCGACGCCGTGCTGGCGGAGATCGCGCGCATCCTCAAGCCCGACGGGATCTTCGCTGCCTCGGTGCCGCGCTACTGGCCCGAAGCGATCTGCTGGAAGCTCTCGACCGAATATCACAACACGCCCGGCGGCCATGTGCGCATCTTCCGCACCAAGGCCCTGCGCGATCAGGTGCGCAAACAGGGCTTTGCCGCGTTCAAGCGCCATTGGGCCCATGGGCTGCACAGCCCCTATTGGTGGCTGCAATGCGCGCTGTGGGACCAGCGCGAAAGCGCCGCGAGCGTGCGGCTCTACCGCAAATTCCTCGAATGGGACCTGATGGAAAAACCCTGGCTGACCCAGTCGCTGGAATGGCTGCTGGCGCCGGTGATGGGCAAGTCCGTAGTGATGTATTTCCGGAAGGTTGGCTGATGGCCAGACAGATCGACATCACCGCCTGCGCCGACCATATCGAGCGGCTGCAACGTCCCGATGGCTCGATCCCCTGGGTCGAGGCGGGGATCTGGGATGCGTGGAATCACGGCGAGAGCGCCATGGCGCTGGCGATTGCCGGTCGTGAGGTAGCGACACGCCGGGCGCTGGACGCGCTGTTCGAGCGCCAGGACGCCGATGGCGGCTGGCGCGGCGATCTCGGCGCTTCAGTGCCGCTGGACGATGCCAATCGCCGCCTGGTGCCCGGCACGCCGGAAACCGCCCGCGACACCAATTTCTCCGGCTATGCCGCGGTGACGCTGTTGCGCTCGGTACTGGCCCTGGACGATGCCGCGGCCCTGCCCCGCTACTGGCCGCAATTGCGCCAGGCGATGGACTGGGTGCTCAGTCATCAGACCCGCCATGGGGATATCGTCTGGCGGGCGCCCGATGACGGCGAAGCGCTGGCCGGACTCGACTCGCTGCGCGCCGGCAATGCCAGCCTGTACAAGGCGCTGGAATGCGCGATCCAGATTGCGCGCATGCTCGGCCATGATGACCGCGACTGGATGGTGGCACGCCAGCGCCTCGGCGCCGCCCTGCGCGAGAATGATTCCCGCTTTGACCGCACCGGCATCGATCGCCGCCGCTATGCGATGGACTGGTACTACCCCGTCCTCGCCGGCGTGCTGCCCGCCGAGACCGGGCGCGCGCGCCTCTATGCCCGCTGGACCGATTTCGTCGAGCCGGGGCTGGGTTGCCGCTGCGTCGCCGACGAGCCCTGGGTGACGGCTGCGGAAACGGCGGAACTGGCGCTGGCCTGCATGTCAGTCGGCAAGGCGGACCAGGCGAAAGCCCTGCTGCGCGATCTCGCACCGCTGGCGGCAAAGGATGGCGGTTACTGGATGGGCTGGCAGTTCGAGGAAGGTGTCATCTGGCCCTATGAACGCCCGTCCTGGACGGCCGGGGCCATGGTGCTGGCGGCCGATGCGATACAGGGGCTGAGCAAGGGCTCGGCGCTGCTGATACGCAATGCGGTGCCGGAATTTTCGCTCAAGCGAGGCGGCGCAGAACTTCCAGCGTCCCGACGCGATTGACGGTCTCGTAGAGACCTGACGCTACCGCGAGTTTCCAGATTTCATAGGGCGGGCGGCCGCCATCGGCCGGGTCGGGAAACACGTCGTGGATTGCCAGGATGCCGCCGGCGACCAGCTGGCCACTCCAGCCGCGATAATCGGCCAGCGCCGCGTCCATCGAATGCCCGCCATCGATGAAGACCATGCCCAGCGGCGTGCTCCAGTGGGCGGCGATCAGCGCCGAGCGTCCGACCAGCGGCACGACACAATCCTCCAGCCCGGCGCGAAACAGCGTGCTGCGCAGGGCGGGCAGCGTCTCGACGGCACCCAGCTCGGCATTGAAGAGTTCGGGATCGTGATATTCCTCGCCGGCCTGGTGCTCTTCCGAGCCGCGATGATGATCAAGCGTATAGAGAAGACTTCCGGCCTCGCGCGCTGCAGGGCCGAGATAGAGGGCCGACTTGCCGCAATAGCTGCCGATTTCGAGCACCGGGCCCAGACGGCCGGCATCGCGCGCAAGCGCGGCCAGTGCCTCACCCTCGACCGGATCGAGGAAGCCTTTGACGGTCGCCGGGTCAAGCATCAGGAGAAGGGCTGCACATCGCGGAGTTCGCGGCGCAATCGCGCCAGCGCGTCGGCACGATCACGCAGGCTTTCGGACAGGAAGGCGAGCTGGTCGCGTTCGATCATCACTTGCGCAAGCTGACGTTCGCTGAACCGGTCAGACAGTCGCGCCAACACAGCGTCAAACGTCACGACGGCTTCGCGCGTCAGGGCGATGGCAGATTCAACCTCGCCCAAATCCCGGGTCAGGGTCGGTCGGGTGAAAGCCGCCGGTGCGATGACGATGGCCAGCGCCGCCTGGTCAACCTGGCGGGCCTGCGCGGTGGCAAGTCTGACGTCTGCGATGACAAGCTCGGCGGCGTCAGGGGCATTCAATGTCAGCAATTGGCGCAATTCGATATAGGCCTGCCCGGGTTGCGCGGCAGGCTCGGCCTCGCTGCCGGCCTGGCCGGTCAAGCGATCCATCCATCCGCGCGCAGTCTCCATGGCGCCAGACGTCTGTACCCAGGCATTGTCACGATAGCTGGTTTCCAGCGTCTGGGCGGCATCGAACAACAGGGCTTGCGCCGGGCTCGAACGCAGCTCGCTGTCTGACAAGCCGGTTCCGACGAGTGAAATAGGGTCGCTGGCACAGGCCGTGATCAAGCCGCAGGCGCAAATCGCCGCAAGAACACCCTGGTATCCACGCATCAAACGATATTTCCCAACACGAGAGCCTGCCCCAATTGAAGAGAGGATATAGGGAGTAGCTCTGATAAGCTATGCATTATTATATTGCTGACGCGCTAACGACAGATGGATGCGATGGATTCCGCCTATACACGCCGCTCACTCTACCCGCCGCTCCGGCCCAACAAGGCGTCTCGCCTGCCGGTCGGGGATGGCCATGAGCTCTATGTCGAGGATTGCGGCCGGCCGGACGGGCTCCCGGTTATCGCCCTGCATGGCGGCCCCGGCGGTGGTATATCACCCGCCTTGCGCCGGTTCTTCGACCCGAGCCGGTATCGCATTATCCTGTTTGACCAACGTGGTTGCGGACGCTCGACACCGCATGGCGCCCTGAACGCCAATACCACCAGCCACCTTGTCGGCGACATCGAACGCATTCGCGCAGCCCTCGGTATCGACAAATGGGTCGTTTTTGGCGGTTCCTGGGGAGCAACGCTTGCCCTCGCCTATGCGCGGGAACATGCCAGCCAATGCCTGGGTCTGATCCTGCGCGGGGTCTTTACCTGCCGCCAGCTTGAACTCGACTGGTTCTACCGGCGCGGTGCCAACATGCTCTTCCCGGACAGTTGGGAGCGGTTGACCGGTTCGCTGAGCGCAGCGGAATCCGGGGATGTGCTCAAGGCCTATTATGAGCGCATGCAGGAGCCGGACATCGTGCGGCGGCGTCCCGACGCGCTTGCCTGGGCCCGCTGGGAAAGCGCGCTGATCAGCCTGGCCGGCCAGCCCGATGCGCCGCTGGCCGATCCGCTGCGGGCCGACGCCCTCGCCCGGATGGAGACGCATTACTTCTTCCACAAGGGCTTTTTCGAGCATGACGGCGCCCTGATCGACAGCGCCCCGCGCTTCAAACACCTGCCCGGCATCATCGTCCAGGGGCGCTATGACGTCGTGACCCCGCCGCAGACGGCCTGGAGCCTGGCGCGCGAATGGCCACGCGCCAGGCTGCGCATGATTTCTGATGCGGGCCATGCCGCCGGCGAGCCGGGAATTGTCGACGGGCTGGTCCGCGCCACGGATACTTTCGCCGACCAGTTCAGCTAGCGGCTGGCGCTGCCCCTGAACAAAAAAGGCCCCGCCTGCGATCTGCGCGGCGGGGCCTTTCCTGTTGCGTGCCGTAACCCGCAGGGCGGGATCGGTTAGCCGAGGCCAACCATGGCGCCGAGACGGCCGGCATTGAAGCGGTCATCCAGGCCCAGCACCAGGATGGAGCCGATTGCCACCGGTACGATATAGCGCACCGCAAAGTGGAAGAAGGCAAACAGGCCAGGCGAGGCGTGGCTCAGCTCAGTCCGCATCAGGCTCTTCGGGATCACCCAGCCAGCGAAGACTGCGACCAGGAAGCCACCAAGCGGCAGCAGGATCTGACCGGAGAGCACGTCGACGAAACCGCCGGCGAAAGCCTCCGAATACACAGCCCCCGCACCGATCATGAAGGCGAAACCACCCAGCAGCCAGGCCGTCATCGAACGACCGAAGCTCGCATTCTCCTCGACGAAGGCAACGGTCGCCTCCAGCAGGGAGATGGACGAGGTCAGGGCAGCAATGAAAGCCAGGGCGAAGAAGGCGCCACCAATGAAATTACCGGCCGGCATGGTCGAGAAGACCTGCGGCAGGGCGGTGAAGATCAGGCCGAGCCCGGCAGCCGGGTCCATGCCAACCATGAAGACGATCGGGAAGATCATCAGGCCAGCGATCAGCGCGACCAGCGTATCGGCCGAGACGATCAGGACCGACGAGGAACCGATATTGGAATCGCGCGGCAGATAGGAGCCATAGGTAATCATGATGGCCGAGGCGACGCTGACCGAGAAGAAGGCCTGGCCCAGCGCGGCCACGAAGGTCTGGCCCGACACGGCGCTGAAATCGGGTGCGAACAGATAGGTCACGGCAGCGCCAGCCGCACCATTCATCATCGAATAGACCGTCAGGCCGATCAATACGAGGAAGAAGAGCGGCATCAGGATCGTGGCAACGCGTTCAATCCCGCCTTTCAGGCCCCGCGACACGACCAGGATGGTCAGGACCATGAAGCCGAAATGCCAGAGCATTTTGACGCCGTCAGTGCCGTAGAACATCGTGGCGCCATCAGGCTGGGCGAAGCCGCCCGCAAAACCGGCCGCCGAGAACGCCATGACCTGGCCCGCAATGACGCTATAGGTCGTCAGGACGAGGAAACCGGCCGCGGTACACACCCAGCCAACGATTGACCATTTTCCGGATTTGCCAGCCTCGATCGCCATTTTGCGGGTCGAGGTGATCGCGGATTGTTGCGCGTGACGCCCAATCGCCAATTCAGCCATCAGGACCGGAAGGGCAAACAGCAAGACGCAACCAACATAGATCAGCACGAAGGCCGAGCCGCCATTCTGGCCCGTCATAAACGGGAAGCGCCAGAGATTGCCGAGACCGACGGCCGAGCCGACCGCGGCCATGATAAATGCAAAACGCGACGACCAGTGGGCGTGCGTGCTCGCGAGCGCTGCTGCCATGAAACTCTCCCCTCATGTCCGGCGGTCTATGCGCCTGGACGGTTATTAATTGGAGCGCACATTTCCCCAACCCTACAGCCGGGTCAAGCTCGCGATTGCGGCAAACAGCCAATCAACCGAACAGGCCAACCCCGCGCGGCGGCTCGGCATTGCGGTGAATATGCGCGCCGAGGATGAGTCCGAAGCCGGCCAGCACGGCCAGCATCACGGTGCCGCCATAGGAGATCATCGGCAGCGGCACGCCGACCACCGGCAAGACGCCCATCACCATGCCGACATTAATGAAGACATAGAGCCCGAATGTGGTCGCGACGCCCATCGTCGTCAGGCGCAGAAAAGTCGATTTGCAGCTGGTGGCGATGGCGACCGTATTGGCGAGGATCAGGGCATAGACTGTCAGAATGACGAGCCCGCCAACAAAGCCGAATTCCTCACCCAGAATGGTGAAGATGAAATCAGTCTGTTTCTCCGGCAGGTAGTCGAGCTGCGACTGGGTGCCTTCCATGAAACCCTTGCCGGTGAAACCGCCCGATCCCAGGGCGATCTTGGACTGCAGGATCTGATAGCCGGCACCGAGCGGATCGGAATCAGGGCTGAACATCGTCATGATACGCTGGCGCTGATAGTCCTCCAGCCCATAGCTGAAGAAGCCGATGCCACCGGCCAGGCCGACGACAGCGCCGGGCAGGATGACCTTCCAGCTCAGACCTGCAAGGAATACCACCGCGCCTCCGGTCGCGACCAGTAGCAGGGTCGTACCCAGATCAGGCTGTTTCAGGATCAGCATCGCCGGCACGCCGATCAGGGCGGCCGGAACCAATAGCCCGCCGAGCCGCGAGACGCGCTCGGTCGGCAGGTCGTGATAGAAACGCGCCAGCGCGAATACCAGGGCAATTTTCATGAGTTCCGACGGCTGCAAGCGGATCGGGCCGATATCCAGCCAACGTTGCGAACCATTGACCGTGGCACCGAATAATTCTGCGCCGATCAGCAGGATGAGCGCGACGGTGTAGACCGGGTAGGCCACGCCCATCCAGAAGCGAGGCGGGAACATGGCGATGACCAGCATGGCGACGAATCCCACCGCGAAGCGGATGGCATGACGCACTGCCCACGGCTCCCATGACCCGTCACCGACCGAATACAACATGCCGACGCCGGCCGCGCCGAGCAGGACAAGGAGCAGGACGAGCGACCAGTTGAGCTCCATCATCTTGCCCGGCAGGTCGCGGGGCACGCTTTCCCGGAAAACCGCCATCAGAGACCGCCTCGCGCCATATTCCCTGAATCGGCGAACACGCCGGGCCGGCTGGATGGATCGCGGGCGACAACCCGGCGCAGGATATCGCGCGCAGGACGGGTCGCCGCACTCGAGCCGCCGCCATGTTCAACCACTACGGCAACGGCATATTTGGGATTATTGGCGGGCGCGTAACAGACAAACAGCCCGTGATCGCGCAACCGCCAGGGCAGATCGAGCTGGGTTCGCACCCCGGATTCGCGCTCGGCCGCGGTGATGGAATAGACTTGCGCCGTACCGGTCTTGCCGGCCATTTCGATACCATCAATCCCAAGACCGCCAAGCCCGAAAGAAGTCCCGCCAGGCTCTTCCGCGGCCGCGCGCAGGGCATCGCGTACCTGCACCAGCGATTCATCACGCAAGCCCATATGCGGCGCCGGCGGCGCCATCGCATTGCGGTACAGGGTCGGCTCGACCGCGCGGCCGGAGGCGACACGGGCCGTCATCACCGCCAATTGCAGGGGCGAGGCCAGCATGGCGCCCTGCCCGATCACGGTGTTGTAGCTATCGCCGGTCGACCAGCCCTGATTACGCTGAGCCCGCTTCCAGGCCGGGTCCGGCATGATGCCCCGCGCAACGCCGGAAATGCCGATATCGAAGGGTTGGCCAATACCAAAGCGCTGTCCCATCGCATGCAGCCGTTCGATCCCGAGCCGTTGCGCGGTCTCGTAGAAGAAGATGTCGCACGAGGTCTTCACCGCCGTCCGCAGATTGACGGCGCCATGGCCCTGACGGCGCCAGCAATGGAATTCGCGTTCACCCAGCCGCACCGAGCCGGAACAGAAGACCGTCTCATTGGGCCGGAAGATATTGTGTTCGATGGCGGCGGCAGCCGAGACCGCCTTGAAGGTCGAACCGGGCGGGTAAGTGCCCTGGATCGATTTCTGGAACAGCGGCCGGTGGTCATTATCGCGCAGGCCGGAAAAGTCTGCGCTCGAAATACCGCCGACAAACAGATTGGGATCAAAGCTCGGCGCCGAGACCAGGGCAATCAATTCGCCGCTATTGACGTCGATCACCACCGCTGCGGCACTGTCCTGACCAAGCCGCTCATAGGCATATTGCTGGATATCAGCATCCAGCGTCATGACGACATCACGGCCCTGTTGCGGCGGGTTTGACTGTTCGGGCAGTTCGCGGATCACGCGACCGACGGAATTAACCTCGATTTTCAGGGCACCGGCCGATCCGCGCAAATCCTGTTCGCGGGCAACTTCGACGCCCGTCTTTCCGACCTTGAAGCCGGGATGGCGCAACAGCCGCTCGGCCTCGCGCGATTCATTCGCGAGATCATCCTCATTGGGCGTTTGCACATAGCCCACCACATGCGCGAAGGCCGCCGCATAGGGGTAGGAACGCACTTCGCCGACATCCGGCGCCATGCCCGCCAGCTCCGGAGCGTTGAGATTGATCGCCGAGAAGGTCTGCCAGTCGAGATCCTCGGCGACGGTGATGGCGTTGAAACGCTGTCCCCGGCTGGCCGCGCGCAGAACACGCTCGCGCTCATGCTCGCTCAGCGGCATGAAGCGCGCGAGCCGGTCAAGGGCGGCGGCAATATCACCCGCCTGTTCAGGAACAATGAGGACGCGGAAACTGTCGCGATTATCTGCCAGCAAGGCGCCGAAACGGTCGAGGATCCGGCCACGCGACGGCGGCACAAGCCTGAAATTGAACTGATTGTCTTCCGACAGGAGACGGTAGCGCTCGCCCTCCAGCACCTGCAGGGAATACAGCCTTGCGCTGAGCCCGGTAAAGGCCAGTGCCCCGCCACCCGCCATCAGCAGGGCCCGGCGGGTGAACTTCATATCCTGTTCCTGGCGATCAGCGCGCATCGGGTTTAGCGATCATCCTCCGATAAAGCCGGTTCGGCTGCTGCGACGGCGTCGCAGCGCGAAATGGGCGATGAGCGGGAACATCAACATGGTCGCCGTCGCTTCGATGATCAGGGGACGAAGGTCGGCCAGCTGGCCCAGCGCCAGGCTGCCGGCACCATAGGCAATCGCGTGGGCGAGCAGGAGCGTGCCGGCGAAGCGGGCCAGGATGGGCGGCAGATCGCGCGGCATGCCGTCCTCGCCGCGAAAGCGCAGGGCCGAGATCGAGACCAGATAGGCCAGCGCCCAGACGCCCATGGGGGCACCGGTCAGCAGGTCCTGGCAAAGCCCGATCGAAAAAACGATGATTGGCGGCATGAAATAGGGCCGCAAACCCGCCCACAGAAAGATGGCGATCAGCGGCCAGGTCGGCATGATATTGACGCCGTCAATCAATTGCGTTGGTGCAGCCTGGACAACCAGCGCCAGGAATACCGACAGCGCGCAGCCCGCCGCCGACCAATAGGGAGTCTGGCGTTCGGAGGTTTTTCTCATTCTTCGCCTCCGTCGGATTGTCCCGGGCTGGCAGGGGGCTCGTCATCGTCAGCCCCGGCACCCGGGCTCTCAACGACAGGATTGCCGTCTGCATTGCCAGCAGTGTCCGTGTCTTGCGCTTCCGGCTCGTCGACCGGCGGCTCGATCCGCTGATAGGGCCAGACCCAGACGAAATCGACCGGGGCCTGGTCGGAATAGAGGCGAACACGCCAACTGCCGTCGCGGGCCTCCACCGCTTCACCGACTGGCAGGCCGCGCGGCAGGATACCGTCATCTCCGGAACTGACAATACGGTCGCCCGGCTGAATATCCGCATCGCGGCCGACATAGTCCAGCCGCGGAAAGGCGGTGTTGTCGCCAATCAGAATGGCGCGGGCATTGGAGCGATCGGCCATTACGGGAATGCGGCTGTTGAGATCGGTCAGCAGCAGGATGCGTGCCGAACGGCGGCCGCTCTCGAACACCCGGCCGACCAGGCCGTAGAGATTGATCACCGGATAGCCGTCATCAATCCCGGCATCGCGGCCGCGACCGATCAGGCGCGCGCGAACGAAGGGGCCTTCCGGATCGGCCACCGTCCAGGCCCCGATCCGGTCCTGGGTCGCAGGGGTATTGATGTCGAGCGCCGCTTCATAGACTTCGATCCGGTCGCGTTGGCGATAGGCCAGGTCTTCCCAATAGCGCGCTTCAATCAATTGCTGGCGCAGCTCGGCATTCTCGTCGGCCAATGCGCCCTGACGCCGGAAATAGGGGCCGATATTCTTGAGGCCACGAACCGGCTGGGCGGCCAGTTCCAGAACTGGCGCGGCAATATCGGTGAAGCCTGAGCGGAAACCGGCGAATCCGGCCGATCGTGTTTCAGGCCGGTCGAAAGCGATCAGGGCCCCGGAAATGACAATCAGGGCGATGAAGAGGGTCCGGGAAAACCGAACCCCACCCTCACCTTCATGCCGTCCTGAACGACGAGACGCCACGACTCACTCCTGCCCTTGCGTGAACCGGCAGATTAAACCGCTTCAGACAGAATGGGGCGCCAAAGCTTAAGATCTTCAACCGCCTTGCCACAGCCTAGCACAACGCAGGACAGCGGATCATCGGCGAGACAGACCGGCAGGCCGGTCCGTTCGCGCAGCTCGGTATCAAGATTGCGCAACAGCGCACCGCCGCCTGTGAGCACAATGCCCTTGTCGACGATATCGGCGGCCAGCTCGGGCGGTGTCGCCTCGAGGGCCTGTTTCACGGCTTCAACGATCTGCTCGACCGGCTCGGAAAGCGCATCGGCAATCATCGCCTCGGTGATCGAGATCTCGCGCGGCACGCCATTCATCAGGTCGCGACCCTTGATATCCAGGGTCAGGCCTTCGCCCTTGACCGGCGGCATGGCCGAGCCGATTTCCTTCTTGATGCGCTCAGCGCTGGTTTCACCGATCAGGAGATTGGCCGAGCGGCGAATGTAATTGATGATGGATTCGTCCATCTTGTCGCCGCCCACACGGACCGAGCGCGAATAGACAATCCCCGACAGCGACATCACGGCGACTTCCGTCGTACCGCCACCGATATCGACAATCATCGAGCCGGTCGGCTCATCGATCGGCAGGCCGGCGCCCACTGCGGCGGCCATCGGCTCATCGATCAGATAAACCTTGCGGGCGCCGGCACCGAGTGCGGATTCATGGATCGCGCGGCGTTCGACGGCCGTCGCGCCTGAGGGCACGCAGATCACGACCTGCGGGCTGACCATGGAGCGGCGATTATGCACTTTCTGGATGAAATGCTTGATCATTTCCTCGGCGACGTCGAAATCGGCGATAACGCCATCGCGCATCGGCCGGATCGCTTCGACATTGCCCGGCGTCTTGCCCAGCATCAATTTGGCTTCCGCCCCGACCGCCTGGACGTATTTGCGTCCCTTCTCGACCTTGTACGCTACCACCGAGGGCTCATTGAGCACAACGCCACGCCCCTTGACGTAGACGAGCGTATTCGCGGTGCCAAGATCGATGGCGATATCTGCAGAAAGTAAGCCGAAAAAATAGTTGAACATAGAGCGCGCTGGTTTCGAGGGGTGTGGCGGCAATGCCGCGGGAAAGCTTTTTTTGTTGTGCGATGACCCGCGCCATATTGCAAGGGGCACGCAAGCGCAAACGCATACTGTTCACGCCGGCCGGCTAGGGCTCGGCCTCATGCTTGGCCGGTGGCGCGACCCCGTCAACCGGGCGATTTCGCCGCAACCAGCGGCGCGCGACCAGCATCATGCCGATCCAGCCGACCAGCGCGAGCGCCAGGGATAGACCCAGCAGCAATTGCCCCTCATCCATCATGGCCAGGATGCTCTGCCCCGCCAGGGCAACCACCAGCAGCTTCGGGCCCGTCCCGAGGAGCGTGCCCAGACCGAACGCCCAATAGGGCGTGCGCGCCATGCCAAAACCCATATTGACGACGATGAAGGGCCCCGAGGGCACCCAACGCACGATCATGCTCGCCAACAGGCCATTGCGGCCTATGAAATCAGAAATCCGATTGGCCCAGTCGCCACCGAACCGGGCCAGCAGGCCGGCGCCAAACCAGCGCCCGAGAAAATAATTGACCGTTGCCGCCGCCAGTGTCGCAATCCAGGCATAGATGAAACCGGTCTGCGGTCCGAAGGCAACGATGGCCGCCGCCATCAGGCCAAATTGCGGCGCGCCCAGGAATGACAGCGCTATGAATACGAGAATGGTCAGCGGCAGGGCATACCAGCGGCTGGCTGCGGAATCGAACCAGTCATCAATCGCACCCGGGCCAATCTCAAGAACGAAACGCCCGATCACGAATACGGCCGCGACCACCGCAAACAAGGCGATGGAAACGCCGATGGCGCGCGCGGCCCGGACGTCGAGGCGCAGCATGAATTGAATCAGAGCGTTCATTCTCTCCGGTACCCAAGGACAAGATGCGAGCTAACTAAACACGGATCCGTGCGCCTGCAACGCAGATCATCCGTCGGTCTGGCCGGTTTCGTCCGGCACCTCGCCCGCAGCGATCGCCGTCAGCTTGGCGCGCTGCAAGGCCAGGACGCCCAGTTGTTCGTCGAGCAATTTGAGGATTTCACGCGCCTCCTGCTGATCGACCACACCAGGCGAGCGCTCGGTCTCGCCCAGCGAGTCCATCAGGGCGGCGATATTGCGGGCATTGCCCCGGCTGGCATCGCCAGCCAGTGACAGCCAGTTGGCGTCGGCAGCCTTGTCGACCGGAACGAAAATCCCCCCCGCCAGCGCTGCAAGGTGCTGGGCCGCAGCGGTGGCACCGGATTCGGTCAGCCGCGCGATACGGGCATAGGAAATCTCATTGCTGGAATCAGGATCGGCGAGCGCATAGACGCGGGTCCGGCTGAGCTCGAGCAGATTCATTACCTCGGGGATGCCCCCGACCTCCTCGAATACGCGCGCCACGACTTCTTTCGGTTCGCCGTAGCGGCGCTCCTTGACCGGATTGAATGCCATCTTTGTCCCCAGCATTGGTTATATGTCCCTGTAGCTGACAGAGATGAACAGATTTATTGTCTATTTCGTGGCACTGCCAAGCCTTGAGCGCAATTCCGCGCCGGCGGCCTCGATCGGCAGGGTGCGGTCATGCGCCCGTTCGGCTTGCAGGCGGTCGCCCGATTCATAGCGCTCGACCCATTTGCGCGCGAAACTGCCGGACTCGATAGCCTCCATCGCGCCGTCGATAACCTTGAGCAATTCGGGTCCGGCAATCGCGTCCTCAATCTCGCGGGCACCGAATTCAGCGGTGTCGGAAATGGCTTCATACATGCCGGCGATACCGCGCTCCTGGATCAGGTCGGCGAGATATTTCAGCTCGTGCACGCAATCGATATAGGCCATGCGTTCACTCACCCCGGCCGCCGTCAGCCGCGTGAAGCTCGCCTTGGCCAGTGCCACCATACCGCCCACCAGCACGACCTGTTCACCGAACAGGTCCGAGACGGTTTCCTCGCGAAATGTGGTCGGGAATATCCCGACATTGCCCGACCCGATCGCTGCCAGATAGGCCAGTGCCAGCGCCCGCGCCTCACCGCTGGCGTCCTGGTGAACGGCCCAGAAGCCGATCAGGCCGCGGCCCTTGAGGAATTCCTGGCGCACCGCACCGCCCGGCCCCTTGGCCGCAGCGAGGATGATATCGGCATCGGCCGGCGCCTCGATCATCCCGTAATGCACGGAGAAGCCGTGACAGACGATCAGCGCCTGGCCGGGCTTGCGATGGGGCAGAATGTCCTGCGTCCAGATCTGGCGATGCGCTTCATCGGCGGCCAGCAGGGCGATGGCATCAGCCCAGGCCGCCGCCTGCGCGACAGTGACGACCTCAAACCCGTCCGCCTCGGCCTTGGCCCGCGAGGCGGAGCCGGCACGCAGGGCGATGCGGATCTGCGTCACGCCACTATCGCGCAGGCAGAGCGCGTGCGAGCGACCGTGATTGCCATAACCGACCAGGGCGACCCGGCGGCTGGTAATCGGCCCAGGATCGATATCGCGGGTGTAGAGCGGCTCGGTGGCGTCCGGTGTCATGGGCAGAATCATCCTCGTCGGCAGTCAGCGGATAGGACGCAGGCTCACCCCCCAAGTCCAGCACAGAGCGCCTTTTGCCTGCAGCCTAATCGCCCGTGCCCTGCCTGGCGAGCCAGGCAGCGCCCATTTCCCGGGCGATCAATGCGCGATGATGGCCGCCAGTTCGTCACGCGCCGCCGCGGCGTCGAGCGCGTGGATGCGGGGCCAGTCCGCCTGTTGATTTCGCAACCAGGTCAATTGCCGCTTGGCGTAGCGGCGCGAGTCCCGCTGCGCCAGACTCACCGCCGTATCGAGCTCGATCTCGCCGCGCAAATGCGCCATCAGGGGCGGCACACCCAACGCCTTGCTGGCCGGCAGGAGCGGATCCAGGCCAAGGCTGGCGAAGGCGCGCACCTCGTCGAGCGCCCCCTCGGCAAGCATCACTTCGAAACGCCGGTCGATCCGGTCATACAAGGCCTGGCGCCCGGGTTCGATGGCGATGCCGCGCCAGTCCGCGGCATTCAGCATGGGCCGGGTTTCGGCATGAAAGGCTGTCAGCGGTTCGCCGGTCGCATAGCCGACTTCGACAATCCGGCTCAGCCGCTGCAGATCGGCCGGCTTGATGCGCGCTGCCGCAACCGGGTCCAGCCGCTCGGCCTCGCGCCGCAGTCCGTCCGGCCCCGAGGCCGCAATCAGCTCCGCCACCTGGTGGCGGATGTCGGGATCAATCTCGGGCACCGGCGCCAGGCCCTTGGTCAGGGCGCGAAAGTAGAGGCCGGTTCCGCCGACCAGGATCGGCGTGCGGCCGCGTGCGCGAATCCCGGTGATCAGGCCCAGCGCGGCCTCGGCCCAATGCCCGACCGACCAGCGTTCGGCCGGATCAACACTGCCAAAGAGATGATGGGGTGCACGTGCGAAATCAGCGGCCGCGGGCTGCGCCGTGATCAGCGGCAGACCGGCATAGATCTGCATCGAATCGGCATTGATGATCTCGCCATCCAGCGCTTCGGCCGCCGCCAGGGCCAGCGCGGTCTTGCCCGCCGCCGTCGGTCCCGCAATCAGCAGGCAGCGCGTCACGGCCGGATGGATTGCAGCACGTACTGGCCGCCGCGATTGAGCTGGAAGCGGACCGGGCCGGTCGGAATGCCATCAACAATACGGCGGATATCCTCGATCGAGCTGACCCGTGTGAACTCGACTTCTTCAATCACATCGCCCGGGCGCACCTTGCCGGCAGCATCGCTGCTCGCCGCGACTTCGGTGACCAGCACGCCGGTCGCATCCGGGTGGACGCGGAAACGGCGGCGCGAGGCGGCATCGAGCGCTGCCAGCGTCATGCCCCGCACGCTATTGCCCTGGCCCTGGTCAGGGGCGATGACGGGCGAATTGGTGGCCGCCGCCGCCTCCCCCGCCGCGGCTGCCAGTTCGCCAACGGTCACTCGCAAAGTCATCGGCCGATCGCGGCGGATAATGCCGATCTCGGCGACCAGACCGATTTCGGTCTCGGCCACCAGGCGCGGAAAGCTGCGGCTGTCGCGCACCCGGCGGCCATCAAAGCTGACGACCAGATCGCCGGTGCGCAGACCAGCAGCCGCAGCGGGACCACCCGGCTCAATGCGCGAAATGATCGCGCCATACGGCGAGTCGAGCTCGAAGCTCTCGGCCAGTTCCGGCGTCACCGGCTGGACGCTGACGCCAAGCCAGCCGCGGCGGGTTTCGCCGAACTCGATCAGCTGGGCGACCACGCGCGTCGCGATATTGGACGGGATGGAGAGCGAGATGCCGACACTGGCACCGGTCGGCGACAGGATCAGCGTGTTCACGCCGATGACATCGCCATCCATATTGAACAGCGGGCCGCCGGAATTGCCGGTATTGATGGCGACATCGGTCTGGATGTAATCATCATAGCGCCCGCCCGCCTCGCGGCCCCGCGCCGAGACGACGCCGGCGGTCAAGGTGCCGCCCAGCCCGAACGGATTGCCGATCGCGATCACCCAGTCGCCGACGCGCGCGCGATCACTGTCGCCGAAGCTGACATGTGGCAGCGCCTCGTGAACATTCATCATCCGCAACACGGCCAGATCGGTCACCGGGTCGATACCGATCACCTCGGCCGCGAAGACGCGCCCATCGGGCAGGGCGACCTCGACCTCGTCAGCACCATCGATGACATGATTATTGGTCACGACCAGCCCGGTCGCATCGACGATGAAACCGGAGCCGAGCGAATTGGCGATGCGCGGGGCGTCGCCGAAGATTTCGTTGAAGCGCTCGAGCGGGGAGCCTTCGGGGAAGGATGGCAGGCCTTCGCCGGCATTGAGCCGCTGCGCCGCCGCGATATTGACGACGGCAGGCGAAAGTCCCTCGGCCAGATCGGCAAAGCCACCCGACCCGGGATGCGCCAGGGCGGTCGCGGGCAGGACAAACAGCAAGACGAGGGCAAACAGACGACGCATGAACTCAACCGATCCGAAAAAGAAATTCCAGTCTCTAGACATTGATTGATAGCGCCTTGCGGCCCTGGGCCGCAACCGTTGTGACGCGATTGTCATTGCCATGACAAAGCCGTCACGCCCCGGTCAGGCTCCGAGGAAAGCGACCAGCGCAACTCCGGATACCAAGGCGACCAGCCCCGCAATGCGCAGCTGGTCGCCCGGCATATCCAGAATCTGGAGCAGAAATCGCTTCATCGCCTCGGGAGCCAGCGCATAGGCCGCCCCCTCAAGCGCCAGAGCGACGCCCACACCGACAAGCAATGCCGTCAACACGCCTAGTTACGACCCGTTTCGCTACGGAAATAGTCGAAGAATTCCGAGTCCGGTGCGACGATAATCGGCGTCCCGGCCCCGATCGCTTCCTGATAAGCGATCATCGAGCGATAGAAGGCGAAAAATTCAGGGTCACGGCCATAGGCCGCCGCATAGATGGCGTTGCGCTGGGCATCGCCCTCACCCATGACCCGTTCCGCGTCGGCCCGCGCTTCAGCCCGGATAACCAGGCCCTGGCGGTCGGCATCGGCCTGGATTTCCTGGGCCTGCTGGGCGCCAACGGCGCGGATTTGCGCGGCCCGCTGTTCACGTTCAGAACGCATGCGCTGGAAGACGCGTTCAGCGATCTGTTGCGGAAGGTCAGCGCGAAGGATGCGGACATCGATCACTTCGATGCCGAGATTCTGCCGGGCAACCTGGGCTTCAACGGCCGCCTGGACGCGGTCCATCAATTCAGCGCGTTGACCGGAGACAACTTCCTGGGACGGGATCGAGGCGATCACGCCGCGAAGCGAGTCATCCATGATCGAGCGCAGACGCGATTGGGCCCCACGCTCATTTCCGACGGTCTGGTAGAAGCGCAGCGGGTCAACGATCCGGTAGCGCAGGAAGGCGTCAACAACGAGACGAACCTGGTCCGACGCCTGGATTTCTTCCGGGCTCATGTCGAATTCCAGATTGCGCTTGTCGAACATCAGCACATCCATGACGAAGGGTAGCTTGAAATGCAGGCCCGGATCTTCATCGCCGACTTCATTGACGGCATCGACCGGCTCACCAACCCGCAGGATCAGGGCCTGCTGCAGCTCATTCACCGTGTAGACGCTTTGCAGCCCGACGAAGATGACGCCGAACAGGAGGATTATTCCGAGGGTGCGGATCATTGGTTATTCCCCTGACTGCGAGTGCGGTTCTGACCAAGCTGGTCAAGCGGGAGATAGGGCACGGCGCCGGACTGACTATCGAGAATGGTCAGATCGGAATCGCGCAATACGCCCTCCATGGTTTCCAGATACATGCGGTGACGCGTCACTTCCGGCGCCTGCACATATTCCTGATAGATCGA
This sequence comes from uncultured Maricaulis sp., assembly GCF_963976135.1. Taxonomy (GTDB): domain Bacteria; phylum Pseudomonadota; class Alphaproteobacteria; order Caulobacterales; family Maricaulaceae; genus Maricaulis. The sequence goes on from NZ_CAXBKN010000005.1 coordinate 35,513, forward strand.
CAGGAAGCGATCAGCCTGGCCTTGCGCCTCGGCAATCACCGAGTCGCGATACCCCTGGGCGGCCTCGCCCAGACGGGCCGCATCACCGCGCGCTTCCGGGATGACCCGGTTGGAATAGGAGGTGGCTTCCAGACGCAGACGTTCAGCGTCCTGCTCGGCGACATCCACATCGCGGAAGGCGTCGATCACGCTGGCCGGTGGCTGAGCGGTCTGAAGGTTGACCTCGAGGATCTCGATGCCCGCCGTGTACTCATCCAGGGTTGCCTGCAGCAATTCCTTGGTCCGGCGCGAAACTTCGCCGCGGCCCTCGGTGATGATGTATTGCAGATTCGACGATCCGATCACTTCACGCATGGCGCTTTCGGCGACGGCACGGACCGTGTTTTCCGGATTGCGGACATTGAACAGATAGTCGCGCACGCCGTCGGGATAGCCCAGATTGACGCGCCACTGCACGGCGAAATTGATGTCGACGATATTCTGGTCGCGCGTCAGCATCTGGCCTTCGGTGCCGGCACCGATGGTGAGCGTGTTGGTCGTCGTCACTTCCGGCAGGAAGACCGTCTCGATCGGGGTCGGGAATTTGAAATGCAGGCCAGGCGTGGTGGTCCGGCTGTATTCACCGAAGCGCAGCACGACACCATTCTGGTTCGGGCCCACCTGGTACCAGCCACTGCCGGGAAGCAGGAACCAGACACCGACGAGGATTGCCAGCACAAGACCGACGCCGAAAATACCGCCGCCCTTGCCGCCATCCTTGCCGCCGGACTTGCCGCCGCCACCGAACATGCCGCGGAAGCTGCGCTGCAATTGGCGCACGACTTCGTCGAGATCGGGCGGCTCCTGGCCGCCACCACCACCGCCACCCTCGGGCCTGCGGCCCCAGGGGTTTTGTCCGTTTCCGTTATTGCCGCCGCCGGAACCCCAAGGGCCTCCGCCGCCGCCGCTACCGCCGGTATTATCGTTCCAGGGCATGGATGCTTCATTCCTCTCGATACATTGCGTCAATAGATGAACGTTTGCGCGCAAAGGTTCAAGGTTTATCGGGGGGGACGCGCAGAGCGCCAATCCCGCCCTCCCGGCTCAGACCCGTTCCAGCACGCGGCAAACGAAATTGTGCTCATCGCCCGGCCCGGCCTCGTGGACCTCGCGCAAGACCTCCGACCATTGCCCGGCCTCAAGCGTCGGGAAAACGGCATCGCCGGGCGGATCGGCCTCGACCTCGGTGATATAGAGCCGGTGGGCATGTCCCAGCGCCGCAGCATAGATCTGGGCGCCGCCGATCACGAAAACCTCGCCGACCGAATCGGCCTGCGCCTGCGCGGCCGCCATCACCAGCGCCGTGCCGAGATCCCTCGCCACCTGCCCGCCCTCGGCGACGAAACCCGCCTGCCGGCTGACCACGATATTCAGCCGTCCGGGCAAGGGCCGCCTCGGCAGGCTGTCCCAGGTCTTGCGGCCCATAATGATCGGCCTGCCGCTGGTGGTGGCCTTGAAATGCCTGAGATCCGAGCTCAACCGCCAGGGCAGATCGCCTTGTGCGCCGATAACCCCGTTGCGTCCGCGCGCGACGATGAGACAGATCGCTGGCAGGCCGAAGGCCGGTTCCCCGCCGCTCATGACACGTCCTCGCGCTCCAGCCAGCTGAGCCATTTATCCTGCACCGCGGCATCAAGATCGATGCCCTCATCGCGGGCCAGCAGGAGCAGCATCCCCAGCGCATCGGCCATTTCACGCGCCAGATTTTCGCGCGCGCCCTCATCGGCGGGCTTGCGGCTGCGGCCAGTGGTGGTGAGATAGGCCTGGGTCAGCTCGCCGAGCTCTTCCTGCAGTTTGAGCAGATACCAGTCACCCGAGCGGTCAATCTGGTAGCGCTCGGCGTAGATGTCTGAGACCTGCGCGATGCGGGCACCCAAAGCGTTGAGACAGGACGGGCTCGCCCCGCTCATACCGCCACCGGTGCCTTGATCGCCGGATGCGGATCATAATCCTCCAGCATGATGTCCTCATACTCGAAGGCGAAGAGGTCATTGGCATCCGGCTTGAGCCGCAGGCGCGGCAGCGGGCGCGGCTGGCGGCCAAGCTGTTCGGCGACCTGGTCCATATGGTTGGAATAGATATGGGCGTCGCCAAACGTATGGATGTATTCGCCCGGCTCCAGCCCGCACACCTTGGCGACCATCGTCGTCAGCAGGGCGTAGGAGGCGATATTAAAGGGCACGCCGAGGAACATGTCGGCCGAGCGCTGATAGAGCTGGCAGCTGAGTTTCCCGTCGGCGACATTGAATTGGTACAGCGTGTGGCAGGGCGGCAGCGCCATCGAGGGCACATCGACCGGGTTCCAGCCCGAGACGATCAGCCGCCGCGAGGCCGGATTATTCCTGATCTGCTCGAGCAGGTTGGAGAGCTGGTCGATCTCGGTGCCGTCCGGCCCGGCCCAGCGGCGCCACTGCTTGCCATAGACCGGGCCGAGTTCGCCATCGGCATCGGCCCATTCATCCCAGATCTTGACGCCACGCTCCTGCAGCCAGCGCACATTGGTCTCGCCGCGCAGGAACCAGAGCAATTCGATCGCGATCGACTTGAAATGCACTTTCTTGGTCGTCAGCAGCGGAAAGCCTTCGGAGAGGTCGCAGCGCAATTGCCGCCCGAACACCGAGCGCGTGCCGACCCCGGTGCGGTCGTCCTGCTGCGTCCCGTGTTCGAGGATGTCGCGCAGCAGATCGAGATAGGCCGCCTCGGCCGCCGAGCCGGTCGCGGCAGCGCTGCCGGATTCAAGTCCGGGCTCAAGAACGGCTGTCTCGGCCATCGCGTTTCTCCCCTGCGTCACGTGATCAGCCACTCTACATCCGATTCGCCGCAACCGGACCGTCGACGTCAGAATGATCCACACGTTTCCTCGATCCGGCTCCCGGCCGTCCCGCCATGGCGGCGTGCGGGCGCAATCACGATCGCGTGCGGGCCGGTCAGATTTCGCTTGCCTTGGCCATTACATGCGCTAGCGTGCGGAATCGGAACATAAACGGAACGATGCCGTCTTTAAGGGAGAAACAGAATGCTTGGCTATGTCACTTTGGGATCCAATGACTTGCAGCGCGCCGCCGCGTTTTACGACAAGATCTGCGCCGAATTCGGCGTCGGCCGGATGATGGAATCCGACACTTTCATCGCCTGGGGCAAACCCGGCGGCGGCGCCGGCATCGGCCTCACCAAACCCTTCGATGGCAAAGCCGCCACCGTCGGCAATGGCGTCATGGCCGCCTTCGAGGCCGACAGCAAGGAACAGGTCGACAAGGTCTACGCCCTCGCCCTCTCGCTCGGCGCCCAGGACGAAGGCCCCGCCGGCCCGCGCGGCGACAGCTTCTACGCCGGCTATTTCCGCGATCTGGACGGCAACAAGCTGAACGTATTCCACATGTCGTTCGGCGAGTAGGCAGAGGCCGGGGCATGCGCCTGGCCGGAAGCGGCAGGCGCATGCCCCGTTTTGCATGGCCGGCGGCTCTCATGGGTGCCCCGGGCCAGCTGGCGATCAGCGGTTCGGCTTGCCGCCCCCCAGGCTTTGCAATTCGGCCTGCAGGCGGGCCTGCTCCTGGCGCATGGCCTCGATTTGCCGGTTCTCGGCTTCAATCCGGGCATTCTCAGCGGCGATGCGGGCATTTTCCGCCTCCAGGTTCGAGGCCGGTGCCGGGGCTGGATTAGAGGCCGGCGCAGGGTTAGCGGCCGGTGCCGGGTTTGAAGCGGGCGCAGGGTTCGAGGCCGGTGCCGCGTTGGCGGGCTGTGTGCGGCCCGAGCGGCCATTGCCGACGGGATCGGCCGAACGGCCGCTATCATTGTCCGTAACCCCGGAGGAGGCCTGACTGCCTGTGCCCCGCCCCTGCCCCGCCGGATCGGCACGCGCGCCGCTATCGCTGTCGGAGACACCGCCTCCGCCGCGCCCATAGCCACCCGGATCGGCATTGGCGCCGCCATCGCTGTCGGACTGGCCGGTATAGGTCTGCGCCGATGCGGCGCCATTGACCGCGCCGACGGCACCCGTGGCGACAATACCGCCAGCCACACGCGCCAGAAAGGAGCGCCGGCTCAATCTCCCTACTTTCGCCATTGCATTCCCCCCGCTGCGACGATTTCTGTCCGCAGCGTAGGGTGGCCCATCGAGCTTGCAAACCCCCGCCGGCCCCGAATGCAGTCAACCGCCCTTTAAACATCGCCCCGCATCCCCTATATTAGGCGTGTCAGCTTGCTGACTATGGCGATAAACGCGCTCGTAATAACCAGACCGGACCCGGGGGCAGTACCCGGCGGCTCCACCATTACCTTCCGCTTGTATTGGCAAGCGAATATGGGGCCGAAACAGGATCGACGGATGGGTAAAGGAGACTGCTTTTGCCCGGGTGAGGCCCGATACAGGCTCATTCTTAAAGTTGCCAATGACAACTTTGCTGAAGAAGTCCGTCTCGCTGCCTAGTCAGCGCGTCTAACTTCGACATGAACTCCTGGGTGTTCGCACGCTCAGGCGGGGTCCGGAGGCACCTGGCAACAGAAGCCTCCACTTTTCCCTTTGTTGATAACGCTTCCCGCCCCGGCCTTGCGCTTGACGCACGGCCCCGGTCACGGGCTAGATGGGGTTTGTCCGCGCGGCGCAGGAGCCCGAATTGACCTCGCCCCGGCCGCCCTCCACGCCTGACCAACGCCATTGCGCCAATTGCGGTGCGCCGCTGGACGGACCCTATTGCGCGGCTTGCGGCCAGGCCGAAGCCGATCTGCGCCGGCCCATCCTGTCACTGGTGACCGATTTTCTCGATGGCGCCTTCGCCTGGGACGGACGTTTCCTGACCACGCTGCGCGGCCTCTATATGCGTCCCGGCGGCGTGGCGCGCGATTATGTCGACGGCAAGCGGATGCAGTTCTCGCCGCCGATGCGGATCTATCTGATCATGACCTTGGCCTTCTTTGCGCTCAGCGCCGCGGCCGGCATTCGTCCGCTGGCGATCACATTCACGCCTGATGCCGCCACCATTCGCAGCCAGAGCGCCGGGGATATCGAGGACCGGCGGGCGCGCCTGCGGCCGGGCGCTGATGCGGCGGGCGATACGCTCGACGACGCCACACTCGCCTGCGGCGTCCTGCCCGGCCCCGACGAGATCGCGGCCGATGGCAGCCTGGTCTTCGCCCGCGATACCGGCATCAATATCGCCCTGTTCCGGCGCGGCACCCCGCCGGAATCGCGCAATCTCGACCTGCAGACCGAACAATGCTTCCACACCGTGCTGACGAATGGCGGCGCCGGGTGGGTCGAGCCCGTCGTGATTGAAGCGATCCGCCATCCCGCGGCCTATGAGGCACGAGCGGCGGCGAATGCCAGCCAGGCCTTCCTGCTGATGGTGGCGGTTTTCGCCTTGCTGAACCTGGCGCTGCACCCCAGACGGCGGCTGATCGAACATGTCGTCTATTCGCTCTACTGAAATGCCAGCATGGTCCCGGCCGCCATGTTGGGCATCCTCGCCGCCAATCTCGGCGCTGGCAGCTGGCCCGGCATGGTCGCCCTGGTCATCCTTGGCATGGCCATCCAGGTGTTTGCGGCGCTGCAGGAGCGCGGCTTCTACGGCTCGAGCTGGATTGGCACCGCCCTGCGCCTGCCCGTGCTGATCACCGGCTATGCGGCCGGACTGACCGCGATATCGATCGGGTTGATCTGGCTGGGCGCGCGCTAGCGCCGCCCCACCCCTCAACCTCCCCGACACCTTGTGCAGTAGAACGACCAGAATGCGTTGACCTGTCCACGCCGTGCGATACCTTGCGGCAAGGGAAAAACGGGGATGTCCATGGCCAAGGATCTGATGCGCTACGACTTGATGGCGCAAGAGGCGCTGCGCGGCGTTGTCCGTCAGGCCTTGCTCAAGGCGGCCCTGCCGCAAGGCCTGCCCGGCCCGCACCATTTCTACATCACCTTCCGCACGCGCGCGCCCGGCGTCGATATCGACCCGTCATTGCTCGAGAAATATCCCGATGAAATGACCATCGTCCTGGAACACCAGTTCTGGGATCTCGAAGTGACCGAAACCGGTTTCGAAGTGACGCTGAAATTCGGTGGCGTGCCGAAATATCTCAAAATGCCCTATTCCGCAGTCTCGCGCTTTCACGATCCGAGCGTCGGCTTTCATCTGCAATTCGACCAGGCCGTCGGCGGCAATGACCCGGCCGTGGATAGTGGCCCCGGCTCCAAGCCCGGCCCCAAGAGCGCGCCTGCAGAGGGCGAGGCCGGCCAGGTCGTCAGCCTCGACAGTTTTCGCAAGAAGTGATGGGCGGCCAGCGACCGGTTGCCCCAGATCTGAGCGACGGGCCGGTACACCGGCTTGATGCGCCACAGATTCGCGCCCGACTCACCCAGATGACCAATCTCGAGCATGCCGCGACCCTGCTCGGCTTCCGCCTGCTCGATTTTTCCATCCAGGAGGGCTGGATCGAGGCTGAATTCGACCCCTCCCCGCAGGTCTCGAACCTGCGCGGCGGCGTGCAGGGCGGCATGATGTGCGCCATGCTTGATGAAGTGATGTCGCTCGCCGTCCTGGTCGAACAGGGATTTACCGTCGGCGTGCCGACGCTGGAAATGAAAACCAGTTTTCTCGCCCCGCTGCCGCTGGCCAAATGCAAGGCGCGCGGCCAGGCGCTGCGCGTCGGCCGCAATGTCGCATTCATGGAAGGCACGATCTGGACCGGTGACGGCATTATTGCGGCCAGGGGGACGGCGACCTGCCAGGTCCGCCGGCCTCGCGCGCTGCGCGACTAGAGCTGACACCCGCCCGGCGGTTCAGGCGTCTTCGAGTACCCGCCGGCGCGCCGCCAGCGGCGGCACCACTACCGGCCGCTCGGGCAGCGGCCGCGCCGTGACACTGACACGGGCGCGGGCGCCGGCATGTTTGGACACGTGCAGCCGGTCGATCAGACTGCCCTTGTGAAAAACCATTCCCGACAGGGCATCGAGCACCGCCTTGGCGACGCGGTCGACATCAATATCGGCGCCATTATCGGGCCGTTCGATCCGCACATCGACTTCATAGGCACGGCCAACCGGCTCGGCACGCCTGAATTCATGGCGAAAGAATTCACCGATCAGCGCCTTGAACCGGCGTGTCTGGGTGGTCGGCGCATCAACGCGCAGATTAAGTTCATCACCGAACATGAAAGCTATGATCGTCCCTGATTTCAGTCCGAATTCGCGCCAGCCCCCACGGCGATGCGCATCATCATCTTGATCCGTCATCTGTGAGTGATACACGTCCGACCTGTTCTTCACCATCTTCGTCCGGCGCCCGGCGCGCTGCAAGGAGCTTCCCCTCATGCGCGAGACCCGCACCGAAACCGACAGCTTTGGCCCACTCGAGGTTCCCAGTGAGAAGCTCTGGGGCGCGCAGACCGCACGCTCGCTGATCAATTTCCCGATCGGCACCGAGACCATGCCGAAACCGCTGATCCGCGCCCTGGGGATCGTCAAATACAGCGCCGCGCGCGCCAATCAGCGGCTGGACAATCTCGAGCCAAGACTGGCCGACGCCATCGCCCAGGCAGCGCTGGAAGTCGCCGAAGGCAAGCTCGACGACAACTTCCCCCTCTCGGTCTGGCAGACCGGCTCGGGCACGCAATCCAACATGAATACCAATGAAGTCGTCTCCAATCGCGCCATCCAGATTCTCGGCGGCAAAGTCGGCTCGAAAGACCCCGTCCATCCCAATGACCACGTCAATCGCTCGCAATCCTCGAACGACACTTTCCCGACCGCGATGCATATCGCTGCGGCCGAAGAGATCACCCACCGGCTGATCCCGGCGCTGCAGACCCTGCACAATGCGCTCAACGACAAGTCGCAGGCCTTCAAATCCATCATCAAGATCGGCCGCACCCATTTGCAGGACGCGACGCCGTTGACGCTGGGCCAGGAGTTTTCCGGCTATACCGCGATGGTCGCCAATGCGATCCGCCGCGTTGAATCGGCCCTGCCGGCCCTGTGCGAGCTGGCCCAGGGCGGTACCGCCGTCGGCACCGGGCTGAACACCAAGATCGGTTTCGCCGAAGCCTTCGCCGAGGAAGCCGCCGCGCTGACCAAAATCCCCTTCATCACCGCGCCGAACAAATTCGAGGCGCTGGCGACCAAGGATGGTCTGGTCGAGGCGCATGGCACGCTCAATTCCGTCGCCGTCTCGCTGTTCAAGATCGCCAATGATATCCGCCTGCTCGGCTCGGGTCCGCGTTCCGGTCTCGGCGAGCTGGCCCTGCCGGAAAACGAGCCGGGCTCCTCGATCATGCCGGGCAAGGTCAATCCGACCCAATGCGAGGCGCTGACCATGGTCTGCACCCAGGTGATGGGCAATAATACCACCGTCTCCATGGCCGGCAGCCAGGGCCATATGGAGCTCAATGTCTACAAGCCGGTGATCATCTTCAACGTGCTGCAATCGATCCGCCTGCTGGCCGATGCCGCCGACAGCTTCACGGAACGCTGCGTCACCGGCATCACCGCGCGCGAGGACAATATCGCCCTCTTGATGAACCGCTCACTGATGCTGGTCACCGCGCTCAATTCCACCATCGGCTATGACAACGCCACCATCGTCGCCAAGACCGCCCACAAGAACGGCACCACCCTGCGCGAGGAAGCCGTCAAGCTCGGCTTCGTGACGGCGGAACAGTTCGACGCGATTGTGAAGCCGGAGAATATGCTGGGGCCGAAAGACTAGCCATGAGCAAGCCGGTCAATCTCAAACAGGCGCGCAAGCGCAAGGCGCGCCTGGAGAAGGCGAAGAAGGCCGAGGCCAACCGGCTGCTGCACGGTCAGCCGAAGGCCGCGACCGATCTTGCGAAAGCGCGCAGCGAAAAGGCCGCGCGTGAACTGGACGGGAAGAAGCTGGAGAGCTGATCACTTTGTGATCCTCACCAGCTCCGACGGCTGCGCCGCCATCTCTTCCATCAAGGAAGAGGAGGAGCCAGGCCGGACGTTCTCGATTACCGCCCTCCTCTTCCTTGATGGAAGAGGTGCCCCCGAAGGGGGCGGAGCTGGTGCAGATCGCAAAACTCAACCACCGGCCGCTAAAACCCCGAATTATACATCGGGCGCTCGCCACGGCGGTCGCGGTATTCGGCGAGGAAGCGGGTGGCTTCTTCCGATTCGCTCAGGCTCTCGAAATACAGGAAGGCCGTCGGCCGGACCGGCCAGTTGGCCTCCGGCTCGAGCCGGACATGGCTGAAGGCCTCGCGCAGGGATCGCGAGGACGAGATCTTGAGCACAGAGGAGGGATCGGTCTCGTCCCGCAGCAGGACGTAGACGCCCGGCCGGTTGGGGACACGGCGTTCACTCATCGCCGTAAACGGCAGGGGGGAGCTCCATTTGCGCATGCCGGTGACCTAGCATGACAAAAGCTGCCGATTGGTAACCATGCGACAATGCTCGGCAGTTGCGACTGCGCATCGCCCGCTTGCCTGCCGGAGCGGGCTGGACGATGCTGCCGCCATGCCCCTGATCAAACGCTCAGTTTCGCTCGCCGGTCACCGCACCTCCCTGTCGCTGGAGCCGGAATTCTGGGCCGTGATCGATACCGCGATCCGCGCCGACGGCCTGTCGCTGGCCGGGCTGATCGCCCGCATCGACGAAGCCCGCGGCCTGGAACCGCTGGCCTCCTCGATGCGGGTCTGGGCCCTGAAACGGGCGCAGGGCTTGCCGGACGGCTAGTGTCCGGGCCGGCGCTGGGCCGCGATGGTCAGTACGTCCAGCTCTGAATCAAGATCGAGCACGATCGGCTCATCAATGCCGCACTGCCAGCCTGGCGCCAGGTAATCCGCTGCATCGCGGGCGATCTGATTGGCACCGGGCTGCTGCGCCGCCTCGACATAGGCGACATGGCAGGCGCCGACTTCGCCGTCCGGGCGCAGGGCGGAGACGGTGAGATACTGGCCGCCATCGCCGGGCTCGAAACCGGTGAAGATCGAGCGATAAATCGTCGCGAAGGGCGCGCCGGACGCGTCGAGACGCCATTCCATCACCTGGCCGAGATCCTGGAAAACCCCGGCGCGCGGCGGGTTCTCGCCCCATTGCGCTTCCTTGCCGCGCCGGGAATAGGCCACTGCCGCGCCATGTTCACCGGCGACGATATGGACCGTCCAGCCCGCAAAGCCGGCGCAATCGGAGAAATGGACCGGCTCGTCTTCGGCCTGGTAGGCCGTGCAATTGTCGAAGACGCGCACATAGGCGCTGTCATTGGCGCCCGCATGCGCCTGGGCCCAGGCGGTGGCGGACAGCGCGAAGACGGCGATCAGGCTTGCAGGAACAAAGTGTTGCATGATGGCTCCCCTTTTTCCGTTTTACTCTACGGCGCAAGGGCGGGTTGCGGCCAGCAGAAAAGTGAAACCGTCCATGCCCTTGACCCTGGTCGCCAGAGCACGGCAAATCGGCCCCGTGTCGAATCCCAAGCCCAATCCCTCCGCCCTTGCGGTCATCAGCCATTCCATCCGCGAGGGCCGCGGACCGGTGCTATGGGTGTTGGGAATTCTCGTCGGCCTGCTGGCAGGCTATGCGACGATCGGGCTGCGGCTGGGGATCAGTTTTTTCGAACAGACCGCCTTTGGTGTCACCGAGGAGAATCTGGCGAGCCAGGCGGCCACCCTGCCCTATCTGCGCCTGGTGCTGATCCCGCTGGCGACCGGCATCGTGATCGCCTCGCTCTATTATCTCGGCCGCCGCTTCGGACTGGTGACCGAGCCGGCCGGGAAGGCTGTCGCGGATGTGCTCGAGGCGCGCGCCGTCAAGGGCGGCAAGGTGGAGCTGAAATCGGGCCTGTATTCGGCCCTGCTCTCCGCCATCTCGCTCGGCGGCGGCGCCAGCGCCGGGCGCGAGGGCCCGGCCGTGCATCTGGGCGGCACGATGGGTTCGGCGCTCGCCGCCTGGCTCAACATGCCCGCCCGTGCCAGCCGTATCCTGCTCGCCTGCGGCGCCGCAGCGGCGGTGTCCGCCAGTTTCAACGCCCCGGTCGCCGGCGCCCTGTTTGCCTTTGAGGTCGTGCTCGGACATTACGCGCTGCGCTCGATCGCCCCGGTCGCTGTCGCCAGCGTCGTCGGCGCGCTGATCCTGCGCCTGCATCTGGGCGAGGATCCGGTCTTCGGGGATTTGCAGGTCGCTCCGGTCGGGCTGTGGGATTATCCCGCCGCCGCCGTGCTCGGCATTGCCGCCGCCGGCCTCGCCATCCTGTTTGATCGCGGCGTGCTGCACGGCCCGGCTATCGTCACCGGCTGGGCCGACAGGATCGGCTTCCCCCACTGGATGCTGCCCATCCCGGGCGGGCTTCTGGTCGGCCTGCTGGCACTGATCGCCCCGGAAATTCTCGGGGTCGGCTATGAGGCCACCTCCAACGCGCTGCATGTCGCCTATCCGCTGCAACTCCTCCTGCTCTTCATCGCGCTGAAGGTGATCGCCACCACCATCACCCTCTCCTTCCGATTTGCCGGCGGCGTGTTTTCGCCCTCCATCTATCTCGGCGCGATGCTGGGCTCGGCCTTCGGCCTGGTGATGGTCACCCTGTTCGGTGACGCCACGGCGGGCGCCGGTTTCTTCGCCGTGATCGGCATGGGCGCGGTCGCCGGAGCGGTGCTCGGCGCGCCGCTCTCGACCACGCTGATCGTGTTCGAACTGACCTCCAGCTATGAGGCCTCGGTTGCCGTGCTGGTCTCGGTCTCGCTGGCGACGATCCTGACCCAGTCAGCGCTGGGCGGCTCGCTCTTCCAGCGCCAGGTCATGCGGCATGGCTATGATATTTCCGGCGGCTCCAGCCGTCTGGTGCTGCAGACGGTGCGGGTGCGCGATTTCATGCTGACGCTCGATGAATGGGGCAAGGCCGAACTGGCCACCGGCGTCTGCCTGTATGAAGATGACACGCTGGGCAAGGCTATGGGCCTGCTGGACGCCGAACAGATTGACGGCGCCCCGGTCCGCAGCCGCTCCGATGATCAATCGGTCGTCGGCTGGGTCACCAAGGCCGATGCCCAGGCCGCCTATGCCCGGCGCCTGGCCGAAATCAGCGAAGAGGAACACCGCTGATCGCACCACGCTTCATTTCCCGCCCGGCGATTATCCGTCTGGAAAGAATGTCGGCTTATATGTGTGACACATGACCGCAGAGCAGCACGACATGACGGGGCCAACCCCGCTTCTGGGAGAGGGCATATTGAGCCCTGAAGCCCTGCGTGCCGCCAATATCAATCCGGTCACCGGGCTGGCGACCGACTATCTCAATCACTTCAATGAGGTGATGATGTTGATGGAAATGCTGCCCGACATGCCCGATTGCGCTGAAGACGTGCTCGACTGGGCGCCGGCCGACTATACCGAACACTTCACCAATTCCGGCTTCAAGGACAAGGAGCTCGCCGTGCTCGCCTATCAGGCCGCGCCGCACCCTGTGCGGGCGCAACTGGTGACAGTGGTGCTGCAGATCGAGGCCGAGGTCCGCCGCGCGCAGGACATGTTATGCGTCGAGGCCAGCCCCCCTGCCTGCCAGGCGGTGGCGGCACTGGCGACCGAGTGCATCAAACCGCTGATCATCGCCGCGTCCGGCGCGATACATGGCCAGGTCGAAGACGCGGATGATTATCGGGATGAAGGCGTTCAGGCTGGCGTGGACGCGCTGTTTGGCTAGTTGCACAATGCGACCACGCACCCAATTTTCATATTGTATGAGTAGGGTTAACGCGCCGGACCACCGATAAGGGCGGTGCACAACATCTTCCCCTGATACGAGAATTTCATCATGCCCCGCCTGACACTGGTTCCACGAGCCGCGCAGACCCCGCCTCCATGCCCCACCCAGGAATTGCAGGAGATCATTGCCGATCTGCATCAGGCCCGCGATGGACTGACCGATGGTCCGAGCATTCTGTGGCTGATCAATGATCTCATGTGCTGGTGCGAGAGCCGCATCGAGGATTGCGATGATGAGTCGCCAAACAGCGCCCAGACCACACTCAGCCGCCAGAACTTCATGTCGCGCCTGACCGGCTATGCCGAGAATATCCGGCGCTCGAATGGCGAGTTGAGCGATGAATTCCTCGCCTTCCTCGCCACCGTACAGACGGCAATGGACGCACCAACGACCAATTAGGCCCGCATCGGCCCGCCGCCCGAATCGGCCCTGCCACCGGATGCGAACAAAAAACGAACAATTGCACATCACCGGCTTGGGATTGCGCGTTTTTCGGTCCAGACTACCGGATTGAACGACTCGTTATTCGCAGGCTGGCATGACTTCGCTCTCGATTTCCGACATGGCGCGCGCGGCGCCGCCCTCGCCTTATCTCGAAGGCCTCAATGCCGAGCAGCGCACCGCTGTCGAGGCGCTCGACGGGGCCGTGCTGGTGCTCGCCGGTGCCGGCACCGGCAAGACCCGTGTGCTCACCACCCGCCTCGCCCATATCCTCGCCACCGGCCGCGCGCGGCCGTGGGAAATCCTCGCCGTCACCTTCACCAACAAGGCCGCACGCGAGATGAAGGAGCGGGTCGGCAAGATTATCGGCGAAGCCGTCGAGGGCGTGCCGTGGATGGGAACCTTCCACTCGGTCTCGGCCCAGATCCTGCGCCGCCATGCCGAAC